>JBKPPH010000071.1:0-5906 GCA_046733535.1 Acidobacteriota bacterium
GCGCGCGGTGCGAATAGAAGTTCCGCTGCCGGAGCCGAAACACACGCATGATGAAATGAGCTTTGCGCCTTCGCTGCCGCTGAGTGAAATCACGGCGCCGCCGCCTATTTCCAAAGTGCTGCACGACGTTTACCAGGAAGACAACAGAGCCAGTTAACTAGCTTGTTTGAAGCCCTGACAGCAGAAATCATCGCGATCGGATCGGAACTACTTGCGCCCGATCGCACCGATACCAACAGTCTCTGGCTCACTGAGCAACTCAATCGCCTCGGCATCGAAGTAAAACTCAAAACCATCGTTGGCGACGACGATGCCCGCCTCGAAGAAGCGATCAAAGACGCCGTTCGCAGATCGAAAGTCGTGATCACCACTGGCGGTCTCGGTCCAACCGAAGACGACATCACGCGCAAGATCACCGCCCGCGCGCTGGGCCGCCGTCTGCTGCTCGACGAGGTTGTGTTGGCAGAGATTCGACAGCGCTTTCAGGGCTTCGGCGTTACCATGCCCGAACGTAATTCGCGACAGGCGATGGTGATCGAGGATGCGGAAGTGTTACCGAACCCAAATGGTACGGCCCCGGGGATGTTCATCGATCACCACGGCACGGCTATCGTGCTTTTGCCTGGTCCACCACGCGAGATGCGGCCGATGTTCGAGAACCACGTCGCTGAGCGACTCGCGAGCCGGGCGGGAAGTTTGCGTGTGGTGCGACGCATGTTGCGAGTAGCGGGGATGGGTGAGTCGGCGGTTGATGAAAAGATCGCGCCGGTTTACACGCAGTACGACAATCCGGTGACGACGATCCTGTTCAATCAAAGCGAGATTGAAATTCATCTGACCGCGCGTGGACGGACTGAGAAGGAAGCGAACGAGTTACTCGATCGTTTGTCGGCGCAGATTGAAGAGCGACTCGGAAACGCGGTGTTCTCGTTTGCCGGCGAAAGGATGGAAGAAGTTGTCGGACTGAAGCTCTCGCTTGGCGGTTACACGTTGTCGGTAGCGGAGAGTTGTACGGGTGGCTTGCTGGCGCAGAGGCTGACGGAAGTTCCTGGTTCGTCGAAGTATTTCATCGAAGGCGTCGTGGCTTATGCGAACGATGCGAAGACGCGAACACTCGGCGTCGAACCGATGTTGTTGATGGAGCATGGAGCAGTTAGTGCACCGGTTGCGGAGGCGATGGCCGAGGGTATTCGCAAACGCGCGGGGACTGATTTTGGATTGTCGATTACGGGTATTGCCGGTCCCGGCGGCGGCACCGAAGACAAACCGGTGGGCACTGTCTTCATCGCGCTCTCGGACGACGTTAAGACCGAGCACCGCAGACTGAAACTCCCCGGCGATCGCCAACTCGTTCGCTGGCGCGCCTCACAAGCCGCGCTGGATCTCCTACGCCGTCGATTACTGTAATCCTCTTTCAGTAACTAGAACCGATTTTCCAGGTGTTCCGGATCACGTTTCACATGGAAGATAGCCAGGACTACCACCTGCGGATCTTCGACAAGAAAATAAATGATGTAAGGAAACCGCCGCAGTACAGCTCTACGTACCTCTTGCTTCACGCGAGCGAACTGGTTTGGTGACGAGGCGATTCTCTCTATTTCCCGTTCAACCGCAACGCTGAAGTCTTGCCCGAGCCCCTCGCGTCGATTTTCATACCACACTATCGCATCGTCGAGCTCACGCTTGGCGATTCGTCGGAAAACAACGACGGAAGACATTAGCTTCTTTCGAACCTGGAATCGAGTTCAGCCTTGATAGTCTTCCAATCGACGACGTCATTTGGATTGCGCTTATGAGCCTCGATCCTGCGATCGAGTTCCTCCGCTTGTGCGTTGGTCAACGGTGGGTCGTATCCCTCTTCAATGATGCTCTCCCACAAAGCATCGAGGAGTTCAAGCCGTTCAGGTAAGGGTAAGTTTTTCGCGGCTTCTATTACATTCATATTCATACGCGAAGTTTAGATTCGCTTGTGCTCGAAGGCAAGACATTACTGTTTTGTGCTGGTTTGTGCTTTTTTGCGGCGCGCCAATCTTCGGCGAGGATGGCCCACCTTTTGTGGTCGCGCCAGCGGCCGCAGATCTTCAGGTATCTTGGTGAGAAACCTTCCTTCACAAATCCTGCCCGTTTCACTAACGCGATCGAGGCAACGTTACCAGGCTGGATGTTGGCTTCGAGACGATGCAGCTTCAATTCGACAAACGCATAGCGAAGGATTAGAGCAATCGCTTCCGTCATGTAACCCTGTCGCGCGAACTCCGCCCCAATCTGATAACCGAGATACGCGCTTTGAAAGTTGCCGCGGAAGATCTGACTCAGGTTGATCGAGCCGAGTAGCCGCTTGTCTGTGCGGCGACAAATAAAAAAGCAAGCCGTAGTATCTACGCGGCACCTTTCGAGGTAAACGGCAAACTGTTCAGGCCGTGTCGGCGGTGATGCGAGTCCGCGATTGAATGAAGCGCTGCGACGGTTAAGCGCCAGGTATTCATCCTGGTCCTTTGCTTGTGGTGAGCGCAGGAATATATGCTTACCTTCGATTACGGTTGATGACATGCGATCACTGCTCCTTGTCATTATTGCATACTTGTTAGGTTCGATTCCGTTCGGATATTTGATCGTGCGGAAGAAGCTTGGCGCTGATATTCGCCAGAGTGGCTCGGGTGGGACTGGCGCTACGAACGTTTCGCGCCGCGCAGGCAAGGCTGCGGGTGTCATTACGCTCGTGCTTGACGCCTTGAAGGGAAGTCTCGCGGTGTTGCTCGCGGAGTGGCTGGCGCCGAATGTTGATTGGATCGTTGCCATTGCTGCGATTGCCGCGATCCTCGGTCACATGTTTCCCGTCTGGTTGGGATTTCGCGGCGGCAAAGGCGTGGCGACGGGAGTCGGAGTTTTTTCAATACTGGCCCCAGTCGCGGTGCTGTGTGCCGGCATCATATTCGTCATCATCGTCGCGTTGACGAGGTACGTATCGTTGGGTTCGATCGTAGCTGCCGCGACAATACCATTGTTCGTTCGGTTGCAGAGTGATTCGAGACCGTTGCTGACAGCGGCAGTTGTGGGAGCGCTGCTGATCGTGTTCGCGCATCGCGGTAATATTGCGCGACTCGCGCGAGGAACTGAATCCAAAATCTAAAACATGAAACGGATCGCCATCGTCGGAGCGGGAAGTTGGGGGACGGCGCTTGCCGTGATTGCCGCGCGCGCTGGTCACGATGTGTGCCTCTGGTCCCGGAACGCCGAAGTCGTAAATTCGATCAACGAACGGCGAGTGAACGCCAGGTACCTGACTGCCACTTCGATTCCAGACAATGTAAACGTGACGGGTGACATCGATGCCGCGCTGCACGGCGCCTCCACTGTTGTGCTCGCTGCTCCCTCGCACGCCGCGCGCGAATTGTTAATCTCGATGTCGTCGCTTTTCGATGAAGCGGCGATCGTCGTAAGCGTTTCAAAAGGCATCGAGATCGACACCGGCAAACGAGTGTCGGAAATAGCGAAAGAGGTCGTGGCAAATTCGCATCCGTTTGTTTGTCTGTCGGGACCGTCGTTCGCGAAGGAAGTGGTCAAGGGACATCCGACCGCGATCGTTGCCGCGAGTAAAGATGCCGCCGCGGCGCGCGCGGTCCAGAACGATTTCAGCTTCGAGAACCTGCGCATCTACACCAACGCCGACGTTATCGGGACGGAACTTGGCGGCTCGGTAAAAAACGTGATAGCGATTGCCGCGGGAATGGCAGCGGGGTTGGGTTTCGGCTCGAACAGTGTTGCCGCCCTCATCACACGCGGCCTCGCGGAGATCACACGTCTCGCGCGGCGCGAAGGCGCACAGGTCGAAACGTTGATGGGGCTCGCAGGACTCGGCGACCTCGTACTGACGTGTACCGGAGGTCTTTCGCGCAATCGGTTTGTTGGTGAAGAACTCGGCAAGGGAAGAACGCTCGAAGAGATCGTTAGCGGTCTGAACGAAGTGGCCGAAGGCATCAACACGGCGCGCGCAGTGAAGAAATTGGCCGACCGCGCCGGGCTCGAAATGCCGATCACGAACGAAGTCAATGCTGTGCTCTACGACGGCAAGCCCGCGCGCGATGCCGTCGCGGAATTGATGAGCCGCCCTCTCCGCGAAGAAGTGTGAGCCGCAGATTTGCGCAGATGAACGCGGATAAGAAGCTGCGTGCATCTGCGCAAATCTGCGGCTCACATGTTAAAATTCTCACCGCAAGCCATCATTACCCGTGACAACGTAAAGGAGCCCATCCAATGTTCAAGACGTTACGTGCGTCTCGTACAAGCATCACTCTCTGTCTCGCCGTTGCGCTCATCGTTTCGGCCACACCGATTCACGCCCAAACGCCGGCGGCGGCTGCGCCGAAACCACCCGACCTGCTCAAGCAGTTGCAGTATCGGAGCATCGGACCGTATCGCGGCGGCCGTTCGGCAGCAGTCGCCGGAGTCGCTTCGCAGCCCTCTGTTTTCTACTACGGCGCCACAGGCGGCGGCGTCTGGAAAACCACTGACGGCGGCATCAACTGGGAATCGGTCAGCGATAACTCAGTGTTCGGCACGGGCTCTGTCGGCGCGATCGGAATTTGTGATTCCGATCCAAACACAGTTTACGTCGGCATGGGTGAGTCGCCGATTCGCGGCAACGTCTCGCACGGCGATGGCGTTTACAAGTCGAACGACGCCGGCAAGACGTGGAAACGCGTTGGCCTCGAAGACACGCGACAGATCGCGCGCATCAGGGTGCATCCGAAGAATCCCGATCTGGTTTACGTCGCGGCGCTGGGCCACGTGTGGGGACCAAACGAGCAGCGCGGAGTTTTTCGTTCGAAAGACGGTGGCAAGACGTGGGAAAAGATCCTGAACCGGGGAAACAAAGCGGGCGCGATCGATCTCATTCTCGATCCCGGCAATCCGAACACGATGTATGCGGGCTTCTGGGAAGTCTATCGTAAGCCATGGACGCTCGAGAGCGGTGGTCCAGGTGGCGGCATTTTCAAATCCACTGATGGTGGCGATACGTGGACCGAGTTGACGCGCAACCCCGGTTTGCCGCGAGGCACTGTCGGCAAAATCGGCATCACGGTTTCACCTGCGAATTCCGAACGAGTGTGGGCGATCGTCGAGGCTGAGGATGGCGGCGTTTTTCGTTCAGACAACGGCGGCACGAGCTGGACGAAAGTCAACGACGAGCGGCGACTGCGACAACGCGCGTGGTACTACAGCCGCATCTACGCGGACCCGAAAAACGTCGATACAGTTTACGTTTTGAATACCGGCTTTTATCGCTCGAACGACGGCGGGCGGACGTACACCCCCATTTCGGTGCCGCACGGAGACAATCACGATCTGTGGATTGCTCCCGACGATCCGAACCGGATGATTGAGAGTAACGACGGCGGCGCGAATGTTTCTTTCAACGGCGGACGAAGCTGGACCGAGCAGGATCAACCGACCGCGCAGTTTTATCGCGTCGCGCTCGACAACGATTTTCCATACAACGTTTACGGCGCGCAGCAGGACAACTCCACCGTGCGTATCGCCAGTCGCACGAATGAAGGCGGTATCGGAACGAGCGATTGGTACGACGTTGGCGGCGGCGAATCCGGCTGGGTTGCGCCGTCTCCGAAAGATTCGCAGATCGTGTTTGCCGGCTCTTACGGCGGTTTGACAACGCGCTACGATCACCGCACCGGCCAGCTACGCGACATCAATCCGTATCCAAACAATCCGATGGGTTCCGGCGCCGACATGTTGAAGTACCGGTTCCAGTGGAACTTTCCGCTGCTGTTTTCACCGCACGATCCAAACACGCTATATTGCGCTGCGAACGTTCTGTTCAAGTCGACTGATGAAGGAAACAGTTGGCAGATCATCAGTCCTGATCTCACGCGCAACGACAAAACAAA
>JBKPPH010000072.1:0-14162 GCA_046733535.1 Acidobacteriota bacterium
GAGGCCGGTACTCACGCCGACGTAAAGCAAATTGCGAACGTGTGCGTACTGCGCCTTGCCGTGCCAGATCTCAGCCAGCGCCGAACAGCGTGCCGAGTTGTCGATGATCACGGGCAAACTCGTGGCTCTCTCCAGTAGATTCACCACCGGAACATCCCGCCACGGCAGGACCACTGAAAGCAGAAACTTTCCACTTTGGTTATCGACGAGGCCCGGCAAGCTGACGCCGATGCCGGGAAACTCGATGAACGAATCGTGCTTGATGCGAAGCTTGCGAATCTCCTTCCCGATCTTGTTCAAAAACGACGAGGCCACTGATCCGGTCTCGAAACTGACACGCGAGACGATCCGATTGTTGAAATCGCTGAGCGCGAGCACGGTCTCATCCGCGCGAATGTCGACGCCGAACAGACCGAAGCGTTTGGCGTTGAGACGCAGGGGCGTTGGCGGTTTGCCACCGATTGGCGTCGTGCGTCCTGAGCCTTCTTCGATGATGCAGGCGTCCTTGAGTAGTTCCCCCGTGATGGTCGAGATGGTGGCTTTGTTCAGACCGCTAATCTTCGCGATTTCCGCTCGTGAGATGGGTTGCCGATCCGAGAGGATACTGAGCAGTATGCGACGGTTCACCAGCCGCAGCATGTCATGCCCGGCAGCTTTAACGTCGGCGAGATTTGGTTTGCGTGTGAAGCGATGACGCCCTTGAGGCGTTTGATTCTTGGCGAGCTGTTGCGTCAATTTTTTTCACCTGTCCACTTCTACCGTGGACCCATGAGGCACTGGTGCGGAGGAGAGAGTCAGAGTCTCCCTCCACCGCATCCTTTACCCATGTTGCCAGCTAGAAGCTTAAACGCAATCGAAGTCGCACAGATCGACGATTATCAATTCCTTCTTGCGAGAAACTGATGTTGTTACGCCCGAAATCGGGATTCAAATTCACGTTCACGATTTCAAGCTGGCCCGCCGGCGTGACAGCGACATCGAAGTCACCAATGTTCGCAAAGAATGTATCGAGTGGAGAGAACAATGGGTGATTAAAGACGTTATTGAAATCAGCGCCCACCTCGAGTCGCGTCGTCTCACTAAATCTGAAGTACTTGCGTACGCCGAGATTGACGCCCCACGTTCCTGGTCCAGTCAAAAAGTTCCGTTTCGCAATGGCGGGATTGTCAAACAAATCTGCTCCGAGCGGCGGAAGCCCAAAGGCGGCGGGATTGAAGAATTGATCGCCTGAGAGGTTGGCGTAAGGATCACCCTTGACAGTCGGCCTGTACGTGTTCGACGAGAAGTCACCGATGGCATCGATAAACCCACTGCCGACATTGCCTGGGCCGAAGAAGCCGAAGTTGCCGCAACTGTTGCAAACCCAGAACGGGGTGAAACCAGTTCCGCTCTTGGCAAACATGTTCCAGCTTAGGTCCCAGCCACCCGCCACGGCATCTGTCCACTTCGCCATGCTCTTGCCATACGCACGATCGCGGCCTACCGGGAGTTGATAGGTTCCGTAACTTACGAGACGGTGGCGTGAAACGAACGAATCGCGACCGAAATCGACATCGGGATTGAACTGGTTGTAAGAAGTTCCACCAAGCGACGAATTGCCGACGTCAGTGCCGCTCGATTTCTGGTCCAGCAATGTATAAGACACATTGAACAACAGACCACGTGCGAAGCGCCGATTAATTTCAAGCTGGAAGGCGTGCGAGCGTCCGTGGCCGGTATTGCCATAAGTGGCGAGGAAATCGCCCAGACGCGGGAAGGGTCGTCGCGCAGCGTCCTCCGGCGACACGATACAATCGCCTTCATCGATAGGATCGCAAAGGTCGCCGTCCTCGTTACGAATTCCGAACGGGATGTTGTTGGGCGGTATCTCGTTGAGGTCACGGCCCGCAATCAGACCGTGTTGTCGCGAACCCACGTATGAAACGCGTAAGCCGATGTTGCCTATGAATTCTCGTTCGAACGTGGCATTGAACTGTTCGTAACGAGGGGTTTGCAAATCAAACGGAATCGCGTTGGCTGCCAACGCGGTGAAGTCAGTCGGATCGCCAACACTGATGGTGCCACCGCTAAAGGGTGTGATACCGCGCGGATTGATGCCGCCCGGAAGACCCTGAGTTCCACGCTTGGTTACGCTTTGATTGAATGCGTTAGTTGCGAGCGCGTCGCGCATACCCTGGGCCGCGGAAGTCGGATAATAAATTCCGTATCCACCGCGCACGACATTTTTGTCGCCGAGGCGCCAGGCGATACCAACACGAGGAGCAAAGTTGTTCCTGTCCGTCTTGATCAACCCTCGTCCCACACCGGCTTCGTCGGCAGTGACGACGCCATAAGCAACAAAGCGCGGATCCAACAAAGTCCTGGTTTTGTCGCTGGGAATCACGAAGCGTCCCTGGAATCCCGGGTTGACTGACGTGCTCGGATCAAAGTTCACCATCAGATCGTCTTTTTCGACGAACGGGGTGATTAACTCATAACGCAGTCCCAGGTTGAGAGTGATGGACGGTCGAATTTTGTAGTCGTCCTGGACGAAGAATCCGTTTTCCCAGTTCGATACGTTGAGATCACCGCGGCGAGTGGCGCCCACGTAAGTGACTGAAGAGGGTGGCAAACCGAGCAGGAAATTACTGTAAGCGGTGAACGAAGTGCCGTAGTTCAGGAAGCCGCGCGGATTACCTCTGGTGGCACTGAAACCATCAACCGCCTGGTTCCGCACGAAGTCCGCGCCCGCTTTGATTGAGTGATTGCCCGTGGTCCAGGTGATGCTGTCTCCAAACGTTGCCAGATGCTGGTCCAAACTCCGGTTGATGCTGCGGCCGCCGTTCCCGATCGCAGCGAACGGCGAGAAGGTCATGCGCAGAGGACCCGCGGTGTCGAGCAAGTCCGAACCAATGACCGACCCGATCGTGGAGATCTCATTCTCGTTGAATCCGATACTCGACAGAAAGTCTCGATTGCTTTGATTGCCGCGGCGAAAGAGATTCTGAATGTTGAAGCCGCCTCGCAACTCGTTCACGAGGGTGTTCGTGAATAGACGCGTGTACGAGAGCGACAATGTGTGATTCGTTTGATGCTGAGAGAGCAAACCGAACGCGGGCAGCGGATTCACGGCCAGACTGCGGCGGTTGCCGGGACTGTCCTGGAAGTTGTAAACGGCAAAGAATTTGTCTCGTTCGGAGAAGTCGTGATCGAGTCGCAGCGTCGCCAGATCTCTCGTGAGCAGTCCCGGCAAGTTCCTGACAAAGCGAGTTAAACGACCGTTCGACGTGCTGAAAGGAGTCGCCGGATTAGTATGCGGGTAATAACCGTTCACCACACCCAATGCGATTGGATTGAGAAGCCGCGTCGGAATGCTGAGCCAGCGCCGGGTGCCGTTGGTGACGATGGTGTTGTTGGCCAACTCGGTTGCGGTAAGCAAGGGCAACACCGTGGCATTCACTGTCGGTCTGCTGTTTGTCGCGATCTTCGTGAAATCGCCTCCGAGTATTAGTGATGTCGGTATTTGGCTCGAGCGCAACTGCGCGACGTTCAAGTCCCAACGGCGCTCGTACGACAAAAGAAAGAAGGTGTTCTGGCCTGCCTTGGGGACTGGTCCGCTGAGTGATCCGCCGACTTCATTGAGATTGAATCGCGATTTGGGAAATTCCGTGGTGTCGGCAGTGGGTAGAAACACTGCCTGCGCATTTTTGTCCTGCACGGACCAGGCCGCGAGCGCGTCGTTCTTGTTGTTGTAGAACAGTGAACCGTGGTAGTTCCTGCCGCCTCGTTTCGTTTCCACGCGAATGTTTGCGATACCCGAATACTCCGCCGTGAAATTCTTCGACAGCACCACGAGTTCGCCGATCGTTTCGAGAGAGGGCTGGCTACCGGTCGGCTCACCGAAGATGCCGCCGTTGGTTCTTTGACTGTCGAGGGAAAAGCTGGCGCCATAGCTCTGTCCACCAATGAATTTGAAGCTGCCGTCGCCATTCGGACCCTGCGTGATGTCCGGGTTCAGGTACAGGAACTCGTAGATGTCTCTACTGTCTCGGGGAATTTCGATTAGCTGCCGGTTGTTGAGTGTTCCGGCAATCACCGGTTGTTCCTTTTCGATCACGCCTGCCTCAGCGCCGGTGATCAGCACATTTTCACTTTGCGCACCCACCTCGGTGCGCACGTCGGCGCGTACGACGTCTGAACCTTTCAACACCGCGTCCACCTCAACGGTTTTGAACCCCGGAGCGGCGACGGTGATTTTGTAAGTGCCGGCCTTGAGAGCGGGGACTTCGTAATTGCCTTCACTATCTGTAGTAATGTCGCGGGAGAGCCCGGTGGTTTGATCCGTCACTTTCACGGCCGCGTTGGGAATTACGGCGCCATTAGGATCAGTTACCGTACCGCGAAGCGTTCCCAGGTTGGTCCCCTGGGAATAGGCGGTGATGCTGACGCAAAGGAGCATTCCAAGAGTGAGTGCACTGCTGGTAATTTTCTGGACGATTCTCATATGCCACTCCTTAAACTAAAAACTTACGGCCGCGACCGATGCGGGAAAACTGCTGCACGCTGTGGGAGCTTGGGCCGGTTAGTTCACGTTCTTAACGAACTATCTCCAAAATCCCGAACAACTGTTTTGCTTTTATGGTTAGTTTGCGTTTAGAACTAACCGCGTTATAGCACTCCGCCGCGACCTAATGCAAGAACAAACTTTCTCTAGCGATGTCGTAATTCGGCGCGGTCGGAATTCGACCGTCGCGGAATCACCGGCAGCACCAACGCCGAATTGTGCTCGCGATCGTGATAGATCGTCTGGTGCGCCCGCACCGGCCGCGACGAGTTGATGATGTCTTCCCCCGTGTTTAGGTTTCGATCAAATCTCGGGAAGTTACTGCTGGAAATATACAGCCGGATGCGATGACCGGCCTTGAACACGTTCGCCGTCGCCCATAGATCGATCGTGTATTTATAGATCGTGCCGGGCGTGAGCAGCGACGACTGTTTCGTACTCTCTCGATAACGAGCCCGGACGATGCCGTCGGTCAAAAAACGCGCGTAGCCGCTCTGATCGACGTCGACGAGGAGTGCGGTGAAATCCGTGTCCACGGCCGAAGTCGAGGCATAAAGCTCGAGTGTGATGAAGCCCGTCACTTCAGTGTCTTCAGCCAGCGGTGGCGTCGAATAAACGAGCACGTCCGATCGCGACTCATTGGGTCGCTGGTCCGCCGGACCCGGCGGAATTGCCGCGCCACAACACAGCCTTCCACTGATCGTGCGCACCGGATTTTGAGGATCGTAATCAAACTCGTCCTTCGTTTCAGACGCCGGCGGCGTTGGGCTCAACACGCCATCGCCGGAGACGCTGTTCGCGCCTTTGCTTGAATGAAGGTAGTACTTCGTGTAGCTCGTTCGTGCTAGTGGAAACTCGCGCTCGTCGCGCCAGGCGTTGTCGCCCATAATGAACAGGCGAACCGGAGCGCCGCTGGAATACTCGTTCTTGATTCCCTTCAGCGAGTAGTCAAACCACTTCAACGCGGTCGCCGTGTGGTCCAGTACGGCGTCTTTACCGAACACGACGTCGCCGATCTTTCCCTCGGGCGAAGTCGGCGCATGAGCCCAGGGACCGACGATCAAGCGCTGACCCGCGCGAGCTTCGGCGGTTGACGCTTGTTGATGTAGCCCGGTGTAGTTCTTGATCGAACCTTTGAGAAACAGATCGTGCCAGCCGCCGCCATGCAAAGCCATCACCGTCATGCGCGAGTAAGAATCCGAGACGCGCCATTGTTGCCAGTATGAGTCGTCTCGCTCGTGCACTAACCAGTCGTGAAAATACGGCGCGAGTGACGGCGCAGGTGCAGATTTTAGAATGGCATAATCACCGAGCGGCAACACGTTCACCCACTCTTTCGGCGCTTGCGTTGCTTCTGCCTGACGTCGCAGCGTGTCAACAGCAAGACCGGACGTCCATGAACTGCTGAACCATTGCATCAAGGCGCCGCTCTGATAAGTCCAACCATCGTAATACTCGGACGCCGTTACGTAAGGAAAGATCGACACGAGATGAGGAGGCGCCGCCATCGCGGCCAGCATCTGCGTTGCGCCTACATACGACCCGCCAAACATTCCGACTTTTTCGTTTGACCGGTCCAAACTCGCAGCCCACTCCACCGTGTCGTAACCATCCGCGCTCTCGTTGCGAAACGGATAGAACTCGCCGCCCGAGTCGAAACGCCCGCGCGTGTCCTGCATGACAACAACGTATCCGTGCGAGGCGAGTTCGTTTGCCATCGCTGCGCCACCCGCGCGGTTGTAAGGTGTGCGTTGCAGCAGGACTGGAAATTTTTCGTCACTCACCGGACGGTAAACATCAGCCGCCAGCGTTACGCCATCTCGCATCTTTACGCGAACGTTCTGCTGAATCGCGACCCGGTAAAGCGTTTGTGCATGCGTCCGGCCCTCAGCAGTGACAAACAGAACCGCGAGTAACAAGAAGCCGATCGCGCGCCTTGGTTTATGATTCATCGTTAGCCCCTTTTGCGACTTACACCTTCTCCCTGGTGTTGCGCGAAATAGACGAGCTGGCTGGTGAATTGAAACGCCCAGTTGAAAGCACGTGCCGGACGATTCATATCAAGCTGAACAGCCAGATCAAGAAAACGCTTCAATCGCTTCTGGTAAACGTCCCGTCGGACGACGTCATTCGTGAAGAACAGACCGAGTGCAAAGGTGTAAGCCATCTCCGTGTTGTGCATTTCCATGTCTGGCCCAATCTCGCCTTTCGGATCGTGCTGCGCGAAACAATTGATCACGTAATACGCCTTTGATCCGTCGGGAACGATGCCTTGCCGGTCGAGAAAGTCGCACCATTTCACCACCATTTCCGCGATACGCCTGTCGTTCGTGAGTGTCCAGTAATGAAAGAGCGGATCGAGTAGCAACGCCATCATCCATGCTGAAGTCGCTCCGGGAAACATTGCTTCGTTTGGATCGTACAGTTCCCAGTTTTGCCGTAACGATCCGTCGGGCGGGTGACCATCAGGAGGTTGTTGCTGGTGTTTGTAATAAGCGTCAACACACTCTCGCGCCTTGGTCCAATATTTCCGCTCGCCGGTCATTTCCCAACCGTGCAGGATGCCGAGTAAGCCGTAACCCTGGTGCCGCAACGTCCAAAAGTTTCGGCCGCGTTCGGGATCGACGCCGAGTTGGACCGGTTTGAGTAAGTCAGGGCGATAAACCGGATCCTGGTGTTTGAAGCAGTACTCGGCCATCAACCTGCCGCACGCAAGCGCGCGCTCGTCTCCGGTCAGCAGGTAGTGGAGGTGCATCGCGCGCGGATAGACATACTTAAGATCCGGTCCTTTGAGCGTGAAGATTCCGGCGTCTGGACCATCCAGTTTTGTATGCTCACGGACGAAGTTGGCAGCGTGATAAGCGGCATCGAGATACTTGCTGTCGCCCGTGCGAACGTACATCTTGTAATAACAGGTAGTGCGATCGAATAACCACTCGTGATAGACCTGGCTATCGAGGTAACGGAGCGATCCGGGAAAGTTCTTTTCGACAAAACGATCGTAGCTGGAGTAGACACCTGACTCGGTCGCAGGCACCTGTGGCCCAACGATTCCCGACGCGCACAGCCAATCGGCAGGGAAGACGGCTACGACTCGCGGACCTTTCAACCCGCGCTCATCGATCAGCGTCTGCGAAATTGGAACAAACCGGGGATGCGTCGACTGTTGTCTCCCGTCAAAGCTGACTCTGACGTGCTGCGTTCTCTGTCGTGAGAAATCGGCTTTGAACTGGATTAATACCGATCTGATCGAACCTTCGCGTCCACCGACACGCCACGGCTCGAGTGAACGTACAGCGGCGGCCACTTCGATTCCATTCTCGTCGACAACCCTGACCTTTCGCGCGTCACTGAGAAACCCAAACGGTAACGGCAGTCCGAAACTTACAGTCTCCTCTCGGAGTTTCTCTGCGCGCCCTTCGAGCGTGACTGTTACGCCGCCTTCGCTGGTCCACGTCGTATGACGCAAAAGCGGAACAGCCACGAGCGACATCAAGCTGTTCTGCAAAAAGCGTCGTCGTGAGTTTTGCGGCATCAATTAAGACCCAGCAGACGAGCTGCGTTTTCGTAATACACCTTCTTCAGAATCTGTTCGGGCAAGCCGATGCCATAAATGCGCCAGCGACCCTGCGGCGGAATGCGCGCGGGCGCATAATCGAAATACTCGTCCTCCGTTTCCAGAAACCGGTAATAAATCTCGTACAACTCATTGCCGAAGATCTGCTGCGGCGTCTCGTCGCCGTGAGGCGTTGCGTCTGTCGCAAACAGGATTCGGTCCTGATATTTGTCGAAGAACTTGCGCGTCATTCGGGGCTGCCTGCCGAGTTCGCCGATGCGCGCCGCGATGTCGACGTACATGTTTGGATAACGATCGAGACATTCGGAAACGTATGGCAGGTTCTCTGAATCCGCAGTGTGAAGGCAGACGAACTTCGTGCGCGGATGGCGCTGCATCACCCGATTGCGCGCCTCCTGAAGCTCGGCATTACTCGGATAGTCCTTGCCATGAAAGGACCAATCGGGATGCGCGCTGAGTTCTTCGTAACGTTCGTTGAAGCGATCGGTCGGGAGGAAAAACGCCTCTGGATCGGACACGTGTATGGCGACAGGCATGTCGAGGGATCCAGCCGCGTCCCACATCTCATCAAATCTTTTGTCGTCGACTTTTACTAACGGACCGGTGGTTACCTTTTCGCGCAGATAGAGTCCGAGAGTTTTAAGAATCTTCAGACCGCGCGCGCCGGCTTTTTTCGCGGCCTCGATCTGCTGGCCCTGAAACTTCGCATAGTCCGGCGTCGTGATCTTTGCGTACCAGGGCTCGGTGAAAACGATAAAGCGATCTGGATGAGGTTGCTGCCAATGGCGGACTGTTTCTTCGAGCAAAGGACCGTACCCGCCAGTGAGGTTGATCATGATGCGAATGTTTTTCCCGTCCATGACCTTCAGGACTTCCGCCGGCGTGGCAGTGTGTCGCACGACATCGGCCTTTCCTTTTCGATCGATCCACGAGAGATGTGTATGGAAGTCGATATTGGGAAAGCGTGAACGAGGCACGTGCGTTTCGGGCACGTGAAGCATGCTTTTCGGTTGGTAGTCTTTGAGCGCCAGCGGCCGAATTGTCGTAGCGTCGGTCCGCCGCGTTTGGCCGTGAGCGTGGCCGAGCAGTGGGAAACCAACTGCACCAAACGCGGCGCTCGTGACTGTCTTGAGCCACTCTCTTCTTGGTAGAGCCATCCATCCTCTCCTCGTCAAACTTCGCAACGGCCGAAATCAGAAGTTTGCA
Source organism: Acidobacteriota bacterium (assembly GCA_046733535.1). GTDB lineage: Bacteria > Acidobacteriota > Blastocatellia > Pyrinomonadales > Pyrinomonadaceae > PSRF01. Next base: position 9,327 of record JBKPPH010000072.1, read on the forward strand.
AACTCGGCCACTTACGTTATTGTTTGTAAGCAACTCGAACAAACCCTGCATCAATCAGTGCCGCGGGTGCGTCAAGCGTCAGTTATTGTTGAAGAACACTAATTTGAATAGGCGCCTTATAACATTCACGACCCAAAACTGGCAATGAATCTTTCTGAAATCAAAACCGCGCTCGCGAGTTTAGTCATCGCCGGCGATATCGATCTCGAGCGAAGAGCGGCGCGGCTAACAATCCTTTGCAGTCTGTTTTTAGACCGCTTCGGCGACGGACCAGTTTCACTGTTGCGCGCTCCCGCCCGCATGGGTGTCCTCGGCGAACATATCGATTACGTATCCTACCTCCGAACCGCCTCGCTCACGTTTGCCAGCCGTGAGCGCGACGCGTTGATGCTGTACCGGAAATCGAATGAACCTGTAATCCGGTGTGCGTCGACTTCGGCGAAATTCGAACCGTCGCATTTCTCAATTCTCAATGTGCCCAAATTCACGGGTGAGGTCGAACCCCAGTGGCTTGATTTCCTGTTTGCTCACGGAACACCAGAACCGCATTGGCAAAACTACATCAACGCGGCGGTGACTTTCGCCCGCGGAAAGTTTGGTGAACAGATACAGCATGGTTTCGACTTTGCGCTGGATTCCAACATACCGCCGGGCGGTGGCGCTTCATCTTCGTCAGCTCTCGTCGTCCTGGGCGGCGCCGCGATCCGAAACGTTAACGAAATCTCATGGACCCCTGAGGAGTTGGCGCGGGATTCTGCGTTCGCTGAATGGTTCATCGGCACGCGCGGAGGATCGATGGACCACCTCACAATTTGTTTGGGAGCGACAGCTAACGCCGTGTTGATTGACTACGCAACGAACCAGACGAGGCTGGCGGCGCTTCCGGACAAGCCCTTCGAGTGGGTAACGTTCTTTACAAAACCCGCGGACAAAGGGCGCGAAATCATGATTGAATACAACGAGCGCGCCGCCGTTTCCCGTTTACTCCTCCCCGCGATCATTGACCACTGGAAGGTGAGTGCGCCGGATCGTCATAACGCGTGGCTCGATACCAAAACACTACTCGCTCATGGTTCATTGGAAGCGTTTCAGACGGCACAAGAGCTGTTCGCATCGTTACCGGAAACGATCTCGATCGAGAGTGTCAGGTCAGATTATCCCGACACTTTGATCGAACTGGAGCGAGCCTTCCCTGCCCTGGTCAACGACACACCGCGTTGGCCACTAAAAATTCGCACTCGCGGTCTGCATCATTTGGGCGAAGCCAGACGCGTCGCACTCGCCACGAACACACTGGATTCGCTTCAGAACCAGAAGGATTCCGGCGGCACACTATCCGCAATGCAAATGCTCGGAGAACTGCTGGAGGAATCACACACAAGCCTGCGCGATCTTTACAACGTCAGCGTTCCGGAAGTGGAAGAGTTGATCGACATCGTCGCCGAAGATCCCCACGTGCTTGGTGCGCGTGTGATGGGCGGTGGATTTGGCGGGAATGTGCTGGCATTAACGACCCGAGAACACTCACAAAACCTGATCACACGAGTGCAGGAACAATACTACTCGGCAAGAGGACGGCACGGCGTTAACGAGGGATCGGTGATCGTGTCAACGCCTGGTCCTGGTCTGAGCGAGATCGATTTACATGATTTATGGCGTGATTCGATCAGGAAGATCAACATCGGTGCTCCCACGAAGCTGCGCGCGTTGATCGACTCTGCTTCGGTCTCGCTTGAGTCCCAGGAAATCTGGCCCGTGATCGTTGCTGCCGGACAAGGCACGCGCGCCGCAGACACAGGACTGTCGCTCCCTAAGCCGCTGGCAATGATCGCCGGCGAACCTGCGATCACACATGTTCTCCGCAGCATTCGCGACGGATTAGGTGAAACGCGTCCGCCGGTGATCGTCGTCTCGCCGAGTAACGAAGCCGCGATTCGCGACGCCCTTCACGAACAGAACGTGCTGTTCATCACTCAGCCTCACGCACGAGGGACCGGTGACGCCGTTTTGAACGCGCACGAAATAATGGCTGACTTTTCCGGACTCGCGTTGGTTGTGTGGAGCACGCAACCGGTAATTCGTCCGCAAACGTTTGCACGCGCGGTAAAGCTCGCGCGCTTGTTCGATTCTTACGAGATGGTCCTGCCAACGGCGTCTATAAACAATCCCTACGCGCCGATCGCACGCAATGAATCCGGTGAGATCGCGTCGGCCACTGAAACTCATCTGGAAGGCGCGGAAACGGTCGAGTTTGGTGAGACAAACATCGGCATGTTCATCCTGAAGAACGAGACGATGTTTGAAGTCCTGGGCGAACTGCGCAATCGTTATTGGGACGAGTCAACCGGCCGTTACAGCCGCGCTCGCGGTGAGTTGGGTTTTCCCAACGAACTCATCAGCGCGCTCGCGTCGCGGAAGGTTGGTGTCTTCGCCAGTCCTTTCGCGGACGCGCGAGAAGAACAAGGGATCAAGCAACTGGACGACGTGTTGCGTTGTGAGAGGTTCCTGTCGGAAATGAAGGCTGAAGAAATAACTGAGCGCGAAGCATGGCAACGACCGTAAACCGCTCACGCACAGTCGCCAGACCGATCGCAAACCTTCGCTGGTGGATTGGCGGATTGCTGTTTGCTTCCACAGTCATCAACTACCTTGATCGCCAGACTCTTTCCGTTCTCGCACCGTACCTCAAACAGGAATACCAGTGGAACAATCAGAACTTCGCCCTCATCGTGATCGCGTTTCGCGTTGCTTACTCCATTGGACAGACTCTGTCGGGTCGCTTGATCGATCGGATTGGCACACGAAAGGGTCTTACGATCACCGTCATCTGGTACTCGATCGCAGCAATGCTGACGTCGCTCGCCGGTGGCCTGCGCAGTTTTGCCTTCTTTCGTTTCCTGCTGGGTGCGGGCGAATCGGCAAACTGGCCAGCAGCCACCAAAGCGGTGGCGGAGTGGTTCCCTAAAAAGGAGCGCGGTTGGGCCGTCGCATTGTTTGATAGCGGTTCTTCGATCGGCGGGGCTATCGCGCCCATACTCGTGATTGGTCTGTACAAATACTTCGGTGGTTGGCGTCCCGCTTTCATCATCACGGGCACACTCGGGTTCTTATGGCTCATCGCCTGGCGCATGCTTTATCACCCACCGGAATCGCACCCGCGCATCAGCGAAGCCGAACTCGAGCTGATCATGCGAGACCGAATCGAAGTGGCTGAGGAGGACCACTCCGCTAAGCGCAAAACGAGTTGGCGAGATCTGATCAAACTGCCGCAAACGTGGGGCATCATCGCCGCACGGACCATGACTGATCCGGTCTGGTTTTTTATCACTGACTGGTTCGCCATCTATCTGTTGAGCAAAGGAATCAATCCCGAGCAGGGACTGCTCGCGTTCTGGATCCCATTTGTGGCCGCCGATCTCGGCAACTTCTTCGGCGGCGGACTCTCGAGTTGGTTGATTCGACGCGGTTGGCCCGTGATTAAAGCCCGCAAAGCCGTCGTCGTGTTTGGCGGCCTGGGAATGACGCTTCTCATCCCGACTATCTTTACCTCGAGCTTGCTCGCACTCGCCGGTCTCTTTGCGGTTTCGACGTTTGCATACGCGTCGTTCTCCACGATGGCGCTCGTGCTTCCGTCTGATCTCTATCGCAGTGATTCGGTCGCGACTGTCAGCGGGATGAGCGGCACCGGCGCGGGATTGGGCACAATCATTTCGACTTTTCTCATCGGCTACGTTTCAGACCATCGTTCCTTTACCCCGATTTTGATTACTGCGAGCTTCATTCCCTTCCTCGGAATGATATTGGTGCTGACGTTAATTCGACAGAAGGATCTCAAAAATGCGGAGGCGTAGTTTTATAAAAGCGGGGGCGGCACTCGGCGTCGCGAGCGCTCTGCCATCTGTCCAGGCACAGGAAGTTCCCACGCACCACTGGGAGAACTATGATTTTGGACCAGGCCCGCAAGTCACTGACCGTCTCAACCAAGGACCATTCGGGATCGAACAGGACGCCGGCTGGTACACGGTGCTCGTAACCTCACAATCGAACAAGCCGGTAAAAAATTACGGCCTCGGTTTGATGGGTTACACGTGGGAAGAAGGCGGACCGTCGCTCGCCGCGCGCGCCGGCACCGAAACACTCGAGCAACATGTCGAGAAGCTCGCGTCGCTTCCCTTTGTCGATCTGCTTTACATTCGCTGTGATTGGCGCGACGTGCAGACAGCGCCCGGGAAACTGCAACTGCATCCGGTCTTCGCGTTGACACTCGATGCGGCCAAGCGTCACAAGCTCCGTGTCGCCTTTCGTATTCAGATGTCGAACACCGAAGGTCAACCCGGACGGCTCGCCTTACCTGACTTTCTCCAGAAACAAGTTCCCCTCGTGAAGATCGGAAAGACTTACGGCGCTAAGTCAGATTTCGTAGAACCGCGATACGACCATCCGAGATTTCAAAGCGCGTTCAAAGAACTAAACGAACTGCTGGTCCATGAGTTTGACAACAACCCGCTGATGGAATTCATCGACCTGATGATGTACGGCTTCTGGGGCGAAGGCCACACGAGCAATCTTCCCAATCCGTTTCCTGACCACACAACGGCAGCACGAACTTTCCTCGACATGACGAAACTTCAGTTGGATGTTTGGAAGAAGGTGCCGTTGGCCGTGAACACTCAGCCCGATATCAGCAGTGTCGGTAACCGTGAAGTCCAGGATCTTTGCGTGCGGGCCGGTTGCTGGTTGCGTTCCGACAGCATCGTGATTGAAGAACCGATTCAGATCGAAGAGTTGGCTAACCGGCCGCCGTGGCTGGCAACGATCATGGAGGATGGTTATTAC
>JBKPPH010000073.1:0-5054 GCA_046733535.1 Acidobacteriota bacterium
TGCACCGGCAGTTTCGCTTCTTTGAGCACACGCGTGATCGTGAAGTCGTCAGAGACAGTGCCGCGCCAGCCTTCGCGAACGCCGATTCGTTCAAACGTCGCGCGACGAATTGCAGTTGAGCCGCCCCAGCAGAAGTTCTTCGTCGTGTCCGCGCCGAGAGCGGACGCAATCGACGCATTCCAAACGCTGCGCAGCCGCGACGCAAAGCCACCGCGAACCGGAACAAACCAGCGATAACCACTCGAGGCACCGAGCGTCTCGTCGGCGAGCGGTGCAACTAAATTTCGCAGCCACATCTTCCCCGGTCGCGCGTCCGTATCAACAAACACCAGCACTTCTGAGTGCGGCGCGATCTCGTTGACAGCAACTCGGAGATTGTGGACCTTCTGCCCGCTGTCTGTCGCTGGACCAGCGATAATCGTTCTGGCCATCTGCGAAAATCCGCTGCTGATTATCTGTTCGACAACCTGAACCGCCGGGTCATCCGCCGCGTCGAAAACAAATAGCACTTCATATCGCGGATACTCCTGAGTTAGCAGTGGTCGCAGATTGTCCGCCAAACCCGGCTCGAGTCCTCGGCCCGGCGCAATCACGGAAACAAAAGGTTGGTAATCGGGAATCGGCCGATGCGTTTCACGGCGTACGTACGCCGCAAAACGTATCCCGCTCCGTAACGATTGAAGACCAAACCAGCAAGCGAGAGCGGCGAGGAAGTAGTAGAGATACACGCCGGGCGATCACTTGGGCGCAACCGCGCCTAAGGAAACGAAGGGCTCGATCAAATCCTGCGCGAGTTGAATGAAAGGTTGCGGATAGATACCGATCACGATGATGCCGACGAGAGAAACGACGAGCGCCGTCTGCAACGCCGGTGAGAGCGCGAGCGGCCTGTTGTCGGCGATACGATCGCCGAGATACATCACCTTGATGAAACGCACGTAGTAGTAGAAGGAGACGACGGTGTTGAGAATGGCCCAACCCGCCAGCCAGTAATACCAGTTTTTGTGATCCGTGGCGCCGCGCTGGAGCAAGCCGCCAAAGAGGAAATACTTGCCCATGAAGCCGCCGGTCATCGGCAGGCCGCCGAGCGACAACATGAAGATCGCCATCATCGCCGCCATGAAGGGCGCCTTTTGGCCGAGGCCCGTGAGATCGTCGACGTTATCGCCGATGATGCCGCGGCGTCGCAGACTGATGATGACGCCGAACGCGCCCATGTTCATCAGCGTGTAGACGAAGAGATAAATAATCAGGCCGAGGTAGCCGTAAAGGTTACCCGCAATTAACCCGAGCAACAGGTAACCGGCATTCGAGATTGAAGAGTAAGCGAGCAGACGTTTTGAGTTTTCCTGCGTGACTGCGGCCCAGTTGCCGACCATGATCGTTATCGCAGCGATCAGTCCCAGAAGCGGCGCCCAATCGACACGCATGCCTTCGAGCGCCACGCTGAAGATGCGCCAGTACAACGCGAAGCTCGCGGCTTTCGAGCCGGTGGAGAGAAAGGCGGTGACTGAAGTGGGCGCGCCTTCGTAAACGTCCGGCGCCCACATGTGAAACGGCACCGCGGCGATTTTGAAAAACAGTCCGGCGCCGAGCGCGATCATGCCCAACAGCAGCAACGGTCTTAGTCCCGTGATTTGATCCGGAACAGCGCCGGTGGCTTTGGCTGCTTCCAACGCGCGTTGGATCTGCGACATGAGACTGGAAATATTTGTGCCGATCTCGCCGATGTTAGTCGAGCCGGCGATGCCGTAGACCAACGACATGCCATAGAGCAGGATGCCTGATGAAAACGCGCCGAGCAAAAAGTATTTCATCGCGGCTTCGTTCGACCTCTTCTCGCGCTTCGTGAAAGCAACGAGGACGTAGAACGTGAGCGCCATCAACTCGAGACTGATGTAGAGCGAGATGAGATCGTAGCCGCAGGCGATGAACATCATGCCGACCGTGGCGAAGAGAATCAGCGAGTAGTACTCGCCGTGCTGTTCTCCTTCGATGTCGAGGAAGCGCGTAGACAGGCCGATGGCGAGGGCCGCTGCGATCAGGAATGTTGCTTTGAAGAGAAGCGCGAAACCGTCGATGCGTACCATGCCGTAGAAGCCGTCGAACGGGAGTGCGCTGCTCATGTACCACCACTGCACGGCGAGCGAAACGAAAGCAAGCGCGACGCCGATCAAAGAGAAATAGGCCGTCAGCTTGCTCTTGCGATACGGCAGAATGACTTCCATCACCAGCGCCACGCATGCGCAAGCGGTTAGGATCAACTCCGGGGCGATCAATTGCAGATCGGAGGCGCTAATGATTGAAGTGGCGTTGGCTTGTAGAAGGAACATCGATCAATTAACCACGGATTGGACGGATCTGAAAAAACCGATTTACACGGATCAGATCTGTGAAAATCGCTTTACGGGATTTGTGTAATCTGTGGTTCTTTCTCTCCCAAAATCTGATAATCCGGTCTTACCTGCTTCACGACTGCGTTCACCGGATGCTGGATGTACTCGAGAAACGGTTTCGGATACACGCCGATCCACAGCGACAAAATCATCAGCGGCACCATGTAAGCCCACTCCCGCGGCTTGAGATCAAGCAACCGCTCGTTCTTCGGGTTGTCAATCGTGCCAAAGAACATTCGCTGGTAGAGCCACAGGAAATATCCGGCGTTGAGAATGATTCCGAGCGCGGCCCACGCGGACCAGTACGGATTCGCCTCAAACGCGCCGCGCAGCGCCAGGAACTCCGAGATGAAGACCGCGAGTAACGGCAGACCGATCGCAGTCATCACCATGCCGAGGAAGATGGCTGCATAGCCCGGCATCACGTGCGACAGTCCGCCAAACTCCGCGACGTTTCGCGTATGACGGCGTTCGTAAATTATTCCGACGAGGAGGAAGAGCGCGCCGGAGTAAATGCCGTGATTCACCATCTGCATCACGCCGCCATTGACGCCGTTTGGATTCAGCGCAAACAACCCGAGCATCACCATGCCCATCGACGACACAGACGAATAAGCGACGAGCTTCTTGACGTCGCCGTCCCGCTTGACGACGAAATACATCGCCGCGAGGGCGCCGTAGATGATGCTCACGATCGCGAGGAAGACGATGACACTTCGCACGCCGAACGTGCCGAAGCTGGTGTGCCAACTACTCTGGTCCTTCGAAGCTGCGGGAAACATCGGCAAGTTGAACCGATAGAAACCGTAGGTTCCGAGCTTCAGCAGGATGCCGGCGAGAATCACTGAACCAGCCGTCGGCGCTTCGACGTGAGCGTCGGGCAGCCAGGTGTGAAACGGAAACATCGGCACTTTGATCGCAAAGCCGAGTGCGAATGCGGCGAAGAGAAGTATCTGCATCGTGCCCATCGGCAAGACCGATCCCATCGCCTGCAAGTAAAGGATATTGAACGTGCCGGTGCCGTTTGCCGCTGCTGCTTGCAGCGTGTTGGAGACCATCTGTGCAGCCTGCGCGTTTCCCGCCAGCAGGTTGATTGTCGCCGGTGTGATCTGGCTGGTGAGCCCCGTGTCCTGCGTCAGGAAGTACATCTTCAAAACGCCGAGCAGCATCACCACCGACCCAACGAGCGTATAGAGGAAAAACTTGATCGCCGCATAGAGACGGTTCTCGCCGCCCCAGATTCCAATCAGGAAGTACATCGGCACGAGCGACACTTCGAAGAACAGGTAGAACAGGAACAGGTCCATCGAAGCAAAGACGCCGATCACCGCCGTCTGCAACAGCAGCAACAGAACGTAATACTCTTTCTCACGCTTCTGAATGTATTCCCATGAAGAGAGCGCGGCGATCGCGCCGAGCAGTGTGGTCAACACGATCAGCAGTACGGCAACGCCGTCAACACCCATTTGATAGCGCGCGCCGATGATGGGTATCCACTGATGATCTTCGAGAAACTGCATGCCGCCGAGGCCGCGGTTGTACTTCAACAGCCAGAGCGAGGCGATGAAGTCGAGGGCAAACCAGGCGGTCGCGAATCTCTTAATCAGGCTCGACTGGTCCTTCTTCATGAGCGCCAGGATGAGGATTGCGCCCACGGCCGGCAACCACGTGATGAAAGAGAGAATGTAAGAGTTAGTCATAGTTTGATTCGGTGTAAATCCGTATCCAATCCGTCTGATCCGTCTTACCTAACGGCTAAAAAATATCGCGCACAAAGAAGATTGCGACCGCCGCCATTAACCCCAGGATCATCACGAGCGCGTAGTTTTGCGTGAACCCGGTCTGCGCGGCACGGAACAGCGGCGACATCAAGCGCATGATGAACGCAGCGATTGTATTGACGATGCCGTCCACGAAATACTTGTCGAAACCGCCAGTGATGCGACTGAATAACCGGGTCAACGCGGCGAGACCATTGACGATGCCGTCCACGAATCCGGAGTCAAAGCGATAAACCGCTCGCGCCGCGTCCATGGTGCGGCGTGTGACGGCCCAACCGTAGAACTCGTCGACCCAGTATTTGTTGTAGCTCGCGGCGTAGAGCGGACGCAGTCGTTGCGCCCAGATGTTGGCCAACGCCGGCCGCCAGACGTAGAACAGTCCGCCCAGCAACATGCCGATACCGGCGACGACGAGTGAAATGATGATGAAGATCCACTCCGTTCCGAGTTCGCTATGAGTTGCACCCTCGACTGAATGGGCGAGGTTGAATCCGGTGTTGCCGTAAACAGAAGCGCCAGTCTCTGCGTGACCTGCCTCGGCGCCTTCAGTCGGCGGCGCAGCATGTTCAGCCTCCGCGGCGGGAGCTTCGGCATGGCCTTCCGCCACATTAAACTCACGCGTCGCAGGGTTCCAGATCACAGGATTGAGCCACGTGACGATGTTCAACCTGCCACCGGGATGTTCAGTTCGGGTTAACGTTCGGAACGCTGGTCCGATGCCAACCAATCCACCGATCACCGCGAGCACTGCGAGTACTGCCAACGGCACCCACATCGACGGCGGCGACTCGTGCGGAATGTGCGCGCCATGTCCATGAGTATCATGCGTCTGGGGGTGTCCATGTGTCGCTACGTGATGCGCGACATCTTCATGCAC
>JBKPPH010000074.1:0-2820 GCA_046733535.1 Acidobacteriota bacterium
TTGAAAGCCGCGGAGTGACTCCATCACCGACCAGAAACCCATGCCAATGTTGCCCGCGGTAAACGCCGACGGTATGAGATAGAGACCTTTCCGCACGCCTCTTCGCGGCGGATGCGGGCGTTCCTCTGGATCGCTCATGAGATTCTCCCAATCACTGTAGTGCCCCCGCGCACGCGCTCACCTTCTTTCACCATCACCGTGACATTCGCAGGCAGCAGAACATCCGTGCGTGAACTGAATTTGATCATCCCGAAGCGCTCTCCCAGTCCGAGATTATCCCCCTTCGCTTTCCAGCACACCACTCGCCGGGCAAGTATGCCTGCGATCTGTTTGCAAACAACCGTGATCTTGTCGCCCTGAATCGTCAACGCGTTCTGTTCGTTCACGAGGCTGGCGTTTTCATTTGTCGCCATCAGAAACTTGCCCGGTGAGTAGAGCACGTCGATGATCTTTCCGGGGATTGGCGAACGGTTGATGTGCACGTCGAGCGGAGACAAAAAGATACTGATCACGGTCGGTGAATCTGCGCCCTGCGCGGTTGGTCTTACTCGTGTGACGCGCCCGTCAGCAGGTGAAACAACGACGTCCGGATCCGACGGCGGCACGCGTTTCGGATCGCGGAAAAAGAAAGCCATGAAAAGTGCGACGACAATGAGCCCCGCAGCCACGTACCAAAAGCCGAGCACGGCCGCCGCCGCTGCCAGCACCAACGGAACCGAAATATAAGGAATGCTCTCTTTGACTATTCCCACTGCTTTATAAAACCCTGTCGTGCGGCTAAAAAGGGGACGCGTACGTCCCCTTTAAATCTTTAGCACGGAGAAACTGGCAGGCAGCTTCAGTGACTCAAGGTCTGACTCTTTTGGTATTGCAACATCATCGAATACATTTGATCCTTCAACGCGAGTTTCTTCTTCTTGAGCGTAATCTCCTCCAGTTGTTCTTCGTCGCTCGGATAGGAAAGAGCTGATAATTCACTAAGGCGTTCTTCGTACTTATGATGTTCTCTGGCTAATTCCCTGAACTCAGGGTCTCGGTTTATCAACTCTTCTTTCAAACTATCCGTAGTTGCGATGTCCATGTTCGTGCATGTCTCCTTTCAGACGAATAGGGAGTGGGCAGGATGGTAGCGGAGGTCAGGCTAAACACCTCCATAGGATTGTCTCGCACGGGAAAAATGGTAGCCCAACAAGTGGGGCAAAGCAAGCGGGTAATTTACCCCAGGACGAGGCTCATGACGACCGCGTCTTCCTGCGGTTCAGAGTAGTAATTTGCACGCCGGGCAATGGCTTTGAAACCACTCTTTTCGTAGAGAGATTGGGCGGCTTGATTGGCGCTGCGGACCTCTAAAAACACCGCATTTGCCTTGCGCCGCCGCGCTTCCTCGAGAATCCGTCTGAGCAATGCGGCCCCGATCCCGCGCCGCCTGTACTCTCGCCTGACGGCGACGTTGTTTATGTGGAGTTCGCCCGCCGTCTCGCGGGCGACGATATAACCGGCGATGGGCGATTCGATGATGGACGAGTGGGCGAGCCGCGCGATCAGCATTAGATCGCGGTTGCCTGACTGCAATTCGGCGTAGTACGCCGCCCAGCCCCACCTGCTCAGACCGGATTGTTCCTCGATCTCGACGATTTCGAGCAGATCATGCTCCGACATCCGGGTGATGATGATTTCGTCAGGTTTGGGAGCACGTTGGACGGCCATAGCTATTTACATGTCAATCTTAAAAAATCATCATCAATTATTTTTCAACTCTGCATCGGAAGGTCGCACGTAAATCGCCTGCAACTCGTCCGGTCGCTCGAGTTGCTTCTCACGAAACCTCGTTAACGCCAGCGCAGCGACATGCGTGGCCAGTACCGGAACCGGCTGCGCGATTCGGCCGCGCAATTCACTCTCGAAGAGTTCCCTGTTTGCCGTCGCGCCCTCGCCGCACCAGAGAACGTCCTCCACTGACCTGTACTTCTCAATCAATCTTTGCGGAGAAATGTGCGTCGCTTCATCCAATGCTGTTACGAAAGCGTCTTTCGTTACGGAAAAAAGTTGCGCGAACACCTCGCCACGTCCGGCGGGCAGGAGCGCCACTGAGTGCGAAGACTCACCTGCGGCAAGCGCGACCGCTTGAAGCGTGGGAATGCCGGCGCACGCACGTTCCAACGTTGCTGCAAGTCCTTTGATAGTTGCGATGCCGATTCTAAGCCCGGTGAAACTTCCGGGTCCGGTTGCGACCGCGAACAGATCGACGTCCGGCAAGTCGACGCGAGCTTCGTTCAGAAGTCTGTCGATGTCGTTCAGCAGCGTGTTTGAATGAGATACTCCGGAGTCGCCGGCGAACGCTGTGAGAATGCCTTCCCCGCGCGCGAGCGCCACGCTGCCGGACAGCGTTGCGGTTTCGACGCTCAGTATCAACGGTTCGACAGTCGACATCTACTTCATTTCGATAGAAATCTCATCAAGCCATAGCGTGCCGAAGATCGGACACGGCGACGAATCGCAATTATTGCGCTGCAATCGTATGACAGCGGCTTCGGATGTTGCCAGTGTGGTGAATTCAAACTGCAACTTACTCCACTGACTGGTCCCGGTCGGCAGGCTTTCTGATTTTCCGAGCAACTGATTGTTCGCAGCGTCGTAAACAGTGAACACCGGCGACCCGCCAGTCACCAGGTCCTTCGTCATGACACTGAAGAACACGCGATATGTTTTGTTTGGCTCGACGATAACTGTTTGAGACAGCAACGGTGTTCCCGGGTTCCACTCTCCCGCCAAACTGATCTGGAGACTTCTCTTGCCACCTGACCTTTGCGACACGTCGAT
>JBKPPH010000075.1:0-9454 GCA_046733535.1 Acidobacteriota bacterium
CAATCCGACTTCATCCGTGTTATCCGCGGTTAATGAACCACGGATTAACACGGATTCAAGGCTGATTTACTTACTACTGCTCGACGAGTTCGATTTGGCCTACGGTTGGGACGACGCCTTCAGCGGGTGGCTGAGCGGGAATGATCGTGAGCGTCAGACTTTCAGCTAGTTGATTTCCGGCCGCGAGCTTTTTCAGCGCTTCAGTCACGTCGAAACTGAAGAACATGTCCGATCCGCGTGGCGCGTTTCCGCCGAAGTTGTAAAAGTTCAGCACGCCCGCGGGACGGTCGGTTTCGCCAGGCTTCTCGCCTTCTTTCAGGTTGAGGTAAACGTAATAAAGCTCGCCCGGCTGTTTTGCGGTTTGCAGGTTTTTGAAAACGAGGTAAAGACTTTTTCCCGCCGGGAGCTTCTCAATTCGCGCCCCCAGCGACTGGCTCTTCCGGCGCTCCTCGGGGACGAGTTCGACGGCGACGCGCACTCCTTCGGGCTTGAGAGCAGCAGCACCGAGACTCTTCGCAATAACAGTGTTGTTGGTCAACTTGGGCTTACTCGCGGCGAATGCCTGCACACTGACCAGAATAGAAACACACAGAACAGTCCACGACAGTGTATAAAAACGCCGGCCGGATTCTGCTCTTCTCGAAGTCATGCGGCTCCTTATCAATACTCCCGACAGCTATGAGATGCAAGAGAAGACTGTGAGTGGCCTCGTAGCCGTGTTTTTTGTCACCCGGGACGAGCCGGGTCATGGTACAAATTACCGCACTCTGTCATAACAACTTCTATTTTGGGGAACTCCGAATGCTAAAGCACCTACTGTCAATGTGCCTGTTGTGCGCTTTTGTGGCGCAAGTTTCCGCGCAGACTTCGCAAACCGCCGCCGACGATTACAACGCCATCTTCAAACCGCTGAAGTGGCGATCTATCGGACCGTTTCGCGGCGGGCGCTCCGTTGCCGGAACCGGCGTGGTTGGCGATCCCAAAACTTATTACATGGGAACGACGGGCGGCGGTCTCTGGAAAACCGATGACATGGGAATCAGTTGGCGAAATATCTCGGACGGTTTTTTCAAGACTGGTTCGGTTGGCGCGATCGCCGTGGCCGAAAGCGATCCGAACGTGGTGTATGTCGGCATGGGTGAACACGCCGTGCGCGGTGTAATGACTCACCACGGCGACGGCGTCTACAAATCAACTGACGCCGGCAAGACGTGGAAGAAGATGGGACTGGATGGCACGCAACACATCTCGCGGATCGTCGTCGATCCAAAGAATCCGAACATTGTTTTCGTCGCGGCGCAGGGTGCTTTGTACAGCAGATCGAAAGAACGAGGTCTGTACAAATCCGTTGACGGCGGCGCTACGTGGAAGAACGTTCTGTATGTCGACGACAAAACGGGCGCCGCGGAACTGTCGATGGACATGAACAACCCGCGCATACTTTACGCGGCCATGTGGGAACACGGGCGGCTGCCGTGGAAAGTGATTAGCGGCGGTCCCGGCAGTGGTCTGTATAAATCGACGGACAGCGGTGAAACGTGGGACAAGCTCAAAGACGGCTTGCCGGAAGAGATGGGCAAGATGTCGATTGCCGTCAGCCGTTCGAATCCGGAGAAAGTCTATGCGCTGATTGAGAGCGATTCGGATAAAGAAGCGGGCGGGCTTTTTGTTTCCAGTAACGGCGGTAAGAAGTGGAGCCGCATCACCAACGATCACCGTTTGGTGCAGCGCGCCTGGTACTACATCGAGCTCTTCATCGATCCGAAAAATGAAAACACGATTTACGTTTTGAGCGCGTCGGCTATGCGTTCCAACGATGCCGGAAAAACGTGGGAATCACTTTCCGGCACGCACGGCGACTATCACGATCTTTGGATCAATCCTGATAACCCAAGCAACTTCATCATCTCAAACGACGGCGGTTCCGCGATCACTTTCAACGGCGGCAAGAGCTGGAGCACGCAGTTGAACATGCCGACCGCGCAGTTTTACCGCATCAACGTCGACAATCAGTTTCCGTATCGCATCTATGGCGGGCAACAGGACAACACGTCTGTTTCCATTGCGAGTCGTGAGTTGGCAGGCGGCGGGATCGGGCCGGCAAGCTGGACTTACTCTGCTGGTGGCGAGAGTGCGTTTCTCGCGTTCGATCCCGATAATCCAAGGTATGTGCTGGGTGACAGTTACCAGGGCACGATCGAAGTGCTCGATACGAAAGCGCAAGGCAGCACGAACATCATGGCCGCGCCGATTCAGTATCTCGGGATGGATGCGAAAGACATCAAGTATCGTTTCAACTGGAACGCGCCGATCATCTGGAGCAAATACGAACCCAACACTTACTACCACGGCGCGCAGTATCTGCTGAAGACGAGCGACATGGGTCGTTCGTGGAAAGAAGTCTCGCCGGATCTGACGCGGAATGAAAAAGAGAAGCAGGGCAAGGGCGGTGGTCCATACACGAACGAAGCAGTCGGCGCGGAGAATTACGGCACGCTCACGTACATCATGGAGTCGCCTCATGAGAAAGGCGTGATCTACACCGGCAGCGATGATGGGTTTGTGTACGTGACGCGTGATAACGGCGCTAACTGGAAGAACGTTACGCCGAAAGGTCTCGAGGAGTGTTTGGTGAATGCGATCGAAGTGTCGCCGCATGACAAAGCGACCGTGTACATCGCGACGACGCGTTACAAGTTCAACGACCATACGCCGGGTTTGTACAAATCGACTGATTACGGAAACACATGGACCAAGATCAACAACGGACTTCCTGCAAATGCATTCACGCGCGTCGTGCGCGAGGACGACGTGCGCCGGGATCTTTTATTCGCGGGAACTGAGCTTGGTCTGTTTATCTCGTGGAATGGCGGCCGCGATTGGTCGCCGTTTCAGTTGAACTTGCCGTTGACGCCGATCACTGACCTGCGCATACACAAAGGCAATTTGATCGCGGCTACGTCGGGCAGAGCGTTTTGGATACTGGACGATTTGAGTGTCGTTCGCCAGTACAAGAAAGACGCGCCCGCGTTCGCGATTTATCGCCCCGCTGGTGCTTACATCGTGAATGGAGGGAGCGAACTGGATCGCACGGAAGATGACTTCAACGGAACTAACACGTTCCGCGGTGTGAATCCGTCGACCGGGGTCGTGCTGTACTACCAACTGCCTGAGCTGAAAAAGAACGACGAGATCACGATGGAGATCAAGGACGCCGCAGGCGCGACGGTTCGTAGTTTCTCTTCAAAGGCGGATGAAAAGTTTGTTAGATACGAAGCTGGTCCAAGACCCGACCCGCTGCTTCCCAAAGCAAGGGGTCTGAACAGGTTTGTATGGGACATGCGTTATGAAACGATGACTGGTGTGCCGAATGTTCGTATCGAAGGCGGATGGGCGGGACATAAAGCGATACCCGGAAAGTATGTCGTCACGCTGAAAATGGGTGGACAGACTGTTTCAACCGATGCGGAGATACTTCCGAATCCGCTCTACCCGACCACGCCTGCACTCTACAGCGAATACCATCAAACGATGCTCGGCATGGAGACGGAGCTGACGACGATGCACCGCATGGTCAACAGCATGTACGAAAGGCAGAAGCAGTTGGAATCGCTTCTCAACTCAACCCTCTCGGCCGACAAGTACAGCGCGCTCAAGAAAGATGGCGAGGTGCTGCTAAAGAAAATGAAGGCGTGGGACGAGGACATGGTCCAGCGCAAGTCGAAGGCGTATGACGACGTCGAGAACTTCCCAAATAAGTTCACCGCGAATTATCTGTTTCTGATCAATCAAACAGAAAGCGACATCCCGCACGTGAACCAACCCTCGCTCGATCGTTTGAGAGAACTAAACGCGCAGTGGGCGACCTTGAAAGCGCGTGGCAATGAAATTCTCGACCGCGACATCCCGGCCTTCAACAAGCGCCTCTGGGACGCCGGCCTCGGCGCGATTTGGAAAGACAGCTAATCTTTTTTCACAAATCCTGGTGATCCTGTCCAACGCCAAGACAGGATGGCCAGGATTCTGATTCTATTACCGGGGCTCAAAAATTTTCTCAAACTGTTTCTCGATAACTCTAAACACTCGCAACTGCCACTTTGCGCAGAGATTATTCAGAGGTGAATCCGACTCATTTGAAGAAGGATCGCCACAAAGAGGCACAAAACTCAGCAGAAACCATTTTGTGCATTTTGTGCTTTTTTGTGGCTCGAAGATTGGTGGAGCCGAGGGGGATCGAACCCCTGACCTCATGACTGCCAGTCATGCGCTCTCCCAGCTGAGCTACGGCCCCAATGCGTGAAGCGGCTGGTCGTAAGTGACTGATGCAGACTAGCCTAGCGTTTTGCTCGCAGTCAAGCAACGCCGCATCACCGTTGTAGCAGTGACGAAAAGTAAGCAAGCACCTCATCAGCAAGGCGTTCGTGTCTTTTGCCTTCGACGCGCGTGAGGGAAACGTTTTTGTAGCCATGCGCGTCCGCCACGCTCATCGCTTTTTGCATCTGCGCGTAGATCGGCGCGCCGGGCGCGCAGAGATCGTCTTTGCTGCCGACAAAATTTCGAATCGGTAGCGCGACGCGTTCCGCCGCCGGCGATATGTGTGCCTCATCAATCCATCTGCCCAGATAATTCGGACAGATCAGGGCCGCACCTCGCACCATTTCAGGATGATTGAACAGAATCCCCCAAATTGTATGTCCAGCGGCTTCAAGACCAGCGATGAAGAATTTATCTTCAGCGCCATAATCTTTCATTACGTCCTGCATGATCGCAGTAATGCCAGCCATGTCGAAGTTGAATGGACCAGAGTTCTGAATAGTGGTCCACACGTCGTCCGAATAGTGATAACTCGGCACGTTGCGGTAACCGGAGCCGCCATTGGTTACGACGAGTGGCGTGACCAGAATGAACGGCGCTCGCCCGCGCCCTCTCGCAAAGACAGTTGCCGCCTGGACAAAGTCGCGCTCCGCACTCTCGATCACCACTACCACCGGCCATTTCCTTGCGGTGGTCCAGCCTTCAGGCAACGAGAGATAGTACTGGATCGGATGGCTCGAAGCGGTCTTCAGTTGCGGTGCTTCAGACGCATTGACTGGCGCGGCCGACATGCAACTTAATGCCAGAAGAAAACAGCAGAGCAATGCAGATCTAACTACGTTGCTCTCAACCATATTCTAAACCTCACTATCGATCGCGGTCCGTTAACGCACCTGATTCCGGCGATTATTCAGAAATACTCTGCCACAAAGAAGCACAAAAGGCACAAAAGGCAACGCAAGTCCTTTTGTGCTTTCTGTGCTTTTTGTGGCTGACAGACGTTTGTGGAAAAGGCCCCCAGCGTCAGTCGCCCTATGCTTTCAGGGCTGCTTCGATCGCAGCCTTCACGCCTTCGTACGAATTGTCTGAAATGCGCTTGCCGTTGATGTAGATCGTCGGAGTGCCGTTGATGCCCAGCCGCCGTCCATCAACCAAGTCACGCTGCACCTGCTCCGTAAATTTGCCGCTCTCGAGCGACGCGTCGAACTTAACTCGGTCGAGACCGAGATCAGTCGCGTACTGCTTGAGCTTGTCAACGCCGAGCGCCGACTGATTGCGGAAAAGTACGCTGACGTATTCCCAGTACTTACCCTGCTCGCGTGCGGCCTCGGCAGCTTCGGCGGCCTTGCGCGCGTTCGCGTGCTGCGAAAGCGGGAAGTCACGCACGACCAACCGCACTCGATCGCCAAACTCATTCACGATCCGCTCCATCACCGGATGTTGCCGCGCGCAACTCGGGCATTGAAAGTCAGTAAACTCAACGATCGTGACTGTCGCCTTCGCGTTCCCTTTCGCGGGTTGATCGTCTGTGGCAATCGAGAACGCCGGAGACTCAGGAGCCGTGAGATTCACCTGGACCGTCGACGCGCGCCGCAACTGCTGGGCCAACGCAAGCGTCGCCTGATCTTCGCGCTCCTCCTTCAGGTACTGAATGATCTGAGGTTTGAGCTGTGCAAACTCGCCGCTGATCCGGTCCTTGTTCTGTTCATAAAACGTCTGCGCTTCGGCGTCCGTCACAGGCGCCACTTTCGCGCTGACGTCAGCGTCGAGCAGCGCTTGTGTGGTAATGCCTTTCTTCTGTGCCTGCTGCGCGAGCAGCGTGTCGTTGATTTTCAACTCGAGGTCCTGCTGACGCACCGCGTAGACCTGTTCCTGAACATTGAAGATCAACGGACGCAAGCTGTTCTCGATGTCGTTCATCGTGATCTGCTTGTCGTTGACGACTGCCAGCACGCGTGCGCGATCAGCGGCGCTTGAAGGCGGCGCTGTCGGCTTCGCGAGTATCTTCACTTGTGCTGTAGCTCGCAGCCGTTCGGCGAGCTTTTGCGCCTGTTCCTGCTGGCGCTGATAGCGCAGATATTCGAAAATGTTTTCCTTCGCATCCTTGAATTCATTTTTGATTTGGGCCTTGTTCTTGTCGTAAAAGGCCTGCGCTTCGGCCTCGGTCGGCGCGGTGACTTTTGCAATCACCTCGTCTTTGATGATTTGCGAAGGCGTAACTCCGCGCTTCTTCGCTTCGCTTTCGAGCAGTATCGAATCGATCTGGAGATCGAGTTCGCGCTGGCGGGCTTCGATCACCTGGCGCTGCAACTCTTCCACGCGCGTGCGCGTTTCCGGGCTCAAATCCTGCCGCGTGATCTTCACGCCATTCACGACGGCGAGTACTTCCGGGAGCGGCTTACCCTCGCACCCGCAATCGACGACTTGATTCGCAGGCGGATTAACGGTTTTTTCAGCGTTCTGCGCAGCGAGCGGCGCCGCCATCGCAAGGATAATGAAAAGGACGAATAAGTTTTTCTTCATAAGATTCCGTTTCTTGTAATAGAGGTTATTTGTTACTCACCCAGCCGTTGGAGACGAACTCTCGTTTGGCAGGGTCAATCGATAGAACGTAAGCGCCCATTGCGCCAACGCGACGGTTTGGTCCAAAGGTAATGCTTGGGGTAACTCCGGTGTCGTATTCGTAGAGACCCTCGAGCGCGGTAATGAGCTTTTCGCGACTCAAATCTCTTCCCGCACGCTTCAGTGCTTCGGTGAAGATCTTCGCCGCTGCGAACGCGTTCAACTGCGATGCGACGTGTCCTGGTCCAAACTTGTACTTCTCCTGAAGCGCGCGTAACTCAGCGAGTCCCTCGGGCGTCACATCAGTCGGCACCGTCGGGAAAGCCAGGAACACATGGTCCTTGAAACTCAACGGCACGTCCTTGACGAGTGTTCTTCCCGCCAACGCGCCGAGAAGAAAAACGTGCGGCGTCCAATTCGCGGTTGCCGCCGCGTTGATGAACGCCGCTTCCTCGCCGCTCGCACCGAGGAAAAACACAGCTTCAGCGCCTTCTGCTTTCAAAGATGCAGCGAGCGCCGTGGCGTCAAACTGTTGCACGCCGGCAGCGCGTGAAAAAGCTTTCTTAATAATCGAACTCCACCCGATCTGCCGGGCCTGGTCCTCTATCGAAGCAACAGCCGCTAAAGCCAACTCGTTTTCGGAATAGACAATTGCGAGTTTCGACTTTTTCAAATCGGTCTTGTTAGCTGCGAAGTTGAGAAGCGCGCGTGCTTGCGGGCCAGCGCCAGGCAACAAGTAAAAGAGGTTGCGATTCTGCTGAGCACTGGTTTGCGTCAGCAGCGTCGCCGGTCCGAGAAAAGGTATTTCGGCGTCTCGCGTCACGTCAGCGAGCTCTTTGTCAGCACCCGCGCTCAGGCCGCTGACGATCGCGAACACCTCGCCGTTCTCGACATGCTTTCTCACGTTCGCTGCCGTCGTGGCCGCATCAGTGCCCGCATCGATCGTTTGCAACTCAATGCGACGGTTGTAAATTCCGCCCTTGTCGTTGACGTTTGCGAAGTAAGCGGTCAGCACATCTTTCATCGCCGTGCCTATTTCGGCGAGCGCGCCCTGTTTCGGGAGGATGACGCCGATCGTAACGCTTGACTCGGTAAGACCCGGATCACGATCCGTTTCAATGCGTTTGAGATACGCGATCAGGTCGGCAATATCTTCAGGCGCCATCTCGTAGCGCGGCATCGCCACCGCTAATTTGTTTCCCGCCGGATCGATGCCCTCGCTCAGCGCGTGAACAAACAGCTTTTCATCAAACGCCCCATGCTTGCGTCCTGATGGATGCGTGTGGCCGTAGGGTTTGAGCATGTTGGTCCACGTCAAGTTTCCCGCCGTGACGCCACCCTCCGTCTTGCCTTCACCGTGAAGACCATGACAGCCGGCACAGGTCAATGTCGAGGCAGGCACGTCCATGTCGTTGAGGATCGCTTTGATCTCTCGACCTGAAGGGCTTTCGCCGCGCAGGTAGATCGCCTTGCCGCGCTTCTCCGCGGGTGACAGACCACGTTCCGGTGCGGGTGTTTGCTGGGCCACGATCGACGCGGCGGTTAGCAGCACACACGAAACCGTGAGCGCGAGCGCGAAGGCGATCCACAACGTACCCGCAGAAGACTGTGCTTTCCTGTTCATGCTATCGGGTACCGCCTTTGTTATCGCCTTTATCGTTTACGACGCTGTCGACGAGCTGCACCAGTTCGCCCACGTTCGCCATGCCAAACGCTTTCTTCCACAAGCCGGTGGGCTCGTTGCCGATGATGAAAATCGTTTTGTGATCGTCTTTGTTCTCGACGTACTGGCCGAGTTTGTAGAGCGCCCAGTCGAGGTTCTCTTTTTTGCCGGTCAGAAAAATCCAGCCGGGACCGGCGTGAAACTTCTGCGCGTACTCTTTGAGCCGCGGAGGCGTGTCAACTTCCGGGTCGACGGTGATCGAGACGAGGAAGACGTCGCGACCGACGCGGTCACCAAGAACTTCCTGAATCTTCTCCATGTTGCGGTTCATCGGCGGGCATACCGAAGTGCAAGTGGTGAAGAAGGCGTTGACGACGACCGTTTTGCCTTTGAGCACGTCCGAGTAAAAGCGCACCGGTTTGCCGTCCTGGTTGATCAGTTGGACGTCGGTAAAATACTTCGCTGCCGGCGAAGCGTCTGTCGCAGTGTTCGCCATGTGCGAATGGTCATGCGGTGCTGGTGGCGCGGCGGGTTTTGCCTGCGGCGCCGGGTTCGTTGGCGCGGTCTGCCCCTGGGCCATAGAAGTGTGTGTGGCTGCGAAAATGGCAGCGGACAATATGAGCATTTTAAAAATTCGTCGTGTCATTTAGTTTGATACCTCCGCGGTGCTGGTAACATTCTTGCCCTCCAGGGCGTCGTTGATCATTTGTACTAACTGGCTGGTCTTGGCGAGACCGTAAGTTCTGGTCCATGTGCCGTGCGCGTCATTGCCGATGAGTATCGTTGGCGAATGATCTTCGCGGCGCGCCGATGAGGCGCCGAGTACGCGCAGCAGCTCGTCGACGTCCGGCTTATTTCCGGTGACGAAGGTCCAACCATTGCCGGCGTGAAATTTCTCGCCCCACGCTTTGAGCG
>JBKPPH010000076.1:0-16964 GCA_046733535.1 Acidobacteriota bacterium
TGTGTATAAGAGACAGGAGCAGAAGGCTTCGTGCGCATCTCTTACGCGACGTCAATGGAGCAGATTCAGGAAGGCGTGAAGCGAATCAAACGCTTCGCCGAGAAGTACACATAAACACAAAACCATCCACAGATTGCACGAAGACTAATCTGTGGATGGTTTTTCTTTAGTACAGATTGAAGTTGTATTCGAGCTGCATCCACATCGAGACCTGGTGCCCGTCTTTTGTGGCAGGCACAAACTTGATCTGGCGCGCCGCAGCAATCGCTCTTTCCGTCAATCCGTACGGAAGCCCCGAAACAGTCCTGATGTTCTGCACCTGACCAGATGACGCGAACACCACTTTCAGCACTACCGTGCCAGTGATCTGGTTCTTTCGCGCTTCTTCCGTGTACTGCGGTTCAGGCTTCGAAATCAGACGTGCTTTCGTCGTGACGTCTTTACCAGTGAAGATCTTCGAGTAATCTCCACCGCCGCCGCCGCCCGGTCCACCGCCACCGGCATTGAAATCTCCACCACCCATGTTACCGCCGCGGCCTGGTCCGAGACCGCCGCCTTCACCGGGTCCGATACCGCCGCCCTGCCCAGTTCCAATACCGCCGCCCTTACCCGGGCCGGATGATGGATCGGTGCTCTTTGATTTGTAATCACCGTACGGCAACACTCGCGCATCAGGTGGCACCAGCATCGGATCGGCAACCACTGTCGCCGCCACGGGCAATGCCGGGTTCTTCGGCAGTACCGGCTTCGGATCCGGCGCGACTACCTGCGGAACTTCCAAAGACGCTTGCGGTACTTTTCCAAACGACGCAGGCTTCGATTCTTCACGACCGCCACCGCCGCCGCCCGCTGCTCTTTCCGGCTTCGGCTTGCTGCCGCCGCCGCTGCCTTTATTCAAGCCGGCAGTACCCGGATCGGGTGTCGGTTGCTCGTCAGGAATATCGAGCATCTGCTCGACCTGAAGCTCTTCATTATTCTGCGCCACTAACTCTGCGTGCCGCCGGTTTCTGTAGTCCACAGCCATAATCACGCCGAGAATGACAAACAGAAACGCAAACGACGAGACCATTGCGAAGACTACGCTGCGCGAGTCGGAAGGCTCAGCGCCCATCACAGCCGCACCACGCTCGCGTCCCAGCCATGTGGAAAACAGCGCCACGAGCAAGCCGCCGGCGATAACGGCAAAAACAATCAGGCCGACGCGCGACGATCCGGTTCCCTGCGCGCGATCCATCAGCATGACTGCGCCGACGAGGGCGAACATGCCCAACACGGCCGCACCCATCGCGAGCAGAACGTTCGGCTTACCCAGAAATTCGCGCATCTTCTGGCCATAACCGACAAACGCTCGCTTCGTAAAGCCAAAAGGATCGCGTTTGAACTCGGGCCACGTCAGTTCATATTCATGGGCGACATCTTTGAGTTGGTGGCTAAGACGAGACACGAGACCGGCGTCGTCGAGAAACGTCAGGTGATACTCGTCTCTCAAGACCAGCGCCGAGGAAGCTCCTGAAGAAGCAGCATAAACCGGTTCGCTCTGAACCGGCTTTACCCAGTGAGCCGAAGACTCGGTCGCCGGCGGCTGATTGTCTCTACTGACGGTCAGACTCGGATCCTGAGCAACTGTCACGCTCGGATCTTCGACTTTGGCCGCAACCGGCGTCAGTGGCGTCCCGTCAACAGGACAAAAGCTGAACTTATCAGCAAACTCTTCTTCACATACGGAACAAAACTTCATCGATACTACCTCTTCTCGCCTGTGGGGGAGCAGCACCGGCTGCGACAGCCGATCTGCACCAGAAAATTCTCTTGCAAAGCTGGTTTCGATTCGCTTGTCGAGAACTCTCGAAGGCCCTGGCGCGACCCAGCGTTCGAGCAACGACTTGAGCTCATCGTCGGAAACAAGACTCTCTTCCGGCTCAACGCCCATCTCAGGCCTCCCTCAAAGTAACAATTTCCCGACCACTATTCAATTCCTGATTACTGTCCATGTAGGGCTGAAGAATGCGTCTTAAACCCTCTCGCGCCCTGTAAAGCCGGGCCTTTATCGCGCCCGCGTCTGTGCCCGTAATCTGGGCGACTTCGTTCAAGCTCAGCCCTTCGTATTCGAACAGGATGAGCGCCTCTCGTTGGAGTGGCGGCAGACTAAAAACAGCGTCTCGAACCTGCGCCGCCAACTCTTCATCGAGCAACCTTCGCAAAGGTCCCCGCTTCGGCGAATCCTTCGGCTCTTCAGCGACTTCATCGAGGCCGGTCTCGCGTCCCTGGTTTCGAAAGTGCTTCATGGCCAGGTTCCGCGCCGCCGCATACAAGTAAGTTTTCAAAGAAGCTCGTTCAGGACGAAAGTTCTCAGGCTTGCGAATCAAGCTCAGAAAGCAGTCGTGCGTCACGTCTTCAGCAACTTCAACCGAGCCCAGTAACCGGTAAGCGAAACGAAAAATTGGTTCCCGGTATCGGTCGTACAAATCCAGAAAGGCTGCCTGGTCACCCTCTCCTGCCTTTTTCAGCAAAAGCTCGTCTGTGATTCTCTCGGGCAATCAAGCACTCGATCCTGCAGGACTTGCTCCTGCTATTGTTACCGACAACCGGAAAAAAGTGACGGTCCGAACGGGAAAAACTTGCGCGCCGCTGGTGAATATTAATCCTGCGAGGGCGGCAAGTACATACTCTTTTGCATTTTGCCGGGTCAGATCGACCAAATCCCTTTATCAATCAGGGCTTAGGATGCACTTAAAAGCCAAACGGTTGACGGGCAAACACCCGGCATCTAAGATGTTTTGGTTCCGTTAAACTAGCCATGATTCACTCTTTGCGTCTTACTTCGCGCTTTTGCGCCCTTGCGAGAAAGCTTTTGCCCGCCAAAGCGCAAAGGTGCTGTGCAGCCATTCTGCTTTTGTTCACTTTATTCGTGGCGGCGCCTCTCCACGCCCAAACTCCCCCACAACCCGAGCGCGAGCAATTACTGAATGGCCTGCGTCTTCTGCTCTGGCTGAGACCCGGAAGCCCCGACGTAATTCTCAAACTACGAATCAATAGCGGCGCCGCGTTTGACCTCGCCGGTAAGTCAGGCCAAATGGCATTGCTCGGCGATTTACTTTTCCCCGATCCCGCCACGGTCGATTTCTTCACTGACGAAATGGGTGGCAAGCTCAACGTGAGCGTGACTTACGATTCGACCACCGTCACGATGGTTGGCAAGGCCGCTGAGTTTGATCAGATCGTGGAAGTACTGCGAAACGGGCTGCTGGCTACACAATTAACTCCGGAAGTCGTGACTCGAATGCGCGACGTACGCATCAAGACCCTGCGCGACTTGTCGGTTGCACCCGCCGAAGTCGCCGATCGCGCGATTGCAGCGAGGCTGTTTGGCGACTTCCCATACGGGCGTCCCGCAGCGGGTTCACCCGAAAACCTCGCCCGCGTCGATCGCGCGGACTTGATGCAGGCGCACGATCGCTTCGTGAATTCAAATAACGCCACGCTCGCGATCATCGGAGGTGTTACAAAACCCCGCGCGATGAGGACTTTGCGACAGCTACTCGGCCCGTGGCGCAAAAGCGAACAGATCGTGCCGACGACTTTCCGCCAACCCACTCCTCCGGACCCACGAGCATTAATCGTCAACGTGCCTGGACCAGGTGCCGAAGTCCGTCTGGCTGTGCGCGGTGTTTCGCGAACTGATCCTGACTTTCACGCTGCGGAACTGCTCGCGCGAGTCGCGCAACATCGATGGCAAGCAACGACTCCTGAGTTAGCAAAACAACCCGTCTTCGTCAGGAGTGACGCTTACGTCCTGCCTGGAGCGTTGGTGATGGGCGCTGCCGTGAAAAATGAACTCGCGGTGGACACGCTTGTCAATGCGCGGAAAGTCATCGATGGTTTGATGAGTACGCCCGCTACACCCGATGAGCTCGAGCGTGCGAAGACGGAAGTGATCAACGAAATGTCAGCGGAGTTGAGTAAACCGGAGTCGTTTCCCGATCCGTGGCTCGATATGGACACATATCGTTTGAGTGAGGCGCAGGATCAGATCGCGTTGTTGAGATCTGTAACTGCTGCAGATATTCAGCGTGTGGCTAATCGTTTATTCAAGACTGCAGGCGTGGCGACAGTCGTTGCCGGCGAGACGTTACAACTCAAAGCGGCGCTACAAGGACGTGTTCCATTTGAAGTTTTCGGTGAAATCGCGACTCCGGTTCCGTCACCAAAACCTTCGACTAAACCAGCAGGCAACGACAATCCCAGGTAATCACAAATTGTTTGCAAGCGTCTTGCAACCAAACCTCCATCAGATTTGGCTTAATTGTGCCTGAGAACGGAAGTGCCGCAAAAGAGCATGCGGGCCGCGTTCGCGAAATGTTTGCGACCATCGCGAAGCGGTATGATCTTTTGAACCATTTGCTCTCCGGCAACGTCGACAAACGTTGGCGCCGGATTGTAGCGACCCGAGTGCGCGAGAAACTTTCGTC
The DNA here is from genome assembly GCA_046733535.1 of Acidobacteriota bacterium. Lineage (GTDB taxonomy): Bacteria > Acidobacteriota > Blastocatellia > Pyrinomonadales > Pyrinomonadaceae > PSRF01. The sequence continues at coordinate 4,470 of JBKPPH010000076.1, forward strand.
GAGCAATTCGCGCGTGTTGGATGTCGCGTGTGGCACTGGCGATTTATCGCTGACGTTATTTGAAATGACTGGAGCAGGAGTTGTTGGGACTGATTTCTGCCGGCCGATGTTGGATATCGCGGCTGGTAAGACTTCTGGTCGCATTCGCTTGATCGAAGGTGACGCGTTGGACCTGCCCTTTCGAGATGGCACATTCGATGTGGCGACGATCGCTTTTGGATTGCGCAACCTTTCGAGTGTCGAAAGTGGTCTCGCGGAGCTGTTGCGAGTTTTGAAACCGGGTGGCTGGGTGGCGGTGCTCGAGTTTTCAAGACCGGCGAACGCGGTTCTTCGACCATTGTTCAATCTGTACTTCACGCAAGTACTGCCGCGGATGGGTGGCGCTCTCAGCGGTTCGCGAAGCGCTTACACTTATTTACCGGCATCGGTTCAGAAGTTTCCGGATCAGGCTCAACTCTCGCTCTTGATGGAGCAGGCAGGATTCGATCAGGTTAGATATCAAAACCTGACGGGCGGCATAGCGGCCTTGCACATGGGCAGAAGGCCGAAATGAATTGAGATTGGTTGCAGCTACAAGTTTGCAACCAGATACGTAGTCACGGGGTGCGGTTTGGTAAGCGCGCGGTTGTCGGGGCTGTGCGAGTATTCGGACCGTACTCCGGGCTACGTTTATTTTTTTGGGCCGTTGATTTACGCAGACACACGCTGATTTTTAATCGGCGTTCATCAGTGTAAATCTGCGGCCCATGTTATTATCCCCCGAAGTGAGCATCCTGAAACGCCTGCTTATCCTGCTGCTGGTTGTTTGGACCGTCGTCTCTCTTGTAACACTCCTAATCGAACTCGTTCCTGGTGATCCGGCAGTCGCCGTGCTCGGTGAGCAAGCGACGCCGGAGCAGTTTGCACAGTTTCGCGAAAAGCACGGGCTCGATCGCCCGCCGTTCTTCTTCTCTTTTCCGCGCGACAGCAACGATCAACGTCACTTCGTCTGGCATGGCGTGGACAATCGCTACGTCGACTACTGGCGCTCGCTGCTTCGTGGTGACATGGGTTTGTCGTTCCGCAACGATCGCCCGGTTATCAGTCTAATTCTCGAACGTTATCCGGCAACTATCGAACTCGCCATCTTCGCCATGGCGATCGCGATACTGATCGCGATTCCACTCGGTGTAATTGCCGGCACTAATCGCGGCACGCTGGTCGACAACTTCGCCTCAATCGTGGCGCTGCTCGGGATCAGTCTGCCGAGTTTCGTGATCGGACCGATGCTGGTTTATGTTTTCGCCGTCAAACTCGGCTGGCTTGCGCCTTCAGGACGATTCGATTGGAGCGACATCATCCTTCCGGCGTTCACGTTGGGCGCGGCCCTCTCGGCGATTCTGACCCGCATGGTGCGCTCGTCCGTGATTGAGGAATTGGGTGAAGACTACGTTCGTACCGCACGCGCGAAGGGCTTGAGCGAAAGAACAGTAGTTTACAAACACGTTTTGAAGAACGGCCTGATCCCGGTCGTTACAATTCTGGGTTTACAACTCGGAGTCTTGCTCGCAGGCGCAATCATCACCGAGAAGATCTTTGGCTGGCCCGGATTGGGTTTACTCCTCGTCGAGGACGGAATCGGAAAGCGCGATTATCGCGTCGTGCAGGGATGCGTGCTCGTGATCAGCATGACTTACATCATTGCGAACCTGCTCACGGACATGGTGTATCGATGGCTCGACCCGCGGATTAGAGTCGGATGAATCGTCTCACAATCATTGGTTTGGCGATCGTTGTAGTGCTGGTCATCGTCGCACTGTTTGCGCCGTGGATTACAAACTACGACGTCGGCGCGACAGATCTCTCAATGCGTTATTTGCCGCCCTCCGCCGCGCACTGGTTCGGCACTGATTCAACTGGACGCGACATCTTTTCACGCGTCATCTTCGGCGCGCGTATCTCCCTCCGCGTCGGCATCATCGTCGTGACTGTCTCCGCCGTCATCGGAACAATCCTCGGCGCGGTCGCAGGTTACTACGGCGGTTGGGTCGATCGCTTTGTTTCGGGTTACGTCTTCAACGTCTTTCTCGCGTTTCCCGGTTTGCTGCTCGCGATTGCGATGGTGGCGTTTCTTGGCGCGGGCTTGAACAAACTGATTTTGGCATTGTGCATCATCGGCTGGGTTGGTTACGCGCGCCTGATTCGAGGCCAGGTGTTGAAGGTGCGCGAATACGATTTCGTTCAAGCTGCACGCGCGCTCGGCGCGAGCGACGCGCGCATCCTCCTCGTTCACATTCTGCCGAATGCGATTCAACCCTTGATCGTGCAGGCGAGTTTGGGAATGGCCGGAGCCGTGCTTTCGGAAGCGGCCCTCTCGTTTCTCGGCTTGGGTGTGCCGCCACCTGCGCCATCGTGGGGCGTGATGATCGAAGAGGCCCGCGACCTATCAACCCTGCAAGCCGCGCCACACGCGCTCATCTTTCCCGGCATCGCGATCGCGCTCACTGTCCTCGCCTTCAATTTCATCGGCGACGGCCTCCGGGAATATCTCGATCCGAGACAACGAGCTCGATGAGTGACCCAGCAATCTCCATTCAAAATCTTTCGAAGACTTACCCGGTGCCGTTCAAACGGCTGCGCACCTTCTTCGGCCGTCCTGTGACAGAAGCTGTTGAAGCGCTTCGCGAAGTTTCGTTTGATGTTGACACAGGCGAGATCTTCGGCGTGATTGGTCGCAATGGCGCGGGCAAGACAACGCTAACGAAGATCGTCGCCACGCTCGTCCAGCCAACGACCGGCGCTGTCACCGTGCGCGGTCACGACAGCGTCAATCACGACGAACAAGTGCGCCGCGAGATCGGTCTCGCCACTGCCGAGGAGCGAAGTTTTTACTGGCGTCTAACTTCGGAGCAGAACCTTCTCTTCTTTGCGCGGCTTCACGGCCTCTCGGATCGTTCTGCCAAACAACGAATCAGAGATCTTTTCGCTCAGCTCGAACTGGAGGAACTCGCAACCAAACGTTTCGGCGAACTCTCGACCGGTAACAAACAGCGACTCGCCGTAGCACGTGCGATGTTGGCGAGCCCGCCTGTGCTGTTGCTGGACGAACCGACTCGTTCACTCGATCCGCTGGCCGCGGCACGTATGAGAGAGATGATCCGTTCACTCGCGCAGCAGGATCCGCCAGTGACGATTCTTTTCACGTCGCACAATCTCGCGGAAGTCGAAACTCTGTGCGCGCGCGTGGCGATCATCAGTCGCGGTCGCATTCGCGCGATCGACACGCCGAAGAATCTGCGCGCTCTGACGTCCGGTTCCGAGCTGGTGCACATAACGGTTTCGAGCGGCGAAAGGATCTCGTTGACACGACAACACAATGACGATCAATTAGATGAGACAATCCGAAAGTTGCAGAACCAGGGCGAACGAATCGTCGATATCGAAACAGAACGAGCGACGCTGCTCGATGTGTTGGAAAGGTATGAAGCCGCAGATGAACGCGGATGAACGCAGATCAATTATCTGCGTTCATCCGCGTTCATCTGCGGCTCAATTCTATGAATGCTTTAAGATTACTACCGCGCCGCATCTTCGCGTTCGTAGCGCGCGACTTTCGCCTGTTCGTCAGCTACCGCATGCAGTTCTTCCTGCGGATCGTGTCCATACTCGCCGTTGTCACGACGCTCTTCTTCATTTCGAAGATCTTCGCCGGCTTCACCGATCCGCAGTTTTCGCAGTGGCGCGATCCGCTTGCGACGTGGCTTACGGGTCTCGCCGTTCTCAACTACTTCATGACCGGCTTCTCGAGCCTTGCAAACTCGATCAGACAGGAACAAATGCAGGGAACATTAGAAAGCGTCCTCCTGACGCCCATAAACCTTCCGACTGTGATCGTCGCGAGTTCAGCCTGGGACTTTCTCGAAACGACGTTCTTCTCTTTCCTGTACCTGTTCTTCGGCAGAGTTTTCTTCGGCGTTCAGTTTCGCGGCAGCTTCTTTCTCGCGTTTCTTTTTCTTTTACTGACGACGGTCGTGCTTTCGTGTTTAGGCATTCTCTCGGCGAGTTTTGCAATGGTATTCAAGCGCGGCGATCCGTTTGGAATCTTTATTGGCGCGGGCTCGGCGCTCTTTTCCGGCGTCTTTTTCCCAACGCAGTTACTGCGAACATACGCGGGCGCGAAGCTCGGCAGCATCTCGCTCATCCTTCCGACGACTCACGGGCTCGACGGCATCAGGCAAGTCTTGATCGAAGGCCACGGATTTGCGGAAGTCACCCAACCACTCATGGTACTGCTCGGGTTCCTCGTCGTGCTGCTTCCCTTCTCGTTGTGGGTTTTTGGACGCGCAGTGAAACGCGCGAAGCGTGAAGGAAGTCTCATCCAGTATTGAAAATCCTGTAAATCCTGTCTACCATCGCGCACAATGGCTCTCCGCATCGCAGAAAGCGTTCTCGATCTCATAGGCCAAACTCCCCTCCTTCATCTTTCCCGATTCGCCAGGCCGCCGCTTGCGGGCGTTTACGCGAAAATCGAATGGCTCAATCCCGGCGGATCAGTCAAAGATCGCGCGGCACTCGGAATGATTCGCGATGCCGAGGAGAAAGGCCTGCTCAAGCCCGGCGCGACGATCATCGAGCCAACCGCCGGAAACACCGGAATCGGCCTCGCGCTCGTGGGAGTTGCGCGGGGCTACCGTGTTATCCTCTGCGTCCCGCGAGGCTTTGCCGAGGAAAAGATGAAGCTCATTGAAGCGCTCGGCGGGGAAATCGAGTACGTGCGGCACGAAGCGGGCATGCAGGGCGCGATCGATCGGTGTCATGAGCTGGCCGGCACCATCAAGGACAGCTTTGTGCCCCAGCAATTTGAGAATAATGCGAACCCGTGTTTTCATGAACTGACGACCGGGCGCGAGATCATCGAGCAGATGAACGGCGAGATCGATGCAGTCGTGATCGGCGCGGGAACTTCGGGCACGTTTTGCGGCGTTTCGAGAGCAGTCAGAAAGCAGAATCGAAACGTGCTTTGTGTGCTCGTGGAACCGGAAGGATCGATTTATGGTGGTGGACCACCTGGGCCAAAGAAGATTGAAGGCATTGGGCAGCGCGATTTTATTCCCAAAATCTTTGACGCTTCTCTGGCCGACGAGATCATGATGGTCCAGGACGAGGAAGTTTGCGCGGCGCTAAAGAAGATCGCGAAACTCGAAGGCCTGCTGGGCGGCTGGTCGTCGGGCGCCGCAGCGGCGGCTTCGTACAAGATTGCTGAACGCCTCGGCCCCGGAAAACGTGTAGTCACGGTTTTCCCCGACGGCGCCGAGCGCTATCGCAGCCAGGGTATTTTCGATGAGTAACAATATGGGATTTGCAACAACAGCTATTCATACCGGATCAGAACCCGACGAGAGCACCGGCTCCGTAACCGTTCCAATCTACCAAACATCGACGTACGCGCAGGACGGGCTCGGAAAAAACAAAGGCTACGAATACGCGCGCACTCAAAATCCGACGCGTTCCGCGCTGGAACGAAATGTGGCCGCACTCGAAGGCGGCCGCTTCGGTTTCGCCTTCGCCTCCGGCATGGCGGCGATCGACGCGACCTTGCGACTCGTCAAAGCAGGCGAGCACGTCGTCGTCTCTGACAATACTTACGGCGGTACCGCGCGTCTCTTCAATCGCATACTCGCCAACTACAATCTCGAGTTTGATTTCGTCGACACTTCCGATCCGCTGAACGTCGAAGCGGCGATCAAGCCAAACACAAAAATGGTGTTTCTCGAAACGCCGACCAATCCCGTGATGATTGTTACGGATCTGAAAGAGGTCAGCGAGATTGCGCATCGCGCCGGAGCGCGTGTCGTTTGCGACAACACGTTTATGTCGCCATATCTGCAACGCCCGCTCGAGTTCGGTGTCGACATCGTGGTGCACTCGACGACGAAGTATCTCAACGGTCACTCGGATGGCATCGGCGGTATGGTTGTCTTGAATGACGAAGAAGACGCGAACTGGATCGGTTTCGTGCAGAACAGTGTCGGCGCGATTCTTTCGCCGTTCGACTCGTGGCTGGTGTTGCGCGGTACGAAAACCCTCGCGCTGCGGATGGAGCAGCACGACAAAACGGGACGCGCCGTCGCCGCGTTTCTGGAAGAGCATCCGAAAGTGCGGAAGGTTTATTATCCCGGCTCGGTTTCGCATCCGCAGCACGCGTTAGCCAGACGCCAGCAACATGGTTTTGGCGGCATGGTCGCTTTCGACGTCGGCTCGCTTGCGGCAGCGCGGATCGTGCTCGACTCTGTTAGGCTCTGCACGTTGGCGGAGAGTTTGGGCGGCGTCGAAACGTTGATTTCGCACCCGGCGACGATGACTCACGCCTCGGTTGACGAAGCCAAGCGCGAACGTCTCGGAATTACTGACGGACTCGTTCGAATTTCCGTCGGAATCGAGGATACTGACGACATTATCGCCGATTTGGATCAAGCATTAGACAAGATTGAACCGGATTTACAAGCCTAATAAGATAAGTGACAGCTAAACTACAGAAGGGTTACAATCTCCCGGTTCTCAGCCAGACTTCCTAATAAGCTCTCCTTTTATGATCGTAGAGTTATACGCCAAATCAGACGTCGGCAGAGTGCGGCGTGGCAATGAAGACAACTTTCTCGTACTCGATCTGTCAACTGCACAAACGTGGACAGGCGCCGATGGCGCGACGCCACCCGACAACCTGACGCGCTTGAATTTGGGCGACAAAGGACTCGTCCTGGTTGTCTCCGATGGCATGGGCGGGGCCCTCGCGGGCGATGTCGCCAGCCGCATGGCCGTCGATTCAGTAAGGAAGATGTTGGTCGGCGAAGGCGACGCAGCCTGCGATCCGGATCTCGATCTGGTTGAGTGTTTGAAGAACGCCACTCACTACGCCAACAACGCCATTCACCTCAAGAGCCAGGAAGACTCACGCTGCGCCGGGATGGGCGCAACGTTCACGGGCGCCGCGATTCGCGGTGAGAGCCTGGACTTCGTGCAAGTCGGCGATAGCCGCGGTTACGTCATCCGCAAGGACCACATTCGTCTTGCCACGAAAGATCAATCTCTCGTGCAGCAGCTCGTCGACGTTGGCCAGATCAGTGAATCGGAAGCCGAGACGCACATGTTCAGGAACGTGATCCTGCAAGCGCTCGGCGCGCAGAGCGAAGTCAATCCGGTTACGGGCAGGATTCGTCTCCGCCAGGATGATCTCGTGTTGCTCTGCAGCGATGGGTTGTCGGGGAAATTACGCGCGGAAGACATTCAGCACATCGTTCTCACCAGCAAGGGCGATCTCTCGAAAGCTTGCGATGCGCTGATCGAGGAAGCAAACAACCGCGGTGGTGAAGATAACATTACCGTCGTGCTCGCGCGCTTTTCGGGCGACGATCTCGAACCGGCAGCGACCGATAGAATCACGATCGAACTGCCGCCACTCGAAGAAGATAAGACGCTCGACGACACCTACGAAGCCGATACCGAACCACAGTAATCGGCCGCAGATGAACGCAGATAAACGCGGATTTAAATCTGCGTTCATCTGCGGTCATCTGCGGCTGATCGATCGAGGGATTTCGGGCGCCAGTCGGGTTCGCCTCCGATCCGTTTCACGTAGATCGAAGCACCTTCAATGCTCTCCACACACACGCGTTCGCCGGCTTCCAGTGGCGGTTCACCAGGCGCTGGATACGCGGTCCAGGTCGAGCCAAACACTTTCACAGCGCCTTCGTGAAGCGCTCCCTTGCTTGAAGAAACAACCGTACCGATTTTTCCCGGCAAAGCATCGACGCCGCTGCGCAACGACTCACCCGTTTTCTCGCGTGAAAAGTAGTTGAGGAAGATCGTCCGCGACGCGGCTGTCAGTGCAATTGAGACAACCGCGAAGATCATGAACTGAATGACGAGACTGTCGATGCCGATGAATCCGGCGAACGCCGCCGCGAGCGCGCCGATACCAAACCACAGCAGCACGAAGCCCGTGGTGAAGATCTCGGCGACGATTAGTATCGCCCCCAGGATGCTCCACAAAACCCAGAACCACTCACTCATATTTTATTGCCAATTGCCAATTGCCGATTGCCTATGGCGATTTGAAACTAGTTCCAAAATCGGCAATTGGCAATTGGCAAGCGGCAATGATCTTAACCCTTCGCGAGATTCTTCAGTACGAACCAGACATTCGCCGGCCGCTCGGCGAGCCTGCGCATGAAGTAAGGATACCAGTGTTTTCCGTACGGAACATAGATGCGGAGGTTGAACCCGTCACGCGCGAGCTGTCGCTGCAAGTCGCGCCGGACGCCGTACAGCATTTGAAACTCGTACTTCTCTTTCCCGATACCTTCGCGTTTTGCGAAGTCAATCGTCGCATCAATCATCTTCGGATCATGCGTCGCAATCCCGTGATAAATGCCACTCGATAACAAAAGCTGCATCACCTTGATGTAATTTGCGTCGACGTCCTTCTTGTCGGGAAAGGCGACTTCGGGCGGCTCGAGGTACGCGCCTTTGCAGATACGAACACGCGCGGGAAGTTTGATCAACTCCTGCGCATCTGCGAACGTGCGATACAGGTACGACTGCAACACGATACCTACCGTGTTCAGGTCAAATTCGTCCCGCAAGCGCTTGAAGATATCGATCGTCGACTGGGTAACGCGCGAGTCTTCCATGTCGACTCTGACAAAGTTGCCGCGGCCATGCGCCTCTTCAACCACTCGTCGCGCATTTCGGTAAGCCAGCTCCGGATCTAGTCCCAGCCCAAACTGCGTGAGCTTGATCGAGACGTTGGAGCGGATCTTTGTCTGGTCAATCTTCGCGAGTATGTTCTGATACTCCGCTACCTCGTTCTCCGCTTCGCCGGCGCTTCCGACCGACTCGTTCAGATGATCGAACGAGGCCGTACAATTTTCTGCATTAAGCTGCCGAATTATGGGAATAGTTTCGTCGATCGTGTCGCCTGCAACGAAGCGAGTGGTAATTTTTTTGAAGTATCGGAAGCGTGTGGCGAAATCCTTTAACCCCTCCTGGCGGGACAACCAAATCAGCGCATTTCTGGAGATCATCTGTGGTCCGTCTCTGTGGTATTCTTGGCGACGCCCTTGCCCACCAATTCAAGGAGGAGCGTTTGCACAACAAGCTCAGCATAAGGAACCAGCCCGGATGCGACTGAAGCTGGTAATAGCCGCTTCATTGCTTGCCGCGATCGCCGGTGCCGGTTCCTGCATCGCGCTCGTGTTGGGTGTCTTCGAAGTAAAGGCATGGTCTAATCCCGGTTTGCTGGTCACTTCTACTCTCTTAATTCCTATCGCCGCAATAATCTTCGCTTCAATCTTTGTCTATCGCCACACCGCGCGCCGTCGAAAACTTCAAGCGTTTCTGACTGCGACGCTGTCTACCTTGCTTATACTCGCGCTCTTTGTCGGCGCATCCATCCTGAGTTCGCGCAGAGGTATGGCTGATCCTGCGCGACCGGTTGGACCAGAAGTGACATCAGGCGCTGCTCGGATTTAACCCAATCTCTTTCTGGACCGGACGCAAGGCGTCGATCACGAAACGGATGTGATCCTCCAGACTCACTCCCAACTCTTCGACACCTTGTTTGATGTCGTCGCGATTGACCGATCGCGCGAACGCTTTGTCTTTCAGTTTCTTTTTGACTGAAGAGACTTCCATGTCGTCGAGGCTGCGCGACGGTCTCACGAGCGCGCACGCGACGAGGAAACCGCAGAGTTCGTCAGTGGCGAAGAGCGCGCGGGCCATGTCTGTGTCGCGCGGCACGCCGGTGTAAGTGGCGTGGCCCAGGATCGCTTTGATGATTCGTTCGGAGTAGCCGCGGCCGCAGAGAATATTCGCGCCAGTGAATGGGTGCTGATCGGGCGTGGGAAACATCTCGTAGTCGAAGTCGTGAAGCAGACCGACTAAACCCCACTCGTCTTCGTCAGCCGGTTCTTCGGCGTAGCGTTTCGCGCATGCGCGCATCGCGGCTTCCACCGCGACGGCGTGTTTACGCAGGCTATCGCCCTTTGTGTACTCACACAACAATTCCCAGGCTGCAGCTCGATCAGGCATGAGGGAGTTTTGTAACACGCGGAAAGCCACGCGGCAAGAGCCGCAGATTTACGCAGATGAACGCAGATGAACGCAGATCTTCTTATCTGCGTTCATCTGCGTAAATCTGCGGCCTATTTTGCGTTCGTGGCGAGGTATCCGGGGCGCGCGCGGATCACAACGTTCTTCCGCGCCGTCGTGACCTTGATGTGGCGATACCGCTCGTCGCGTTCTTTGTTGATTGGATAATACCCAAGCAGGTATTGCGTGCGGAGTTCCGCGGCGATTTGCGAGAACGCGTCCGGCAATGATTTCAACGTGTCTGCACGTAGCATGCGGCCGCCGGATTTGTCCGCGAGTGCTTTGAGATAACTGTCAGCAGTCAAATAAGCAGCGTCGAGCATGGCCGTAATCGAGTCGTCGGGTCCGCGCCGCACAGTTCGATCGGTGGGAGACGTTGAGCCCGGAATGGAGCCTGGCCTCGAGTCGGGTGTCGATCCCGGCATGCGCGGCACTCGCGTGTTGCGATCGTTAGGATCGGGCGCGGTGTCGCCTGGCCCGCCTGTAGGCACAGGTCCGCGATTCGGATCCGGATACCGGTTGCGTTCTTCTTCGCGTCGCCGCCGCATGATCTCGTCTGCTGAGGGCAGTCCGAATGGACCAGTCCGGCGTTGACCCGATGTCGGTACCGGCTCCTCGCTGGGGAAAGTCGGCGCCGTCGTTCCGCCCGGCGGCGGTTGTCTGATCACGCCGATTGTCGGCAACTGCGGCGCGCCTCCCGAAGCCTGCTCGCGTGCGAGTCTTTCAGTCGTCGCGCGCGTGTCGTAACGAATCGGATATACGATCACTCCCTCTTCATCGAGAAATCGCACATTGCCTTCGAACGTCGCGCTATCGCTGTGCCAATCCATTCCGTCGGTAAAGATGACGATCGCTTTCCGGCCGCGAATCCTTCGCACCGTGTTCAGCGCGAGTTCGAATGCGTCGTAAACTCTCGTTCCTTCGCCCGATCTCGCCGAGTTGATTGCAGTGCGTAAAACTTCTCGATCGCTCGTGAACTCGTTCAGATCGCGAATCTTTTCGTCGAACGAGATTACTTTCACGCGATCGGCCGGCTGCAACTGCTGCACAAACGTGAACGCCGCGTTCTGGATCTGCCTGAGGTTGTCTTTTGTGCTCGCGCTCGTGTCGAGCATCAGCACGACGTGAAAAGGAGCAGCGACCTTGCCGAAGAAAGCAATCTGTTGCGCGACGCCGTCTTCCGCAATCGTGAACTCTTCCTGGCGCAGATCGGATACGTAGAGACCGCCCGTGTCCGTGGCGATCACGGGAACAGTTACGAGATCCGTGTCGATCTTGAGAGTTTCGATGTCCTGGGGCTCAGCGGGAGGGTTCTGCGTCTGGCCGGCAGGCTTCGTTTGTTGAGCCACACATATTCCGACCAACAGTATGATTGAAAGAAAAAGGCGGGATGCAGGCGAAAACATATGTTTCTCCTCCGATGTGCGGGATCAGCATAACGTTGTGTGTGGCTGAGGCCAAGTTAACCACGGATTACACGGATGCTTCATGGATTACACGGATTTATTCTGAATCAGGTTTAATCCGTGAAATCATCCGTGAAATCCGTGGTTAAACTTGCTGGGGAAAAACTCATCTACTAGAATCCTTCTCGAGTCTTTTCTCCAATGAGATCGTTACTTCTCGCAGTTCTGGCGGCATACCTGATCGCCGCAATCCATTCCATCCTGGCGTTCGTCAACAAGCGGCGCTCCTTGCAACGCGTCGCAGAGTGGTCGACGGCGCTCGGATTCGGCTTGCACACGTGCGCCCTGATCGCTGACTGGGCAATCGACGGCCATTACCCTCTTTTCTCTTTGCGGGAAACACTCTCTTTCCTTGCCTGGGCGCTGGTAGCTCTTTATTCAATGGTGCTCTATCGCTACCGCGCGCAGGCGCTCGGCGCGTTCACGATGCCGCTCATCTCGGTGCTGACGTTCATCGCCATGATCATCGGCTCCGATTCAAGCAATGCTCCCGCTGCCTTTTCGGCAACCTGGCTGTTCCCGATACACACGACCCTTTTGATCTTCGCATACGCAGCATTTTTCATTGTGTTTATTGCGAGCGTGATGTACTTACTTCAGGAACGCGAACTCAAACTCAAGACGTTCGGCGCGATCTTTCATCGTCTGCCGTCCCTGACAACCGTCAACGAGCTGGCAACAATCGCGGGCGGAGTCGGATTGACTCTGCTGACCCTGGGTATCGTCACCGGCATGATCTGGTCGCTAACACGCTCCGGTCGAATTTGGCACAACGACCCGAAGGAGATCTTTGCGGTGCTCACGTGGCTGGTCTACTTTGTGCTGACGATCTATCGTTCAACCGCGAGTTGGCGCGGGCGCAGAGCCGCATGGCTGGGCGTGGTCGGATTTGCATTAGTAC
>JBKPPH010000077.1:0-6233 GCA_046733535.1 Acidobacteriota bacterium
GCCGGCACTGTCACTCTTAAAATGGGACCGGTGGTCCGTCGCGTCTACGATCAGATGCCCGAACCAAAATGGGCGATCGCGATGGGCGCCTGTGCCTCAACGGGTGGACCATTCGATTCTTATTCCACGATGCAGGGCGTCGATCGCTGCATCCCTGTCGACGTTTACATTCCCGGTTGTCCTCCGCGCCCCGAAGCGCTGCTCTATGGTCTGATGCGCCTGCAAGATATCATCATGCGCGAGGCGCCTTCGGCATACATTTTCGAGTCAGACGGCACTGTTCATCGCACCCGGCAATTCGAAGCTGACGAACCGCTCGTCAACGTTCCTGCCGTCGTGCCTGATACCGGCGCCTCACTGAAAGCTTAGTAGTCGAAAACCTCCCGGCTTCCTTCGTTCAACGCAGCATCTCGAACGCAGTAAGCTTTTCTACCCACCTCTTAGACTGAAAGGAACTTCAAAATGTTCACCTCAATAATCGGCACGGACCACGAGATCACAACGGAGCAGGTCCCCAAGAGTTCTCCGCCATGGATTTGGGTCGGATTCCTGTTTGCCGGCATGTTCTTCGTCATCGAGCTTGCGTTTGTGTTTATGGGGTTGGATGAGGCGGGAATAAACCTCATCCTCACGTTGGTTGCGGTTGGCGGTTGGATCTACTTTCTCGTCTGTGTCCATCGCATCCACAAAATTCTCAACGAGCTGTCGCGCAACCATTACCCCTACACGCCCGGCGAGGCGGCCGGCAGACACATCATTCCGTTTTACAACATCGTTTGGATCTTCAAATGGCCGTCGGAGCTCTCGCGCTACATCAATGGTAAGGGACGTGTCCAAATGCTTTCGGGTGGTGTGCTCGGTACTCTGTTATTATTGGCACTGTTACTGCGCTTTTTCGATGGAGCGATCGGAATGGCGTTTGTGTTTGGCGTGATGATGTATATTTCAGCGAAGGTGAAGCAACACGTAAAGACAGTGAAAGGTATATCTGCCGATCAACTGCCGCCGCTGCCGGACCCCAGCATCTTTAGCCGGCCGGTTGAAAGTGCTGCGCCGGTCGCGGAAGTTGTTAAAGAGCCCTCAGCCGGATAATCGTTGTATAAATTTGGAGGACGAGATGAAAGATCTTTTTCGTAATAAATGGCAGACTCTTCTGGTGCTGACTTTAGTTCTCGGGCTTGCGCCTGTGGCCCTCGCGCAAACGAAGCCGAGCCTGAGAAGGCGTACTCCCACCACCAGAAGAGCAGTGCCGCTGGTGCCCGTCGGAACCGATCTCAAGGTACGAATCAACGACACGTTGTCGAGTAAAGACTCGCGCATCGGCGACCGATTCACTGCGACAGTGATCGATCCGAGCCGTTTCGACGAGGCAAGACTCGCGGGTCACGTCAGCTCGATACAGAAGTCGGGCAAGATCAAAGGCCGGACCAGCATGAACCTCGCGTTTGATTCGATCGAGATGCGCGACGGGCGACGAGGCGTGCTGCACGGCTACGTGACGAGAGTTTATGGCGAAGGTTCGGGCCGCGCCGATGAAGAGGGCGGAGTCGAATCCGGAAGCAGGACCAAGCAAACGGTCAAGCGTGCGGGTATCGGCGCGACTGTCGGCGCGATTGTCGGCGGCATTGCCGGAGGCGGTAAGGGCGCGGCTATCGGATTGATTGTCGGCGGCGCTGGTGGCGCCGGATCGTTGGCCATTAACGGTAGTAAGGAGTTGAAGATTGAAAACGGCACGGAAATGCTCGTGCGCGTGACGCGTTAAGCAGGAGAAGAGTCTAGCCGCGGATTTTCGCGGATGAATGCGGATCAGATCTGCGTTTATCCGCGTGAATCCGCGGCTTATTTTTTTGGGAAGAAACCTCATGTAGCCGGCGTCTAATCCTTGATGATGGTGGCTGAACAGCTCATTGATGAAGGCGTTATCGAGGCCTGCCAACAGGGCGACCGCGCCGCGTTTCAACTGCTGTTCGAGACTTACAAAGACAAGGTGTTCTCGATCGCCGTCTATTCTTCCGGCGGCGATCGAGCAGTGGCGGACGACGTCACGCAGCAGATCTTTCTGAAGTTGTTCACCGCCATTCGGCAGTTTCGCGGTGACTCGGAATTTACCACCTGGCTTTACCGCCTCGTCGTAAATGCCTGTCTCGACGAAAGGCGACGCCGCAGAAGATTGCTGCCGTGGGGCGAGACCGTGGCGATGAGGAACACGAGCGACAAGAAGCCTCAGGAGAAACAGTTTGCGCGGCTCGAAGTGCAGGAAGCGGTGCAGGCCGCCATCGGCGAGCTCAAGCCGAAGTTTCGTTTGCCGATTTTGTTGAAGTACATCGAAGGGTTGTCGTACGACGAGATTGCGACCGTGATGGGTTGTTCGAAGGGAACTGTGGCTTCACGTCTCAATCGTGGGCACAGTCAACTGGCGAAGCGGCTTTCACACTTGAACAACCCGGCAGTGTGGGGCGATTGAGTTATGTTTTCTAAACACGTAACAAAAGATATCTCAGCCTATTGTCATGGAGAACTGTCGAGTGAAGATTCGAAGCAGTTTGCGGAACACATCATTTCGTGCGCGAGATGTCGAAGTAAATTCGAAGAGGTGAAACGCGGGATCAAGCTCGCCGAACAACTGCCGCAGCTCTCGGCGCCCGATCATCTTTGGCGTGAGATTGAAGTTTTATTGGCGAAGGAAAAGCCGGTAGCGAGCAGTGCGGGTTTCTGGACGTGGCGCCTTCAGGTCGCCGCTGCGGCAGCGTTGCTTTTGGTTGCGAGTATTGTTGGAGTGTGGGTTTACAAGCGTACGCCTGGGACGGCGAAACAGTCGTGGCAAGTAAGACGACTTGACGGCACGCCGAAGATTGGCAGTGAAGGAATCTCAAACAACGGGCAATTGGCGATTGGTGAGTGGCTCGAGACTGATGGAAACTCTCGCGCGCAGATCGCGGTTGGCTCGATCGGCAATGTTGAGATTGATGAGAACACTCGTGTGCGGTTGTTGGAAACGGACGCGACCGAACACCGGCTCGAACTTGCGCGCGGAAAGATGAGTGCGCGTATCTGGGCGCCGCCGCGACTCTTCTTCGTCGACACGCCTTCGGCAGTCGCTGCCGATCTCGGTTGTGCGTACACGCTTGCAGTTGACGATCACGGCGCGAGCCTTTTGCGCGTCACGTCGGGGTGGGTGGCGTTGGAGTTAAAGGACCGCGAGTCGATCGTGCCTGCGGGAGCGGCGTGCGAGACGCGACCGGGAATTGGGCCAGGCACGCCTTATTTTGAAGACGCGCCGGCGGGCTTCCGTGAAGCACTGCAAAAGATCGATTTTGAAAACGATTCTACTGCTCTGGATTCGCTGTTGAGTCAAGCGCGTCCGCGCGACACGCTGACGCTCTGGCACCTCTTGGCGCGTGTTGGCCCCGCAGACCGTGTTCGCGTTTATGAAAAGATGGCGGCTATCGCTCCGCCACCGGCAGGCGTGACGCGGGAAGGCGTGTTGCAATTGGATCAGAAGATGCTGGAAATGTGGAGACACGCACTCGAATCAACATGGATGTATGGCGGTGGTGGCAAAGGCGTGCCGAAGGTGATTGCCGAAGGGTACTTTAAAGTCCGGAACGGATTGAGCCGTAGATTAAAGGAGCTTGCGCCTAAATAAGGACAGGATTTACAAGATTTTGCAGGATCACAAGATTACTTATGATGATTAACGAGACATCTTGTTCACTCTGTTCAATCTTGTAAATCCTGTCCAACTGCGCTTATAGACTCGAAAGATGACTGGTGTCATTAACATTCAAAACTCGCACGAAACCGTCATCACGCAACTCGAATCTTGTTATCCCGCAGTTCGCACTCGAGATCCACACGGGCTTTAGCTCGGGTGAGTCGAGGGCGCCCATCAGGTGCAGTGCGAGAATGCAGATCGTTCCGGTGTGACTGAACACCGCGATCTTCCCGCCGCGGTTCTCCGCGATGACGTCGTCCAACTTTTGCCACGCGCGATCGAGTAGTTGGCGATAACTCTCACCGCCGGTCAGCACGTGCTCGAAGTCACGCCGCAGCAGGGCCGCGTATTGTTCCGGGTGTTGCTGCGCCGCATCCTCAAACGTGAGCCCTTCCAACACGCCGACGCTGCGCTCGCGAAATGCATGCGTGCCGTTGATCGGCAATCCCGTTAGCTTCGCGGTTGGTCTCGCAGTGTCCATCGCTCTCGCGAGATCGCTCGAGTAGATGGCCGTCAACGATTCTGATTTGAGCGTGCGCGCCGTGACTTCCGCTTGTTTACGACCGCGCGCAGAGAGGGGCGTTGCGGTGTGCCCGCCAAAACGGCGTTCGGCGTTGCCCTTGGATTGACCGTGACGAATGAGGAAGACGTTCGTAACGAGGGGCATTACAAAAAATACTTCAGGCCGCGACTGCCTCGGCTTTCAACTTCTCCGCCTGGTAGTGGGCCACGAGGGCGTCGATGAACGGATCGAGATTGCCTTCCATGACCAGGTCCAACTGGTGAATGGTGAGGCCGATGCGATGATCCGAAACCCGGTTCTCTTTGAAGTTGTACGTGCGAATCTTTTCGGAGCGATCGCCCGAGCCGACCATCGAACGGCGTTCGCTGGCCTGTGCTTCGTGCTGTTTCTGCTCTTCGAGTTCCTGTAGTCGCGCACGCAAAACACGCATCGCCTTCTCGCGGTTCTTGATCTGCGACTTCTCATCCTGCATCGAGACCACCACGCCAGTGGGCAAGTGCGTCAGCCGCACAGCGGAATACGTCGTGTTTACTGACTGCCCACCCGGACCTGACGAGCAGAACGTGTCAATGCGCAGATCCTTTGGATCGATCTTGACATCTACCTCTTCTGCTTCGGGCAATACTGCCACCGTGATTGCCGAAGTGTGAATCCTGCCGCTCGCCTCGGTCTGCGGCACGCGTTGCACGCGATGAACGCCTGACTCGTGTTTCAACTTCGAGTAGACCTTGTCGCCTTCAATCAACACGATCGCTTCCTTGAGTCCGCCGATGCCTGACTCCGAAGCTTCCAACACTTCAAACTTCCAACGCTGTCGCTCCGCGTAGCGCGAGTACATCCGCACCATCTCGGCAGCAAACAACGTCGCCTCATCACCGCCGGTGCCGGCGCGAATCTCGAGAATCACGTTCTTCTCGTCGTTGGGATCGCTGGGAATGAGGAGCAGTTTGAGTTCGCGATCTGCTTCATCGATCTGCGTTTGCAGTGTCTCTAGCTCGAGTTGCGCCATCTCGCGCATCTCAGCGTCGTCGGACGTGTCGAGCAGTTCGCGCGCATCGGCCAACTGCGTTTTCAAAGCTTTCCACGCCTGGTACTTCCGCACGACTTCGCCCAGCGAGCGATGTTGTTTCGCCGCTTTACCGTAGGCAGAAGGATTCGCCAGCAACTCCGGAGACGACAGCTCCTGCGTCAGTTCTTCGTAACGTTGAACAATTTGTTCCAGCTTATCTAACATGAAGACCTCATGAGAGCGGTGCAGGCAGCGGTTCGCCCGTCGCCGGCTCCAGCTTTAAGGATTCCTTCAACGCTTCAATCGCAACCTCGAGCTGCTTGTCGTCAGGCTCCTGCGTGGTGATGTTTTGCAGCCACACGCCCGGCCTCGTCATTAGTTTGAAGAACCAACTGCTTTCTTTCTTCGCCGATAAGCGGATGATCTCATAAGAGAGACCGGCGACGACCGGCATCAGCGCGATGCGAATCAGGAAGTTCAGCAGCAGCGAGTCAAACTTGATTACTGAAAACAGCACGATCGCAACCAGCATCACCACCATCAGAAAACTCGTACCGCAGCGTGGGTGCTGTCGTGGTTGAGGCCGCGCGTTCTCGACCGTCAACGGCAGGCCCGCTTCCCACGTGAAGACAGTTTTGTGTTCGGCGCCGTGGTATTGAAAGACGCGGCGAATGTCCTTCAAGAGAGAGAAGCTAAAGATCATGATCAGGAAGAACGTCATGCGAATCAGCCCGTCGATCAGGTTGAAACCAATTGACGGGCGCACTGGATGCAAATAGGTCCGCACGGTGGTCCATGCGTTTGAGTACCACGTATCGTTGGCCGGTTCGGCAGCTGGAGTTTCACCGGGCGTCGCCGGAGCTGTAGCTGCTGCGGGAGTTGTCGCCCAACCAGCCGCGATGAAGAGTGCGTTGGTCAGCAACAACGGCGCTGCGACGAACAGCAACACGTTGAAGATCAGTGCAAAGACGATCGAACTCGCCGCC
>JBKPPH010000078.1:0-19548 GCA_046733535.1 Acidobacteriota bacterium
TTGACTGCGGCGGAAACCGGCCACCTCGTTCTTTCCACTCTGCACACACTGGACGCGACGGAAACGATCACGCGTATCGTTTCGTCGTTTCCTTCGCACCAGCAAAAGTCGGTTCGCCTTCAGCTAGCGGGAATTCTCAAGGCAGTGATTTCGATGCGCCTGGTGCGTGCGGCAAAGGGTGCCAGGCGCGTGCCGGCGATAGAAGTACTCGTCTCAACAGCGTTCATTCGCGATCACATCATCAACGAAGAGAAGACGTACTTGATTCGAGAAGCCATCGCCGCGGGCACGTCGCAATACGGCATGCAGACTTTCGATCAGTCGCTGTTTCATCTGCTCCAGTCGCGGCTCATCACAGTCGAAGAGGCGCTGCACAACGCGTCTAATCCGGATGAATTCAAGATGCGCGTCTCGGGCATCTACTCGGCCGACGACACGCTCGCCCACATGACCACGCCCGCCACAGCCACCGCGCCTCCACCCGCTCGCAGTAACGAGCCCGACAATATCTTCGTCAAGCATTAATCATCCGCGTTTATCGTGGCTCAATTAACGCGCCCCGAAATGAAAATCTCCTTTTTCTCATTCTGTATGAATTGATGAGCGGAAGATTGCCCGGCAGTCCTGCGCCCGCGGGACTAAGCCCCAACCGCTCGTCAAAAAATCGATTAGAACCAAAGGAGTACAAGTATGTTCACGCAATCGCCTATACGTGATCGCTGGATAAGTCTATTTATCGCCGCCTCCCTACTTTTTACCGCACTCTTGCCTTTCTCAGTTTTCGCCCAGGACAGAAAGCGAAAACCGATAGTCGTAAGCTTCGGCCAACCCAACATCTGGTCGCTCGAACAGGCCCATTATCTGCTCGCGCGTATGCACATGACGAATCTGGAGCTGCAAGCGAAAGCTCTGACAGATTCCGATCTCGACCCCAATGCTACCCACGGAACACGCATTCAAATTCTCAAGCAGTTACTGGAGATCAGTGGCGCGTACGACCAAACTATTGGATTTCAGAACCAGCGGCTCGTGGAGAGCGCGCGTTTCAACGACGACCGCCGCCGCAGGCTCATAACCGACCGCGATCGACTGCGCGAGCAGTCCCTGCAACTTGAACTTGAAAAGAACGAGCTCACGCGCGAGCGCAAGAAGATCACTGACGACACGAGCGACCGCGCGAAAGATCTGGATGCTCAGATCGAGGAGAAAACAAAGGACCAGGAAAAGATCGAGAAGCAAGTCGACTTCCAGAATGATGAAATTCAAAAACTGGGTGCGGAACCCAGCGGCACGCCTACGGCGCCCACGCCGTCGGCTTCACCTTTTGACAAGACCCGTTTGCCCAGCAGCATTCTCGATAACCTTACGAAAGACGAGCTGGATAAACTGCTCGATCCCGGCAGAGATCCGAAACTGAACGCGACGACGATGCTCGATAACACCGTTCAGTTGCAGTACGAGATCATCGCGAAGCAGTTGACGCTACTGCGCGACGAAGTCGGCCCCGGTGAACGGCTGGTGTTTCTCGAGCTTCCGCAATCGATCTACACCACGCCAGACTCGAGTGACGAGAAGATGGCGCAGACGTGGTGGCACGTGAATGGTTACACTCATACCGATCCGCTGGTCCGAATACTCCTGGAACTGCTCGAAGTGGAGTTGAAGTGGCAGAAGATTCAAGAGGTCGATGCGTATAAGAGACAAAAGCGCAATGAGGACGTAGAGAAATGGCAATGTGACGAAAAAGCCGTCGCTCCAGAGAAGAAGGGAGAATACAAGGCGACGAAAGAGATCCTCGAAGCAAAAAAGGAAAGTGATCCCATTTTGAAGTTATTTGTGTCTTTGAAATGCGAGCGCGAGGGCGCACGGAAGGCGGTCCTTCGAAGCCTGTATCAGGAGGCAAACAGTCTTTTCTCGCGAGTTGAGCAAAACGGATCGCGCAACACGGATGAACTTGTCGAAGCCATTAGGAAGGTAATCGACTCGAGAAAACAGGAGAAGCCCCAGCCCGAAGGCGGCCAGAGAGTACAAATAGACGTCGACGCCAAACGCCCGCGAAGAGAGCAGTTACTGTCATCGTCATTCTCCCATACTGTGGAAGAGGAGCGGCGGTATCAAATTGAGCAGCTAAAAAACCGATTACTGACCATTCTCAGTGCAGACACGTTGCCAGCTAATGCACTCCAGAATTTAGAAAGGGACTTCAACGTTAGGAGAGGTCACTTTGAGCAAGCGATGGAGTTCATCCGACTTGACGACGACGCAGTGCCGACGAAGGACGGTCGTACTGACATTCAGCGTCGCACCGTTCGCACGGTGGATATCATCCCGCGACAAAGCTCGTTGAATGTCAACGACGTTCAAGAGACGGTGAAAGCAACCGGCATCCTCGCCGCCTTCAAATTTCTCTTTGGCTTTGCCGGCCAGGTCAACTATCAACGTCAACGTGAACAATTCGAGCAGTTCGTGCATCAGGAGCTGTACGCTTCCGGGTTTGGTAAAGGCAATCGTGACTTCGGCTGGACCTTTGGTGCGGTGCCTGGAACAAAACGCTTGGCACCAGGCGTCCGTACCACCTATGCCGCGCTCGTAGTGCCTCAAGACGCCGAGTCGATCGTTCTTTCAGCACGCGGCTGCTATTTCCCACGCAAAAGTTTTCAACCTCTCGACTTCGAGGATACAGGCCACAATGATTGGAGTAATGATGATAAGTTTCGGAGGTACAACTGCGGCGAACAGCAGAGTTACATTCTGCCGGTCCCAGGGGGCGGCGATACGAGCAATTTCTGGGTGACCAGCATCGACTATGAAGACGGGAAGGAGGATGGACAGTTCGTAACGGTGTCAGTTCGCGGCAATAACTTTTCTTCACAAATGGGCGTGCTCGTGGATGGTGTGCCTCTTTCTGCGAGCGTGGGACTTGCACAACCCGGATTAATGCCGAAGAAATTAGGCGCCGATGGCACGGTGAAGTCAGTGGCCGAGGATTGTGCGACTAGCTCTCGTCCCTGTGGAAGCTATGAACGCATCGACCCTGAGCAAATCATCTTTTCGTTCAAGATGCCGGACGACTACACGGGAATTCCGACGATCACCCTGGTTGCGCCCGGCAAGGCAGTAGATTTGAACGACCTTTCTAACCTGAGAATCAACAAAAACCCCAACGTCAAACTCAAAGAGTCAGCCTTTATGTTCGGCACGCGCCCGTCCGAGGTCTTGTCGATCAAGGATCTGCAACTCCTGAACGACACTGCCGGTCCGATGCAAAAAGCGCTGTTGGTGGGTACAAAGTTTGACAGTACAAAAGACATCATTTACGTCAACGGTAGCTCTCCGGCGACGAAGCGCTTCATTTCCGCAAATGTGTATGAACTCACCTTCCCCGTGTCAGACGCTGACAACATTAAGGTCACCATCGTTCAGGACAAGAGCGTTGTGTCAAAGACAGTTCCCAATCCTGCAGCTTCAAAGCTCGCCAAGGCGACGGTGGTCGAATACAAGCCTGCGATGAAGGACAAACCCGCGATTGTGAGAATCGAGGGCACCGGATTTCGCGCTCCTATTCACGTCGATAAAATCGAGGGCGCAAAGGTAACGCGAGCTCCGGTTGTCTCAGCGAATGGCATAGTCTTAAGACTGCTCGATCCACAACCACCGGTTTATATCAAGGTGAGCGATGCGACCGGGACTTCAGTCACCGCAGTCGTTGAAGAACTTCCTGCAGTTAAGGAGGAGCCGAAACAAAACCCGAAGCCGAAGCCCAACCCAAAGCCGAAGAAGGAGTGAAGCCGCAACTTAATTTACGCGCTGGCGGCGCATGACGCGCACGCCGGCGCGCCAGTCTTCGTTAATGTCGAAGCGATAGATTTCGATGTCGCTCGAAATGCAGCTCGCGAGGGTTTGGAAGGACGGATGGACGCGCAGCGTTGGTGCGACGAGATAGACGAGGGGCGCTTCGTCGCTGATCGTTCGATCGCCGAAGAGTTTTGCTTTTGCGATGTGGCCACGGCGGCGATGCGCCTCGACGCGGCGCCAGTAGTCCGCGCCCTGAAGGACGTGTTCGCGATCTTCTGAAACCTTCAACTCGATCACGACGAGGCGTCCATCCTGTCGCAGCGCGAGGAGATCTATTGGCCTGATTCCGAGTTTCGCGCCGCGTGCGGTCCTGAACTGCGCGTGCAGTGGCGCGATGATCAAACCGGGATCGAGCATTGTGATGTCGCGGCGTAGCAGCGATTCGAGCCATGCTTCGGGAGCCGCACGATAAAAAGCATGCCGGTGATCAGATGCTGTGGCTGATCGATGCTCGCGCAAGTCGCGAAGCAGGCTTTGCCAGTCGTTCCACGTGCTCTCTTCGAGCAGCCGCCGATGTGAACGGTTGATTCCAAACCAAACCCTTTGCGTGCCGAGTAGCGAACGCACTCGTGCAAACGGAAGCCCGAAATACCGGAGCGTTTCGCCGTGGCGCGCGTGTACGACGTCGATTGCCGCAGAGTCTTCAGCAACGATCATCGACGTCAGCTCACTAACCGCCGCCGCAGCGACGGGCGGAAAGCGGGCGAGCTTCTTTTTCCACAACTCATCTTTCGTTGGACAAGTGATCTCACTCAACAGCGTCAACGCGTCGTCGACAGTAAAAACTCGAATGACGTTTCGCAAACCGTCGCGCAGGAGGGCGACGCGGTAAAGCAACGGCTTGAGAAGCGCCGGCGAGACGATCAACCAGAGTTGCTGAACAAACGGCGGCTTGCTGCGTTCCGAAGTGCGTCTGAACCACAAGAGGGTTGTTGATACGAAAGCATCGACGCTTGCCGGTTGGCTGAAAACGACGGGGCCGGTGAGGGCGATGCGTGCTTGCTTTCGACGCAGAAGAATCTGGGCGTAACGACCAGGCTGTCCGGGACGTGTGCCACGACTCAGCGCTGAGCGCTCGATCGTCGTTTCAGCTTCTAACGCATTCGCGAGTTGGGCCAGACGTTCGCAACGGATCTCGCGCGCTATGCGAATGGTTGCGGCAACAGACTTCGCCGAAGCACGTGGAATGAGTTGGATGAGCGAGACTTCCGCGCCCATCTTGCGCGACGTGTGCAATGCGAGTGATTCCCCGCTCCAATGCCAGTTCACGATTCGCCAGAGCCGGTTCCCTGTTTCAGTCCAGCAAGAGAGCATGAGTTTCTCGCGCAAGATGCCGATCTCGAGCTCGTCTCGACGAAGAGCTTGCGTTGTGCCGTCACTCGAGACGAATAACCATTCGGCGTGTTGACGAATGAGTGAGGCGAGTTGTTCGCGGTCTGACGTGAGGTGAAGCGTCATGTGAGGTCGTGTTCGACATGATTACACGATTTTGCATGATGATGTTAATATTTTTGGTCAACTCATGAAGAACGTTTATCTCGCGGGAGCAGTAAGAACACCGATTGGCAGGTTTGGGGGCACGCTCGCCTCCTGGACCGCCGCCGATCTCGGCGTGGCAGTCGCGAAAGAGAGTTTGCGTCGAGCGGGCGTGGCGGCTGATCAAATCACCGACTCGATCTGGGGTTGCGCGCGCCAGGCCGGAGGTGGACCAAACGTCGCGCGGCAGATCACATGGCGAGCCGGCATACCCGAAACGATCCCCGCCGTGACGATCAACCAGGCGTGTGGTTCGGGACTTAAAGCGATCATTCTCGCGGCGCAGGAGATCATGTTGGGCCGTGGCGACGCGGTGCTGGCGGGCGGCACGGAAAGCATGTCGCGCGTGCCGTACTTCGCCGAAGGCGCACGCTGGGGCATGCGCATGGGCAACACGCAACTCGTCGACGGCATGTATCGCGACGGCTTCAGTGATCCGTTGTCCGGACTGTTGATGGGCCAGACCGCGGAGAAGCTGGCGCGACAATACGAGATCGCGCGAAAAGAGCAGGACGAGTTTGCGTTGAGATCGCAGCAGCGGGCGCAAGCGGCGATTGAGTCGGGCCGGTTCAAAGACGAAACTATGCCGCTGGACATCAGTGGTAAGAAAGGTGAGACCAAAAGTTTCGCTCAGGATGAACATTGTCGCGCGGGCACGACGCTCGACGATCTCGCTAAACTACCGCCGGTATTTTCTAAAGACGGCAGCGTGACTGCCGGCAACTCGTCAGGCATTACTGACGGCGCGGCGGCCCTCGTCGTGTTGAGTGAAGAGGGATTGAAGCGGTTCGGAACCAAACCGCAAGCGCGGATTGTTGATTACGAGATTTGCGGTGTTGCGCCCGAGATCATGGGCATTGGACCAGTGCCCGCCGTGCGCAGATTGCTCGAACGACAGCGGCTGACGATTTCAGAGATCGATTTGATTGAACTGAACGAAGCGTTCGCCGCGCAGGTCATTGCCTGTGATCGCGAACTTCATTTCGATCCCGAGCGCCTGAACGTTAACGGCGGCGCGATCGCGTTGGGCCATCCGATCGGCTGCACCGGCGTGCGGATTACGACGACGCTGATTTATGAGATGGAAAAGAGAGAGGCGAAGCTGGGATTAGCGACGTTGTGTGTAAGCGGCGGCATGGGGCTGGCGCTCTTGTTGGGGCGAGTATGAGTCCCGGCGAGGGGTGGCCACGGAGGGCCACCCCTACAACGTGTCATGCGATACTTTTAATCTCTCTTGTGCTGCTGTTTGCTGCCTGCAAATCTCAAAAGGAGCCCGCAACAACTCTCAACGCTTCCTCAGAGATCGTAGTCTCCTCAACACCTCCGTTTCAAACTAAAGAACCCGAGCGCTACCGCGCCACGCGAATCACCACGATCATTACCGCAGACGGTAAGACTGTAATTACGAGAAGCTCGATAGCGAGAGACGGCGAGATGCGGCGCAACGAGTCTGAAACGGCGTCGAAGAAGATCGTTTATCTCGATGTGCCTGACGGCAGATTTGTTCTCTTGCCCGATGACAAGGTGTACGCAGATCTCGCCACCGGGACCGATCTCGGCAGTAGTGATGAAGACATCTCTCCCGAAGGTTTGTTGCACGAGGATGAGACGCACACGAGCTATCAGCGACTCGGAACGGAGCTGATCGGCGGCCGCAACACAGATAAGTATCGAATCGTTGTTAACAGTTCCACTTCGGGAAGCGTCAGCCAAAGTGAGACATTTGTCTGGATTGACCAGCGTTTGACTATGCCGATCAGAACCGAGACCACGTCCGCGGACGGGACGAAGATCACGACTGAACTTTCAGACGTGGCGCTCGAGGTGGGCGCCGGCGTCTTTCAGATCCCGGGTGATTATCAAAAGATTGCAGTTACTGAGCTTCGCAAGCGGCTCATGAAGGCTGGTTGAAGAGCCAACCTCAGCCTTGAATACGAGCATCGGACACTCACTTCACAGGATTTACATGATTACGCATGATTTACGTGTTAATCGGTGAGCAAGCTGATAATCCTGCTATAGAAAGGCATTAGGTAGTGAAACGAAAACTTCTCAACTTTGTAGTTATCTTGCTGGTCGCGGCCAGTGTGGCCAACGCGCAAACCCGCGGGCGCAATGCCGCCGCTCCAGCGACGGCGAATCTGATGGCCTCGCTGCCCGAGTCAGACGCGGTGGCCCAGGTGAAGATGCAACAGCTTCTGAACGAGGCGATGCCGCGCATCCTCGCCAACAATCCAACCAAACTCGCCGACGTCAACGCGAGCATCGACCAGTTCAAGGATCGCACCGGTCTCGACCCGCGCATGTTTCAACAGATCGCGTTCGGTATTCGTTTCAGCTACCCGGCTGAAGGTGTGACGAAACTGCAAACAGTCGCGTTGGCCAACGGCAGTTTCAGCTCGGCAGCGATGGTTGCGGCGGGGCGAGTCGCGTCGAACGGAAAGTATCGCGAAGAGAAGTATCAGGACAAAACGATTTACATCTTCACGCTCGATGAAAACGTCAGGGTCCTCGGCGTATTCGATTTCACTATTCACGAACTCGCGGCAGCGCCGCTCGACGCGAACACGTTAGCACTCGGCGACCCGGCCGGCGTTCGGTCTGTACTTGACGCAGGCCGCCAACGCAAACAAGCGAATGCGGAACTGATCGCGCTCGCGAGTCGCGATCCGAACGCGATCATCGGTTTCGGCAGCAACTTCACTGAACAGCTAGTTGGCAACCTCGATATCGGCAACGCTCCGATCGCCGCCGACTTGAGAACGCTTCGTCAGGTGTATGGCTCAGTGGCGTCTACCGACAGAGATCTGCAATTGTTTCTCGCGGCGCGCGCGGTGAACGCTCAAGCGGCCAGAAACCTTGGCGACACACTCGAGGGCTTGAAGCAGTTCGGCGCGTTGCTGGTTGGTCGTTTGTCAGGAGCAAAAGGCGTTCTGGCGAAGAGTGCTTTGTCGAATTTGAGCATCGTGACAACCGCAAACGAGTTGCAGGTCAAGACTTCGGTGGCCCAGGCTGAGGTTGGGCCACTGCTCGGACGGTAACCACAGATCACACGGATTTTGACCACTGATGAATACGGATTTATCCGTAATCAATCCGTAAAATCCGTGGTTACTTACTCGGGAAGTTCGGCGGCAGAATCGGCTCTGCTGCCGGCTCCGACTCATCTAGCTGGGCCAACACGTCGTCGTAGATCTTGATGTCGCCGTTTTGCTTCATCCGCCGCTGCACGCCCGCGATGTAGTCTTCAAACACCTGCTCCTGCTGTTCGCTGATCATCGACTGCTTCAACGTATCGCGTTGTCCGGCGAACCCTCCGTGATCGGCATCAAACTTCTTCACGACGCCGACTATCACCCACTTGTCCTCAACCTTGATCGGCGTCTTACTAAACTCGCCCTGCTTCAAGCTGTAGATCGCATCGTCAAGCGCAGTGCTCGTCCCTGCTTTTCCAAGTGACGAACCGAGCTTGAATCCTTCTTCGACGCCTGCGTCGAATCCTTCTTTGTCACCGGCCGCCTTGATCGCATCTGGTCCAGTGATACTCGCGGCCAGGTCCTTCGCTTTCTGCTCGAGCTGTTCTTTTGCACGCTGGTGTTTGATGGTATCCGCGATCTTGGTTTTGACTTCATCAAACTCCGGAATGCGCGGCTCTTTCTTTTCGAGCAGCATCGGAATGGCGAAACCGTTTTTGATCGGAGTGACCTCACCGACGTCGTTCGGATTGTTGAGCGCTGCGAGAGTCTGTTCGAACTGTTGATTGCTGCCGACGTCAGGCACGTCGTCTCCAGGCTTGACGAAAGGAGTCTCACGGACCATTTGGGCCGCCGGCATGTTAGCTTCCGTGGCCAGTTCCTGTGCGACTTTCTGCGGGTCCTTTGTTGCCTCCAAACGGCCGTGGGCCTTCTGCGCGATCTTGAACGCCTCTCCATAACCGCGACGATTTCTTAACGAAACCAACAACTCCGGCTTCGCCTCTTCAAATGTCTTCGGCACGTCCTCTCCGCGACGCAGAATGTACCAGTTTCCGCCGTAACGAATCGGAATGTCAGAGATCTGGCCCGGCTGCATGTCGATCACGCGGTCATACAATCCGTGCGGCTTGTTCGGGTTCTTTTTGAACGGGGTCGCTAAAAATCCGCCGTTCTTCGCAGTCGCCGGGTCTTCCGAGTTTCCTCTTGCTGCCTCAGCGAATTTGTCCTCAGGCGTTTGGCCCCCCGGCGTAGCGAGTTTCGCGATGAGGTCTTTAGCTTTCTGCTCAACCTGCGCATCCAGGTCCTTGCGAGCCACTTTCAAAACGATCTGCTGTACTTTCA
This sequence comes from Acidobacteriota bacterium, assembly GCA_046733535.1. GTDB lineage: Bacteria > Acidobacteriota > Blastocatellia > Pyrinomonadales > Pyrinomonadaceae > PSRF01. Next base: position 9,708 of record JBKPPH010000078.1, read on the forward strand.
CGCCTGCACGTTTGAACTCCGGTTGCAGATTGCCGAACTCGGTTTTTAAATCTGCATCCGCGATCTGAAGTTTGGAACCGACTTTCTCAGTGTCGATAAACAGGTAGCGAACTTTTCGTTGCGGCTCGAGATAACGGTAATCGGTTTTGTGACTCTCGAAATAATTGCGCAGCTCTTCGTCACTCGGTTGAACTTTTTCCGCGAGCTTGTCCGCCGATACTGCGACGTAGCTGACGTCGAACGACGAGTTGCGGCGGTTGTACTCTTCCTGCACCTGAGCGTCAGAAACGTTCACGCTCGCGCTCACGAACGCGCGCAATTTTTCCTGCGCGATGTCGGCGCGAATCTCGTCTTCAAACTTCTCGATGTCTCCATAACGCGCCGTCACCGATTCTTTGTAGCGGTCAAAGCCGACGAACTGCCCCGAAGCGTCAGAAAACTGTTTGCGAATCTTCTCAGCCAACTCGGCGTCGCTCGCACCGAGACCGAGGCGCGCTGCTTCCTGTGAGATCACATGCTTGCTAATCAAGCCTTCGAGGAAACGCTTGTTGCCACCCAACTGGGCCAGGCTCATGCGCCCGCCAAGCATCTGCGCGTAGTTCTCGCGGATGCGTGCGAGATCGGCGACAGTGATGCGCGCGGAGCCGACTTTCGCGACGACTTCCGTGTTTCTGGATGGATCGAGAGTGCTGGCGTTGCGGCCGGGAGCATAGAAGACGATCAAGCTCACGGCCATCAGGATGGCAAATCCCAGAATGACGATGTTGCGCGTTCTTTCGAGGCGTCCTAGTTGTTTGAGCATTGTTTAGTACCTTTCAGAAACTGCGGATTGTATGTGAGACGCGGGAAGCGCCGCAACTGCCGACACGCGTTTGATTCCACCTGAACTCAGGTGCTATTTTACTGCTCTCAATGGAGACAATCAGCGGCTCAACAGGGTTGTGGATAGGATTTAGTCTATTCATTCTCACCATGCTGAGTCTGGATCTGGGACTCTTCAATCGCAAAGCTCACACAATCCGATACCGTGAAGCGTGGATCTGGAGTGCCGTATGGGTGACGCTCGCTCTGCTTTTTGCCGGACTGGTCTTTCATTATCAAGGCTCACAACGCGGATTCGAGTTCCTTACCGGTTATCTCATCGAGTTGTCGCTGTCAGTCGATAATCTGTTCGTCTTCCTTTTAATCTTTTCGTATTTCAAAGTACCGGCCAAGTTTCAGCATCGCGTGCTTTTCTGGGGCGTGATGGGCGCACTCGTAATGCGCCTAACGATGATCTTTGTGGGCGCGACGCTGATCAACCGCTTTCACTGGATTATCTACATCTTCGGCGGGTTCCTCGTTTACACCGGAATCAAGATGTTCCGGCAGGAAGAGATCGACATACAGCCGGACCAAAATCCGCTCGTCCGCCTCGTGACCCGCTTTCTTCCCATTGCTCGTCACTACGAAGAAGAGAAGTTCTTTACGAAGGTGAACGGCAGACGAGCCGGCACGCTGTTGTTGCTGGTATTGATGGTCGTCGAAGTCACCGATTTGGTTTTCGCCGTCGATTCGATACCGGCGATCTTCGCGATTACAACGAACACTTTCATTGTCTACACTTCGAACGTCTTCGCGATTCTCGGCTTGCGTTCGATGTACTTCCTGCTGGCTGGCGTCGTGGAGAAGTTTCGCTTTCTGCGGACTGGTCTGGCGATAGTCCTGACTTTCATCGGCCTCAAGATGCTGCTGGTCGCGGTGGGAATTCACATTCCGATCAAGTTTTCGCTAGGGTTCGTGGCACTCGTGCTCGTTGGCTCGGTGGTGGCGTCTTTGTTGATTGCTCCCGAAGGCGAAAAGACCATCCAGGTCGACCTTCCACCCGATTTCGACCTGCCGCTCGGCGAAGAGTTACCGGAAGAGACCCCAAAGGAACAGCAAATTCTCAACAAATAGCGCCTAAAAGGGTTTGTGCGGCCTCGGCGGGTGGCGCTGCGTGGCCGCCACTGTCATGAAGAATGCCGCTTTGGCTCAATAGTCACTGTTGGTTGGATAGGGTAGTACCGTAACGCGGTAGCGTCGGGTCGACGTGGTGCACCAATATCCGAAGAATATCGCATGCCGAAGACTCCCCCGACGCTACGCGTTACGGTACTGACCTATCCAAGTGCCGCTCCTGACTTTTTAGTCAAAGCCGAAGCATGCGCAATTTAAACGAGGGGCGGCCACGGAGGGCCGCCCCTACAATTGCGCCCTCCAAGATTTCAAAGCCTTACCATCTAAAATTTTGTGTATTCTGCGTTTAAACGTGCTTGAACGCTCTTCCCGGCTGTGTTAATTTGTCTTTCGGTAGTGTTGCTGCCTGACATTGGCCGGTTTTTGAGCCACTGACACCCGTTCGGACTCACACCTGAATAACGTGCGAATTCGCCGCGTTGAGCGCCGGAACTGCACATGGCCTCGACGTTTTTTGGACCCCCTTCCGTAAGCCGACTTAGATAATGGTTGCGAATAAGACCAGTCGCTTTGCCTATGATTGGTGGATTATTCAGAAGCGTTTCGTCTATCTGTTAATCGCCATGTTCATCCTCTGCGGCGTCGCCGCAGGCGCTGCCCTCTACGTCTGGAAGTATGGCAATCCCTTCAGGAACATCGCGGAAGTCAAGTACTCCGCCGGCGCCCGGTTTATCTCGTTCGAGGGAGATGTGCGCGTCATCCGCGCTGCCACTCGAGAGAATATTTCCGCGACGACGGAAACAGAACTCTATCCAGGCGACACGGTCCAAACGCAGGCCAGCGGACGAGCACGTATCGGCCTGGCCGATGGCTCGGTCCTGCTGGTCAAACCAAACAGCACGATCATCGTCCGGGACAACGCCAAGGCTGACGATGGCAAGCGGACTAACGTTCACGTCCACGTCGAAAGCGGTCAGCTTTCAGTCCGCACTGAACAACAAGCCGACGGAACCACGAACGTAGTCGAGACGCCCAAGACGAAGAACACAATGGGCGAGAAGACGAACGCGAGTTTTGGAGTCAATCCTGAAGGTACTGAAGAAATCCGTGTTGCGACCGGTGTGATTGAAACGACCAACCGCGCGGGCGACAAGACCTCGATTCGAGAGGGTGAGTACGTTTCAGTCAACAACTCGGGCCGCCTTTCACCGGCGCAAAAGCTTCTGGACGTGCCGCAACCGGCCCAACCTCGCGATCTCGAAAAAGTTTTTGTCGGCTCGAATGGCGCGGCGAGCGTTGCGTTGAAATGGCAACGGCCGCAAACAGGTACCCCTGCTTACTACCGCGTCGAAGTCGCGACTTCGCCCTTCTTCGTTACGGATGGAAAAGTTATCGAGCGCGATCAACTGGTCGCGACGGAGTTTGGCGCCAGTGATCTTCGTCCGGGTGTTTACTTCTGGCGCGTGAGGGCGACGGCCGCGAGCGGCCAGGCGAGTGATTGGAGTGATCCGCTGAAGTTCATGGTCCTCGCGAGAGGCACCGGCTCGCAAGTGGCGGTTTCGGATCTCAACGCGGAACTATTAGGTGGCAACATTTATTTGATTCGTGGGAAAGCTGAGCCAGGCGTCACGGTCCGCGTCGCCGGACGCGAAACGATCGCAGCTCCCAACGGTGCGTTTCAGATCCAGGTCACGTCGGGAGCAGCTACGCGAGAACTCACGGTTGAAGCGCAGGATCCGCGAGGAAACAGCAGTCAATACAAGGTCTCACTTTCAGGACGCGCAGGACGTAGTTAAAGCATGTCGAGTCACGTAATCCTATTGACGGATGCTCACGAAGCGCCGGCCTACGAGTTAATCGAGGCCTTGCGGGCGGCAAATGTGAAAACTCTGATCGAAGGTCTGCGTGAAGTCGAAGTCGAGGTCGCACTTGCGAAACAACGGAAACGCGAGGGCGTACGCGATTCGGAAGGACCACCGCCATTAGCAGTTCTCTACGAAGTTGTGCCCGGTGCTGACATGGTGGAACTTCACACCGCCATCGATCATGCGAAAGCGTTCTGGCCGGGAGCGCCACTCGTCGCGTGCCGCCGGCAAACAAACGGTTATCAAAGCCACAATCTTCGCAACCTCGACGGTTCAACGCTCAAGCGACTCGGCTTCGTTGCCATCGCGGATAAGTCAGCACAACTTCCTGCACTACTGCGCGAGATCGAGGGTCACGGCAATTCGGGTGAACTGCGGCTTCCTGAGAATTTCGAGCCGCCTGCTGAAACGGGATCTGCTTCTCTTCCCTCCAAAATCAAAGCACGCGATCTGCGGGCGGCTTTTGATCTTGTCTCCTCTTTGCACTTCAGCGGCGATCAAAACGGCGCGGCCTCCACTGCGCTTGCCGGTTTGCAAGGGTTAGTTCGCGCCGATCGTTGGGCCATCTACTTGTTCGCCGAAACGAAAGGCTTCGAGGAAGGCAAACTCGAAGTTGTTGCGGTTAGAAAGGCGGGCCAGGAAGGCGTCAAGAACGATGAAGAGTGGGACGGACTGCTTGAACCAGACCTGCCGCTCAGTGCGGAAACAAAGGCGGCGAAACGTGCAGCAGCCGGAATGGGAATCATCAAGAAGAAGGAGCGCGGACGATTCGTCGTCGCCGTTCCTTTGATCTGCGGTGAACGAATACTGGGCGTCGTCGAAGGCATTCGCGAAGGCGCCGGCTCGCATGCTTTCAAGAAGAGCGACGTTGCCTTGCTCGATTCGTTGTCGCTGCCAATCGCCTCCGCTCTCGCCAACGCCGTGCGCATCGCGGAAGCGGAACGCCTTTCTCAGACCGACGACTTAACCAAACTTCACAACGCGCGATACCTCCGCCAGTTCCTGTTGAACGAGATCAGGCGCGCACGTCGTTACGGCTCGAGTGTGGCGGCCCTGTTTCTCGATTTGGACGACTTCAAACAGGTCAACGACGAATACGGTCACCTCGTCGGCTCGCACGTGCTGATGGAGATGGCGGCAGTGATCCTATCGTCGATACGCGACACCGATGCAGTGGCGCGATATGGAGGCGACGAGTTCGTGATCGTGTTGCCTGACACGGGAACGGAATTGGCCGGCCAGGTCGCCGAACGCATTCGCCATCGGATAACTCGTCACAACTTCACCGGTGGACGTCGTCTACAACTTTCTTTGACCGCGAGTTTCGGCGTGGCGGCATTTCCGAAACACGCGTCTTCACCGCAGCAACTTATCGCGTGTGCAGACACGGCAATGTACGAGGCAAAGGCGGCGAACAAGAACTGTGTGCGTTTCGCCGCTGACTTAGCTCCCCGAGAACAAACCAGGCGCGCAGTAGCAAACGTGGAAGCAACCGAATACACGGACTTACAAAACTAAATCCGTTTTACATCCGTGTAATCCGTGGCAAAGATTCCGGTTTACGGTTAGTACGTGAGGGTGTATCTTAGGATTTCGGACGTGTTTGGGCGATAATAACCGCCGCTCCCACCCGAAGTTCCATTCTACATCCACGGGAAGTGAATGAGTCTAAATGGCTTTCAAATCTATCTTTAGTCTGTTTTCCAGCGACCTCGCTATAGATCTGGGGACGGCAAACACGCTGGTCTATGCGAAGGGACGCGGGATCGTTGTATCCGAACCTTCTATCGTCGCGATTAATAAAGTAACTAATCAGGTTGAAGCTGTGGGCCGTGATGCCAAGGACATGCTGGGCAGAACTCCTGGCAACATCGTCGCCATTCGTCCGATGAAAGACGGTGTGATTGCTAACTTCGAAGTCACCGAGAAGATGCTTCAACACTTCATCCGCAAGGCCCATAACGGCAAAACGTGGGTGAGCCCACGCGTCGTCATCGGTATTCCATCCGAGATAACTCAAGTCGAGCGACGTGCAGTGGAAGATTCCGCCTATCGCGCGAAAGCTTCCGAGGTCTACCTCGTCGAGGAAGCAATGGCAGCGGCCATCGGCGCCGGCCTGCCGATTACCGAACCGCACGGAAACATGGTCGTCGATATCGGCGGCGGCACCACCGACATTGCAGTCATCAGCTTGAGCGGCATCGTTTATTCGCGCGCGGTGCGCGTGGCCGGCAACGAGATGGATGAGGCAATCATCCAGTACATCAAGAGGAAGTACAACTTGCTGATCGGTGAACGAACGGCCGAGGCAATCAAGATCGAACTCGGCTCCGCTTACCCGCTTGACGAACCACTGTCGTACGAAGTGCGTGGTCGTAACCTCATTGAAGGAATCCCCAAGACGATCACGATCACCGACGAAGAAGTCCGCGAGGCATTGGCGGATTCGATCTCCACGATCATCAACGCCGTGCGCGTGGCCCTGGAGCGAACTCCCCCGGAACTCTCCGCAGACATCGTCGAGCGCGGCATCGTCTTAACCGGCGGCGGCGCGTTGTTGAAAAATCTCGATAAACGACTTTCAATTGAAACCGGTCTGCCGGTCTCGCTGGCAGACGACCCGCTCGCGTCAGTTGTGTTGGGGACAGGCAAGATGCTGTCTGACTTCGATCTGCTCAAGCGCGTGAAGTGGGAAAATACGATGACCAGCGGAATGTAGTGATACTCCACCGATCAAACGGTGGATGGATTTGAGATTTACTGAGTGGCTTCGGTTCGCACACAAAAAGAGATTCGACAGCGAGCTCCCATCTGGCTCGTAACGCTGCTTGTCACTAATCTGATCATCATGGCCGTCGACGCGCGCGACGCCGACGGAGGCCTCAAGGTGCTCCGCATCTGGACCCAAACCTTCGCGTCACCCTTGCAAAACGCTTCGTCGAAAGCCAGCGGCGCCACTTCCGGCTTCTTCCAGCAGATCTGGAACTTCCGCAGTACCGCGCAGGAAAACGAACAGTTGAAAGACCGTTTGACGCAACTCGAAACGGAACTGCACGCGGCCCGCGAGGCAACCGTGGAAAACGAGCGTCTCAAGGCGCTGTTGAAATTAAACGAGCAGACGGACATCAAGTCAGTTCCGGCTCGCGTGATCGCGCGCGATCCTTCGGTGTGGTTCAACACGATCACGATCAATCGTGGGAGCAGTTCGGGAGTCGCCGTTAATATGCCGGTGGTTACCGCGGGCGGAATCGTCGGTCGCGTCATCACCGTCAGCCCGTGGGCGTCGCAAGTGATGCTGATTACGGATGAGAAAGCTGGCGCTGGGGCGGTAGTCGGACAACTCGGAGAATCTGGCGCGCTCGGGTCAGTGCGCGGGCGAGCGGATCTCGGCGTGTCGCTCGTCGAGATGCGCTACGTTTCGGGTCTGGAGAAAGTCGAAGTCAACGATTACGTGATGACGACCGGGCAAGATGGAATCTATCCGCCGGGTTTGAACGTCGGTCGAGTGGTTGATGTGAAGCACGGCACGGCCACGCAGGCGCATCAGATTCTCATTCAACCGGGCGCTCAGCTCGACCATTTGGAAGAAGTCGCAGTGCTGCTTTACAAACCTCCGCCGCGTTCTGTACCGGAACAGACGCCGAGTGCAGAGAGACCGAGGAGATGAAATCATTGCCGCTTGGCAATTGCCGATTGCCAATTGATCGAATCCCAACGGCTCCCGTGAAACCCCAACCGGCAATTGGCAATCGGCAATTGGCAATGTTCCTATGTCGCAGCTCAAGATAGCCGTAGTATTATTAGTCTCAATTCTGCTACAGCTTTCGCTGCGCGAAGTTTGGAGGCCACTCTCCTATGTCGACTTCCCACTCGTAGTTGTTGTTTACATCGCCTTACAACGCGACGCCTGGCAAGCGTTGCTCGTCGGCACTCTCGCCGGACTGATTGTCGACGCGGCGAGCGGGGGATTGACAGGAGCTGGTGGTTTTTCGAAGACGTTGACGGCGTATGTCATCTACTTCGCCGCCACGAAGGTGAATCTCGAAAACCCGCTGTTGCGGATTCCGGTGCTGGCTGTCAGTTCGTTACTCGACTCGCTAATCTATGTTTTTTGGCACCGGGTTTTGGGTTACCCGCCCACAGTGCCGCTGATGCAAACGATGTCCTACAAACTCATCGCTACGACGGTGGCCGGCACCATGGCGCTATACATGCTCGACGCGATCGTCGCGGAACGGTCGTCGCAGCGGCGCCAGTTTGCCACGCGCCGCCGCGTCGCGCGTCGCTCGACCGGATCGCTAAGAAGGAGGTGAGCCACAAAAAGAGGCAGAAAAGGCCTAAACTGTGAGGCGTCTCAATTGGAATTAGCCTCATCAAACGTAGTCGCTTCTTCTTCGTGGCTAGACTAAACCGATGAAATTTGAAGATACATCGCAAAACCTTCGCGCTCGCCTTCGCTTCCTTCAGGCCATGGTCGTACTCCTGCTCGGCGTACTCAGCGTTCGGCTGTACGTGTTACAGGTCGTGCGAGGTGAGCGCTATGCGGAGATTGCTGAAAACCAGCGCCGTCGCCGTCTGCCGATTCCCGCGCCACGCGGCGTCATCTTCGATCGCCAGGGCCGCGCGCTCGTCGATTCGCGTCCTATTTATAACGTGATCCTCTCGCGCGAAGACGTCAAAGGAAAGGATCTCACTTCACTAATCGAACCATTCTCGGAAGGGTTGGCGCTCGACAAAGACATCCTGCGCGATTATTTCGAGATGGTGAAAACGATGCCGGCGTTCGAGTCGATTCAGGTGAAGCAGGACGCGACTCAAGGCGACATCGCGTGGGTCGAAGCACACAATCTCGAATATCCGGAACTGCGCGTCGAGAAACAGCCGCAGCGACGCTATCCATCCGACGGATCGCTGGCCCACGTGCTGGGCTACGTCGGCGAGATCAGTCCGGAGCAACTCAAACAGCAAGCGTCGAAAGACAAAGGTCTCAAGCCCGGCGACATCATCGGCCTGAGTGGTCTCGAGCAGATTTACGACGACTACCTCCGCGGACGTGACGGTTATCGCGAAGTCGTAGTCGACAGTCGCGGCCGCATCCAGGACGAGCTCGAAACTGTCGATCCCATACCCGGACGCGATCTCATTACCACGATCGATCTCGATCTCCAGCTTGCGGCAGAAGAGCAACTGAGGAACTCGGTTACCAAGCGCGGCGTGATCATCTCTATGGATCCTAACAACGGCGAGATCCTCGCGCTTGCTTCGGCTCCGAGTTTTGATCCAAATCTCTTCTCGCAACGGATCACAACGAAGGAGGGGCGCGCCGAGTATGCAGCGCTCTTGAACGATCCGGAAACGCCGTTACTCAATCGCGCGATTCAAAGCCGTTATCCACCGGGATCGACGTGGAAGATCCCGATGGCGATCGCCGGCTTAAAACAGGGCGCGATTACGTTGGACCATTCGAACCTTGTCTGCGGCGGCGGTATCCAGGTCGGCAACAAGTTTACGCGTTGCATGGGAAATCACGGTTCACCGGACATCAAAACAGCAATCACGCACTCGTGCGACGGTTACTTCTATCGTCTCGGCTTGAAGATGGGTATCGACGGCATCGTCGAGATGGTTGACGAGTTTGATCTGAACAAACGCACGGGCATCGATCTTCCGAACGAAGTTGTGAGTTGGACGCCCTCGCGCGAGTTCAAGCGACGTATGCAGCCGCGAGATCCGGAATGGCGCGACATCGACACGGTGTATGCATCGTTCGGACAGGTGTACGACATCATCACTCCGATCTCGTTGTTGAGGACCATCTCGGCCGTGTCGCAAGACGGCCGTATGTACATTCCTCATTTGTTGAAAGAAGTGAAGGCGTTCGGCACACCCGGCACGCCCGATTATCGTGAGGCAGTCACCTTCCAGCCGCTCGATCAATCGCGGCCGAATCCGAAACAGATCGAGATTCCCGAAGACATCGATCACGCCGTAGTGGAAGGAATGTGGCGGGTCGTGAACGCAGGCGGCACCGGCGCGGG
>JBKPPH010000079.1:0-13019 GCA_046733535.1 Acidobacteriota bacterium
TCGTAGTAGTACGTCTCCCACAGTTCGGCAGTGATGCGAAGGTCGTAGTAACCATCGCGCGGCACGAGTTGATCACGGCCGATTTTGTACCACTCTTCGGTCGCCTCCACACTCGCCGTTCCAAGCGTGTTGATGCGCAGGCCGATCGCGGAACCCCAAGGCACGGCGTCCTTCACAAATTCCATCTGCTTGCCGTTGTAGGCAAAGAGAAATGGACACGAGCCTTTCAAGCGCTGCTCGGTGACGACTTCCTGATCCGCCTTTACTTCGAAGTCGGCGCGGACGGTGCCGTTGGGCCAGGTAACGCGGATCACGTCGGCGCTCGTCTGCTCGCCGAGACCGAAGTGAAGCATTGGACCAGTGATCGGTTGCTTTTGGACCAGCAGTCCGGAGCGGACCTCCATCTCGCCGCCGATGCCGAACGAGTTGATGCGCTGATCGCCCGTCGCCTGGCTCGCGCGGGGACGAACGATTTGCCAGTGATAATTCTTCGTGCCTTGATTGATATCCTGCTGTGCCTGGCCGTCTTTCGACAGGGCGAGCAGGTCGAGCCGGCCGTCGTGGTTTACATCGGCGATGTCAAACGCAAGCTCGGCATACGATGAGTTGCTCAGTGCAACGAATTTGCCGTTGCCGTCGTTCAGCCAAATCTGCGTTTTGCCCCCGTAGTTCGCGACCGGCATCAACAACAGATCGAGGCCGCCGTTGTTATCTAGATCAGCAACGCGCAGAATATTCGCTCCCAACGACATGTTGGTGTTTATGACCTCGGCACTGTCCCAACCTGCTCCATGGTCTTTATCAGAAAGACGCATGATGCTGCCGTCGTTTTGCACAACTGCTAAATCCAGAACGCCGTCGTTGTTTATATCGAGTACATTCAGTGCGCGAGCCGGCGCGTTGATTGGGTGCGGGCGCTTTGTGAATTGACCTTGCCGCTCGTTGCTGAAAATGAAAACGCCACTCGAACTATCAATTAGCGCCGCATCGGGATCGCCGTCGGCATCGAGATCCGCCCACGCGAAATCTACGAGGCCGAAAACGTCGGTGAACGGGTGAATTTCAACGAAGGCGCCGTCGCCGTTGTTTTGCAAGACGACTGGAAGTCCTTTTTCAGATCCCAGAATCAGATCGAGATCCCCGTCGGCTTCGATGTCGGCGGCCCAGGCTGCCCAATATTGGCGATCTAAAACCGTCGCGGGCAATTTGGTTTGGGCTGTGACGTCAGTGAAAGTGGAGGGAGAGTCTTGCCGGAACAGTCGCACGCCGCCATCGCCTGCGAGCACCAGGTCAGATTTGAAGTCGTAATTAAAATCCACCGGCAGGATGGCTTGTGTTTTTGGAGGCGTTTGCGATGAGCCGCCGGGAAACGGAAGCGTGGCGCCACTGCTCAAACGAACTTCACGCGCAGTCGCGGTTGCGATCACGGGCTCGCCCGTTCCACTCAAAGAGATCGCGCCGATCCAGTCTCCGTGCGCAGCGCCTGCGAGAGGTTCCGGTTTGAAAATGAGGTTTGTATCAGCAGCAGCGGTCTTGAATTCAGGCGCTTCCAACTTTAGGAAGTGTGTGAATGGTATCGCTTCTTCGCCGGGCGGCGGTTTGATCTCGGCGAGATCGCGGCGGTATTCCGGCAGGCGCACGAGGACGTTGCGTAAGAACGTCGTGCGCGTCGCGGCCGCGCGCAGGTCGCCGCTTCGCGCCGCGTCTCCTGCAGCGATGACTTGTTCACGCACTTCGTCGGGCCATTGTGAAGAGCGCGCGTTGATCTTCGCGATCGCTGATTTGAACGTTTCCGCGTCGCCGCGTTTTGCTGCGATGCGGCTCAATTCAACTAACGCCGCAAGATTGTCAGGCTGCGCTGCGAGGATTTTTTGAATCAGAGACTGAAACTCTTCCGCGCTTTTTTCGTCGCCCTGGCGCTCGACTTCTTCTGCGAGCTTGTACGTGGCGACCAAGTTGCCCTGGTCCAACTCGACCGCTTTGCGCAACGCGCTGATGGCTTCAGTAGTGTTGCCGCGGCTGCTTTCGAGCAGTCCGATGAGGTATTGGATGTCGCTGTCGTTAGGCGCGAGATCGCGCGCGCGATGGAGTCGTTCCGCGGCGACGTCGTAGTTTCTTTGTCGCAGCGCCAGCAGTCCCCAGTTGGCCCAACCGGCCGGCTCGGCTGGGGCGAGTTCGGTGAACTGTGCGAGCTTTGCGTCAGCCTGCACGTCGTGACCGACTTGAAGCGCCGCGAGGCCGATGTAGAACGTGCGGACGATCTCGTTGTATTGCGGAGAAGATTTCGCCGGGAGATTGTTTGTCGGATTTTTACAAGCCACACAGAGGCACAAAAAGAAAAAGAGAAGCGCCCCGATCATTTGTGTCTTGTGTGCTTTTTTGCGGCTCAGCCTTTGCACCTTTGCGCCTTTGCGAGAAACTCCGCACAATGTAACACGTATGACCCGTTTTAAAATCGCCCTCCTGTTGTGGGCACTGCTGCTCAGTATTCTCCCGGCAGCTCAAGTTCAAAACCAACCAGGCAAACCGAACGCGCGTGAAGACGCATACCGCGCCAACAACGTCGGCGTCGCGCTGCTCGAACAGTTCAAATACAAAGAAGCCGCGGATGCGTTTCGGCGCGCATTGCAACTCGAGCCCAGTCTTGCCCTCGCGCGCATCAATCTCGGTATTGCGTTGTTCAATGTTCCCGATTTGCCTGCTGCGCAGAAAGAGTTGCAAGCAGCGGCTGCGCTCGCGCCGTCAACGCCGCAACCGCAGTACGTGCTCGGGCTTTTAGCGAAGACGCAAAACCGGCCGGAAGAAGCTGTTGCTGCCTTTCAAAAGGTGCTGCGAATCGATCCGAGCGATGTTGGCGCGAATGTTAACCTGGGCCAGCTTTATGCGCAGCAGCGAAAGTACACGGAGGCTGTCGCAGTGTTGCGCACCGGTCTCGCCGCCGAGCCTTACAACGCGACTGCGCTTTACAACCTCGGCACCGCGTTGATGCGTGCGGGCCAACGAGAAGAAGGACAGAAGGTAATCGCACAGTTTCAGGAGTTGCGTAACCGCGGCACGGGCACGACGCTCGGATCAAACTATCTCGAACAAGGGCGTTATGCTGAAGCGATCGCATCGACAGGACTCGAGCCCGGGTTGGTTGATAAACGAACTCCGGACGTCGTCTTCACCGACGAGACCGCCGCCGTGCTGCCCGCAGGTCAATGGCCTGCGGAACAAAGCAGCGGCGCGGCGCTGCTCTTTGATTATGACCTCGATGGCGACCTGGATTTGCTGGAAGCGGCGGGCACGCGTCAACGATTGTTGCGCAACGAAGGTGGCAAGTTCACGGATGTCACCGCACAAGCGGGAGCACTGTCGAAACAATCAACCGCACCGGCAACGGCCGCCATCGCCGGCGACTACGACAACGACACGCGGCCCGATCTGCTCATTCTTCGTCAGGGTGCAATCACGCTCTATCACAACGATGGCAACGGCAGTTTCTCAGACGCCTCTGCCGCCGCAAAAATGCCGGCGCCTCCGAACTCGTCGAACACCGCGGCTTTCGTCGACTTCGATCACGATGGGGATCTCGACGTTTTGATCGGCGGCGAAGGGAATCTTTTGCTTCGTAACAACGGCAACGGAACGTTTACCGACCAAACCGCAGCCGCGAAACTCACGGACAAAGCGTCCGTGCGTGCAATCGTGCCGACCGATTTCGACAACAGGCGCGACATCGATTTCCTGATCGCGTCCAACGAAAAGATGTTCCTCTGGCGCAACATGCGCGACGGGACCTTTCGTGATGTCGCCGGCGAAGTCGGACTGACAGTCAAAGGCGTGACGAATGTCGCCGCGGGCGATGTCAACAAAGACAACTTCACGGATTTTTATTTCGTCTCTGAAAACGACACAGCCGGCTATCTCGCATTAAGCGACGGCAAAGAGCATTTTCAGATCACGCGAGCTGAGGGCGGAGGCAATCTTTCGCAGTTCATCGACTACGACAACGATGGTCTGCTCGATCTCGTCTCCGTGAGCCAAACTCAACTGCGTGTGCTCCGAAACGACGGCGAAACGTGGGCAGACGTAAGCAATAAGGCCACGCAGGGGATAACTGCGACTCGGCCGCATGTGCTCATCTCGGGCGACATCGACAACGACGGCGACACCGACATCGTTTTTGGCACGCCCGGTGGTGGACTGAAGGTCGCGCGCAATGACGGTGGCAATACAAACCGTTCGGTGCGCGTGAATCTCGCGGGGAAAGTGAGCAATCGCAGCGGCGTTGGCGCGAAAATCGAAGTACGCGCCGGCAGTCTCGCGCAAAAACTCGAAACCTACTCAGCGTCGCCGGCGCCGGCGCCTGCCGATGTTGTGTTCGGCCTTGGCAAACGGACGAGCGCCGATGCGGTGCGCGTTCTGTGGCCTGCGGGGATTGTGCAGGCCGAAACAGAGCTGGCGAATACGAAAACGGTTACGCTCACGGAGCTCGATCGCAAACCGTCGTCGTGTCCTTTTTTATACACGTGGAACGGCGAGCGATTTGAATTCGTGACGGACTTCATGGGCGGCGGCGAGATGGGCCACCTCGATGCGCCGGGAATCTTTAACATGCCGGACCCGGATGAGTACGTGCGCATTCGCAGCGATCAACTACGCGAGCGCAATGGGCGTTATGAGTTGCGCGTCACGAACGAGTTGGAAGAAGCGCTGTTCGTGGATCGGCTTCAGTTGATCGCGGTGGCGCATCCCGAAGGCACCGAAGTTTATCCGAACGAGGGCCTCACCGAGCCGCCGCAGCCGTTCAAGATCTACCGGACGAAAGATGCACGGGTTCCGCTTGCTGCTGTTGATGAACACGGGCACGACGTTTTGTCGCGCATCGCGCGGGTGGATCGTGAGTATCCGGATGATTTTCAGCTTCAGCCGATTCGCGGCTACGCGAAGGATCACGAGTTGACGTTGAAACTCGATCCGAATCTATCCGGGCGCGCTCTGTTGTTGCTCACCGGTTGGACTGACTACGCGTGGTCCAGCGACAACCTTGCCGCGTCACAAAGCGGAAAGAGCCTTCAACTGCCTGCTCTTCAGGTGAAAGACAAGAGCGGGCATTGGCGCACAGTCGTCGAAAATGTCGGCATTCCTGTTGGCCGCCCGCAAACCGTCATCGTCGATCTCACCGGCAAGTTTCTGAGCGCCAGCCGTGACGTCCGCATCGTCACAAACATGCGCATCTACTGGGACCAGATACTCGTTGACACTGCGGGAGGAAACGTGCCGGTGCAATTGACGCGGCTTGATCCATCAGTTGCCGACCTGCGCTGGCGCGGTTTCTCTCTCGAGCACTCGCCTGACGGGCGACAGCCGTTAAGCTACGACTACAAACAGGTCTCGTTCACATCGCCGTGGAAAGTGATGACGGGACGGTACACGCGCGAAGGCGACGTGCGCGAGTTGTTGCTCGCGTCGGATGACATGTTCGTGATTTCGAGGCCGGGAGATGAATTGAGCCTGTCGTTTGCGGCTGACAAACTGCCGCCGCTGCCGGAAGGGTGGACACGCACGTTCCTGCTCTACGCTGATGGGTTCAGTAAAGAGATGGACATCAATTCGGCGAGTCCCGATCAGGTTGGGCCATTGCCGTTTCATGGCATGAGCAAGTATCCGTACGCTTGGCCGGAGAGATATCCGTTGACGGAGAAGCGAAGAAGATACTTGGAGACATACAATACGCGCCTCGTTACATCACCCGTGGAAAGGTTTTTAACCACAGATATACGCAGATAAAATCCGGATTTTTTTCCGTGTCATCCGCGGTGAAGTCTTATGGAACACATTAGATACTCAGTTGCCGCTTGTCAGACCGACTTCGCGAACCCACTCGATCGAAGGGGCATGCGCGCGAATACGGATCGCATGCTCTCGATGATCGATGCGGCGGTGGCGGGTGCGGCGCCGTTTCTTCCTGTGCGCCTCGTCGTGTTTCCGGAGTTTGAACACGCCGCACCGGTTTTTGCGACGGCCGCGGAATTGATCGATAAGCTCGCTATCCCGATCCCGAACGAGCACACAGAACGCCTGCAACAAAAAGCAAAAGAGCACGACATCTACATCCAAAGCGGTTCGATGCTCGAAGTCGATCCGAAATGGCCCGCCCACGTCTTCAATACGACCTGTCTCATCGGTCCCTACGGCGTGCTCTACAAGTATCGCAAAGTGAACACGTGGATCCCGTACGAGGTCCACACCAGCCCGCACGATCTCGAAGGCTACGACGAACCGCTGTTTCCCGTCGCCGACACACCCATCGGCCGCATCGGCTGCGCCATCTGTTACGACTGGCTGTTTCCGGAAGCGATGAGACAGTTGACCGCAAACGGCGCTGAGATTCTGGTGCGCGTTTCGGCTTACATGGATCCGTGGGGCGCCACTGAACCGATGGCGTGGTGGACGGTAGTCAATCGCTGTCGCGCACTCGAAAACACGGCTTACGTTGTGGCTGCAAATCAGGGCGCGAGCTTGAAACACTATCCGCCGTATTCATGGCCGGGCGGCAGCCAGGTCGTTGACTTCGACGGGCGTCTGCTGGCAGAAGCATCGCCCGGACCCGGCGAGCGGATCGTCGTTGCGCCAGTCGATATCTCGGCGTTGCGACATGAGCGGGCCGCGCGCCGCGGTCATCACATGCTGGCCCACCTGCGCACCGAGGCTTATCCCGTTTATCAACAGCACCAGTATCCGCCCGCGTTAGCTGGCGACACGCAGTTGAGTTACGAGAAGAACAATCTCTTGATCGATGAGTCGAAAAGAAGACTGTCAGACCTTCAGGAAGATCTTGCGCCGGTAAAGAATCCACATGAGCGCGAGGCAAACTAAAACGAAGGCAATCGCAAACGCCAGCGAAGCATTCACAGGCGACGCCCACGACGCAAACACGTGATCGTAAATCCAGCCGCCCAGTGACGCCTCACCGCCGACTTTGATCTCGCCGAGTGATGCCGCAATGATATCCGCCACGACATAAAGCGCGATCGCGTTCAGACCAAAAACCTCAAATGGCTTGGCCCATCTGCGGTAACCCTTGATATCGATCAGCCAGTAACAGAGCGCGAGAAACTGTAACGCCAGACCACCGGTGAACAGCACGTACGAACTCGTCCATAACGCCTTGTTGATCGGGAAGAAAGCATTCCACGCCCAACCAAGCGCGACGCAAACAGCGCCCACGACGAACAAGCCCGCCGCTTTTTCAACGCGCGACTTCTCCGTCCGCAGCCAATTGCCGGTTAAGACTCCCATCAGCGTCGTGGCAATAGCGGGAATCGTGCTGAGCAGACCTTCGGGATCGTAAACCCTCGCCTGCCGCCAAACGTGGTTACCGAACACAACGCGGTCGACAAACGACGGGAGGCTGCCTTCTTTAGTGAGATCACCTGCGGCAAAGCCCGGCGCGGGCACAAGCCTCACCAGCAGCCAATAGAAAATGAGTATGCCGATAGTGATCGCAATCTGCGTTCGAACCTTCGTGTTGAGAAAAATAATCGAGGCGAAGAAATAGCAGACCGCGATCCGTTGGAGCACACCCGGAATGCGATACTCCGCGAGACCGAAATGCGGAAAGCCGTTAAGAAATAGACCGATGGCAAAGATGATCAAGCTGCGTTTGATTATCTTCACGTAAAGATCGCGCTTGCTTCCGCCGCTCTCGACGCGTCTGCCAAATGCGAGAGGGATTGCAACACCGGCAATGAAAAGGAAGAACGGAAAGACGAGGTCGGTCGGCGTCCAGCCGCTCCAGGTTGCGTGTTCGAGCGGCCAGTAAATGTGCTCCCACGATCCCGGATTGTTCACCAGGACCATCCCGGCGATCGTGATTCCGCGAAAAACATCGAGCGAAACCAGACGATTGGTCTCAGTAGGAATCGAAGATGTTGGCATCGGCGCCGAATTCTAGCACAATCGATTTCACAGGAAGGAAGATCGATGAACAAGAACGTCGTTCCGATGATCCACGTGCCGGATGTGCGCGCGACTGTCGAGTGGTACGAGAGTATCGGTTTCCGTGTCGTTGCCACTTACGGCAATGAAGGCGACGGCTGGAGTTTCGCCATTGTCTCGTTTGGGAAGGGCGAAGTGATGTTCAGCCAGGACGGCGAGACGAGCTCGAAGCGACGGCGCGAAGTCGATCTTTACGTTTATACGGACGATGTCGACGAGGTTTATGAACGGCTCAAGGATCGTGTTGACGTCGTCGAAGGCCCACACAACACGTTTTACGGCGCGCGTGAAGTGATCATTCGCGATCTCAACCGCTTTTGGATCACGTTCGGACAGGACAGCGTTTTTGGAACGCTGATGAGCGGAGTCATCGAGGGCACGCCGGAACGCGTGCGCCAGTCTGTTGCTAGCGGGCAACTGACGATCGAAACACTGAATGTCGCGCTTGCTGCTGCTCTCGAGAAGAATAACGCTGAGATCGTCGAGATACTACGAAACGCCGGCGCGACGCCGCCGCCCGAGATCGATCTCGAGACGTTGCAATCTTACGCGGGCAAGTACAAAGGAACGCACGGGCCGGAAGTTGAGATGATGGTCAAGGACGGCAGACTGTTCGCCAGACCAGGTCGCCAGGAACCGCTGAGCTTGTGGCCGTTGGACCAGACGACGTTCAAGCCGATGGCGTTTGATGGCGCGACGATCATCTTCATTGTCGAGGATGGAAAGACTGCCGGTCTAACATTCATCCAGGACGGCCACGAAAATCATTTAGACAAGACTTAGCCGCGGATGAACGCGGATGAACACCGGATCAGAATTTTCTGATCCGCTTCATCCGTGTAAATCCGTGGCTTGTCTATTACTGATCGAGATCAGCACGAGGCCGTAGTCGCGCACGCGCGCGCGCAGTCCGTGCAGCGCCGCCTGGTCCGCCACCATCCCGGAAATGGTCGTCACGTTGTCCTTCCACGCGACGGTCATCCCCTCAAACAACTCGCTCCACCGCGCGTCCAGATGACCTTTCACCTGGATCTCGTAAAAAGCCTGGTCCAACTCCTTTTCTTTAATCATCGCTCACACACCTTCAGCAATTCTGTTCAAGTAATCTCGAACCGGGTCCAGCGAGATCTCTGACGAGATGAACGCGATGTGGTTATCAGGCCGCAAAAAGACACTGAACTCTTTCTCAGTCTCAAAGATCTCACTCACGCGGGCATCAAGCGGAATAACGTGATAATCAACGAGGTCGCCAAACTCGCCGTTCAAGCCGGCGTGATCGCGGTTTGAGAATACAAGCAGGTGAAACTTCGGCTGTTTGAGCTTGTCGAAAATAGACTTGCCCGCCACCATGAAGTACGGCAGACGATCCCCGGCCTCGACGTGCTCAGGCTCGTCCTCGGTGTGCTCACTCAGCGAACCATCGCGATAACCAACCCCGATCTGCGAGATCAGCGGAAACACTCGCTTGCTCACGCTTTCGAGACTCGCCATGAAACCCGCGAGCGGTGGAAAGATCGTCGTGCGAATAAAACTCAGCAGCCAATGCGAACCAGCCGCGAGCTCAAACATTCGATCGGTGGACTCGAGCAGCCGCTTGGCGTTCGCGAGTCGCTCTTCGTTGTACGTTTCCAGCAAACTCTCCGCCGCGACTCCTTTGATTACGAGCGCGAGTTTCCACGCGAGGTTGTAAGCGTCCTGAATGCCGGTGTTCATGCCCTGCGCGCCGGCGGGACTGTGAATGTGCGCGGCATCGCCCGCGACAAAACATCTGCCTTTGGAAAACCTGTTCACCCGGCGCGAGTGGACCTTGTAAAGTGAAAACCACCTGACCTCCGAAATCTCGAGCGCGAGTTTCACTTTGTCTTTGATCTCTCGTTCGATCTCCTCGTACAGAACTTCGCCCTGCTCCTGGTTTTTGCTTTCAGGAAAAGTTCCGACGATGCGATAGCGATTGTCGCCCTTCATCGGAAAGAACGCCGTGAAAACTTCGCGCGCGAGGCAAACGTGCAGCGCATCGTGCGGCAACGCCCAATCGACGCGTGCATCGGCGACGTAGAACAGACGTTCGAAAGTGCTGCCTTCGAAGGTGAGTCCGAGTCCATGCCTGACCGGACTGCTCGCACCATCGCAACCGACGAGGTATTTGCCGTTGATGGTTTGAATTTCACCGTCGGGTGTTTTTATTTGCGCCGTAACGCCGTTTGCATCCTGGCTAAAACTCTCGAGCTCTGTCTTCCAAAAAACGTCTCGATCGTGCTTCTTCACAAACTCGTAAAGCAGTTCCTCATTTTTGCTCTGCTCCAGCATCAGCATGTATGGAAACTGGCTCAGGTCTTTACCGAAATTCTGGAGATGCATCTCCCCGGCCACTTCGCCGCCTTCAATTAGCCTGACCCGGGCTGCAATCGTGCCGCGTTCAATTGCCGGCTGCGCCAGTCCGATCTGGTCGTAGATCTCGAGCGTGCGTGCTTGCACACCGATCGCCTTCGAAAACGGAGTGACGGTTTCGTTCTTTTCCACGACGACAAAGTCGATGCCGTGTCTGATGAATTGGCAAGCGAGCGACAGTCCCGTGGGCCCCGCGCCGATGATGATTACGTCTGTATTGATCGTCTTCATAAATAGTTAGCTCCTTCCTCAAATATCACCGACAAGATACGGCACATCGGGGGAACCGTCATGGCCCGAAAGATACATTTTGAGCCGCGGATTACACGAATTATCTGCGTAATCTGCGGATAAAAAATGTGTCTTTCGGGATATGTAACTACACCCGCCTGTCGTCTATCTTCACGCCGCGTTAGACACGTTACAGCCCAAAGGAGGAATTGATGAAATTGAATACATTCAAGAAAAACAGAGTTGTGATTGACGACGATGGGTTCACTTGGCGATCTGAACCCATACATCGCCCTGGCACTGGAGATGAAGAAGCGCAATGTCGAGCCCGTCATTGCGAGCACTGATGCTTACCGAGAGCGGGTGGAATCGCTCAACATCGAGTTTCATCCGATCCGGCCCGCGATGGCCAAGCCGGACACGCCCGAGTATTTCGAAAAGGTCCAGGGCGTCGTCGATCCAAAGCACGGAGCCGAATATCTCTTCAAGCGATTACTCGTGCCCGCATTACGCGACGCTTATCAGGATTTGAGCGTGGCGATCAAAGGCGCTGATCTACTAATTACGCATCCGATTGTTCTTGCTGGACCACTAGTCGCGCAGAAGAGCGGCATCCCGTGGATCTCCACTGTGCTTTCGCCTGCTTCGTTGTGGTCGGCATTCGATCCCTGGGTACCACCAAATACGCCGTGGCTTCATGGCCTGCTAAAACTCGGCGGACCATCCGCAGCGCGGCTTTACAAAAAGTTGATGAAGGCGGTGACTGAACCGTGGCTTCGCGACGTCTATGCTTTTCGTGCGGAGCTTGGTTTACCACGCGGAGAGCACGCGTTGTTTGAAGGTCAGTACGCACCCGAACTTAATCTCGCACTCTTTTCCACCGTCATGTGCGAACCGCAAGCGGATTGGCCGGCGAATACCGTCATTACCGGTTTTCCGTTCTTCGATAAGAAAGACAACGCGCCGGTAGATCCGGAGCTTTTGCGATTTCTGAATAGCGGTCCAGCGCCGATTGTTTTCACGCTCGGCAGTGCCGCGGTTCACGTCGCCGGCAACTTCTACCAGGAGAGCGTGGCTGCAGCAAAGCTGCTGAATCGCAGGGCAATACTCCTCGTCGGCAGCGATCGCAATCGACCAAAAGATCCTTTACCTGACGGCGTAGTGGCTTTTGACTACGCGCCGTTCGGTGAACTGCTGCCGCGAGCGGCGGCCATGGTCCATCAAGGCGGCGTTGGCACTACCGGGCAAGGGTTGTGCGCTGGAATTCCGATGATCGTTGTTCCCTTTGCTCACGACCAACCCGATAACGCGGCACGAATCGGGCGTCTCGGTGTAGCTCGCACGATCGCCCGCAACAGTTACAAAGCGGAACGAGGTGCCGGTGATCTACGCGATCTTCGTTTTGGACCTAAAGCTGGTGAAATGGGAGAAGGTGGAGGAGACTAAGGAAGTCGCTCATGCGGCTGTCCAACCTTCATAAAAGCAAGCCACAAGGAAGCACAGCATCACAGAAATTTATGTGGTGTTTGTGCTTTTTTGTGCCTTAAGTTTTTGCTTGCCCGGAGTCGCACGCTTTCCCGCTCGTTCGTATTCCGTAATTGCGTGCGCTTCGGCAAGCAAAGCAGTCCGAAATGATCCAAGGACTTTGAGCAGCAGATCCAGTTTTCGCAAACTCTCACGCCGCGCACGGACCGTGCCGAGAAAAAACTCGAGTTGAATGCGTCGACGACAATCAGCGATTGTCAACATGCAGTGGCCCCATTTGTATTCACCACCGCGACTCGATTCAACTTCCGCGAGTATGTAAGAGGTATGACCGGTTGACACCGATGCAAGAAACAATCGTTTTCGGAAGAAGAGTTTGTTCATGTGAGGCTTTCCCATTGAATTAATTTTCCGCTCGCGTATAATACGCAGGCTCAACCTCCCTTGTCAACGATATTAGTTAAACGTCGTCCTCATACAGGATGAGAAAAGAGGAATAGGAATGGACCTGCTGGACCACGTCGCAGCCAAAATCAGAGATCTGCGCGTTAGCTACAACAGCGGTGAAGGACTCTCACAAGAAGCACTCGCTGCTCACCTTAAAGTCGCTCCAAATACGATCTCCCGCTGGGAGACAGGAACATATCGTCCGGGCCTCAAAGACCTCGAACGTATTTCACGTTTCTTTGGCGTCTCGATGATGTCCTTCCTTCCCGAGGAAATGATCGACGAAGACGGAGATGAAAACCTCAAGGCGCTCTTGCGTACCGCGAGGCAACTGCATCCCACCGATCTGGAGGAGTTAAGAAAGTATGCGGAGTTTCGCAGGATGCGCGGCATCTACCAGGGAAAAAATAAACCTCAGCCCGGACGAAAAGGAGGGAAACACAAGTGAACACTCACAACTATTACGAAGATCTTAGGCAGCT
>JBKPPH010000080.1:0-14156 GCA_046733535.1 Acidobacteriota bacterium
GGTAGTGACTGTGTCCAAGTCTGGGGCGCTGACGAGTCACCCGACGCGACCGCGTGACGGTACTGACCGTGTCCAAGTCTGGGGCGCTGACGAGTCACCCGACGCGACCGCGTGACGGTACTGACCGTGTCCAAGTGTCGGTCCTGACTTCGAGGCAAAGCTTCAAGTCTATTGATGAGATTCAGCTCTGCCCGTGGCAAGCGCGGACAACTTACGAGCCCTCAAATGTTCCTCTTCCCACTTCTTCAAGCGTGAGCTCGCAGAATTGGCCCATCCGCCAGAACATGATGTCGCGCACGAGTTCTTTATGGCCCGCCTGTGCCGCCTGCTCGATCAACGCGGCCGTATAATAGATATGCTTTGTCTCATCATTAACAATCGAGTCGAGCATTCGAGAGACCTTAGGCCGGCCTGATGGTTGGCAATGACCGAGTAAAACTGGCGCCAGCAGGAGTTGATTAATGCGCGTGCGAATCTCTCCCATGTTCATTTGGATCAGCCCGTCAAGTGAATGTGTAAATTCCTCCAGCTCGTCACTCCGGTCGGGCCGATCTTGTAAGGTGTAGCCAGGCGAGATTCCATCGAGGTGCCGCCGGAGATCGTCGTCGGCGCAACCGGAAAAGACCGTGTCAAACATTCCTATATAAATCTTTGCATGTCGCGCTTCGTCGATCGCGTGGCGACGCACCTGGTCCGCAACGTCTGCGTCGGCAGTAGCCCCAGCCATTTCCCACAGCCTTCTCGCTCCTTCGCCCTCTTTCTCGGCATTCAAGATGAGCGAGGTCGCAAGCCACTGCGGATCTCTTGCTTTCTTCCGGTACAACTCGCCGTACCAGTCCTGGCCAAAGGGGGCTTCATAAGTCTCGAGGGCCGAGTTGAGTACCGCTTCAAAATTCGGCAACTCACTCCCGCCACTTTCACGCATCCCGGAGATCGTCAATTCGGCAATGGCATTCATGACACTTTCTCGAGTCAACGTCGGCGAGGTAGTTCTCCGTAGAGCCGAGGTTTCGGACTCTACGGAGATCTGCCCAGTTAATTATTGAGGTGAGGGAAAAACCTTCCAGCGTCAGTTATTCTTTTTGCCTGGAGAGGCTGGTCTGCCGCATTCATCGAAGCGGCAGTTCCACGGAATAAAGCTGCTCTTTCTTGCCTCTGAAAGATCCTTCACCGAAAGCTTCGCCCGTTTGTCGCCGGAATCCGCAATGGCTTTCCGGTCGGAATCAGATAGCCTGAAATCTATGTTTTTCATTGAAGTCCTCCGAAGCCCCTTATGAGGGCGCAACGACGTTTAGGGTTGAAGCACACCAACCATATCTGAGACAAACGATAAGGACAGTATGCGTGAGATTGATGAAATGACTGCGAGCCGGCCTAAACAGCAGCCGTTCGATTTTTCCTGCTGGTCTTGAATTGCTTCCAGCTCACGACAGGCGTGATAACGGTTTGGACCTTACCGTGCTGGCGAATGATGTCGGCGACCTTTTCGATCTCTTCGCGGCTATTCGTCTCGAAGAAGTCGATCGATTCATACCGATCCATAAGCGCATAGCTGCCATTCCACTTAATGCTCGGCACTTGCGACCTAAGTTCGCGACCCACGGCATCGGAACGCTGCAGAACATCATCAGCGTTCTCTTCTTTTCCGTCAGCAGCTGAGAAGATGCTGGTAATCATATACTGAGCCATTTGTCGTCCTCCATTGCGAGGTTTTTGCGAGTAAGCGGTGTACAAACGCAAGTTCGCACTTACGTCTGACGTCGGCATTTGGTTTAGAGAGCAACCACTTGCGAGGGCGCTCATAATAGCACAACGCGAGAGATCGTAAATAGTAGATTTATTTCGGGCTGGTCCGGCTTGAACGAAACCTTTGATTGTCGTCGCACGCAAGCTGACGACGTTGAGATACGGCGGTCACGTGCGAACGACAGATCGATATTCAAACGTGTGTTAGGCGTGGCAAGCGAGTAGTAACCAACTATTCGATTCCCGCTCGTTGCAACATAGGTTCTAGCCGCGTCCTTCTTTTGATTCTGCAATGCGTACTTTTTGAGAACTCGTTCAGCGCCGGCACACTACAGTCGAAGGAAATACGGTCATGTTCTTTTGTAAGCAGTACTGGCGGATTGAGGTTCTCAGCGAGCGGCATCAAATAGCCCCTGCTTACTCAGAAGTCTACGCAGCGCGGGAATCGCTTTTGGAGGGGCATCGAGTGCATCGCAGAACTCTTTCCACTGCTTTTGGGCAGCCTGAATTGCACCTGATCAGCGATGACCTGCTGCGCTGCTGTGAGCGACTGTTCGAGCACAAACTCACTGATGGTGATGTCTTTGATACGAGCCGCTTCGGCGATGACTCTCTTGTGAGTAGCCGATGCGCGAATACTAAAACGTGAGGCCCTCTGCGCCGAAGCTTTCCGTATTGTGTTTGCCTTTGCCATGTAACCTCTCCCTCTTACCGACCGAGCATATCGTCGATGGGCTTTGCCTCAAAACTCCAAGATCATTCCTGGAGACAGTCAGTACAGGGAGCGGTAGCGACCTGGTCAACGATTGGAGTCAAAAATCTTTAGGAAATATCGCATGCTGATCACTGACCAGGTCACTACCGCTCCCTGTACTGACTGTCTCCAAGCCTGACGTCCGACTTTTGAGGCAAGGCTTCGTCGATGGGCGCACAATGTACACCCACTTGCAAAACGAGAGAACTCAACGGCGATTTCAAGGTTTGGGTACACAGCGAAAATCGCTCGGTCCACGGCAAGGGCGCAAAGACTTGGAAGACTTTGCATCTTTGCGCCCTTGCGTGAGCACCAACTCTGCCTACATCTGCCGATCTGGCACTCCTCTAAGTGTTATCGTCAAAGATCGCAGACGACGAAACACGCGGCTTCATTTCGGTGTCTGTATCTTGCTGCGCGCGGTCGTGGGTTGGGCCAGGCCGGGCAGGAAGCTAAAGTCTGCGGATGGCTGCGGGCTGCCTACTGACAGCGTCGCAAAGTTGTGGCAGCCAACGCATGAGCCGGGTCCGCCGTCGCTGGTGGCCTTCGTGTAGTTCTGTATGTAGGTCTCCAGCGTGATGTTTGAAAGCATCGCCGGCACTGCGTCATCCGGCAACGGATTCCCCTCTCGCGGTTCGACGGCGCCACCCCACTGCGTTCCCACGAGCATGTAATTCTTGAGCGGCGTGTTGACCCCAGCTAAAGCTTGTTGCCACTGCTGATTCAGTTGCGCGGTAGTCGGGTAGATCGAAAAACACCGCGTCGCTTGCGGCATTGACGTCGCCCCCGTCGTATTGCCGGCGGCATACGGCTGCCTTGGGTTCCAGGGGAATTTCGTGGGTCCTGAACCAGTCGTTTTGGGCCGGATGTTCGTACCTTGAACCGTAGCGTTTGAGTTGTAGAACGAATAGCGCACCGACGTCGAAGGCGCGGCTGCTCCGCAACTCGGCTGGTTGATCCAATTCGTGGTCGGACAACCATTAGCAACATTGCACGGCGCTGCCGCCAGGGGCGCGTTGTCGACGTGCTCGAAGCTCGCCCAAATCCATTGCGGCAACAATTTCGGGTTCTGCGGATCGACCGGATTGCGCTGGATGATGTGCATGCCCACGAGGCCCAGCGTCACGCTGCTGCAAAACTGTTTGCCGCCTCTGACGAGATCGCCGGGAACGGCGACGAACGCGAGCTGCGTGTAGTAGCGTGATGGATCGTCGCCGGCATTCCGGTTGATGATGCGCCACGCTGTTTTGATTTCGATCGAGCCATTCGCGCCTGTCTGCGTTGTGGCCGACGCGGTGAACTGCGCGCCGCCCGGATGGCTCTTCATGAAGTTAGTTTGCCCCGCGATGGTGGTGAGAGTCTGAGACGCTTGCCCGTTCGGCGCCAACAGGTATCTGGCTTCAATATCGTTGACGCGGCGCTCGAAGATGGTCCAGTTCCCGTTGATGTCGATCAAAGGCAAGTTAGTTGACGCCTGGAAATACTCCTCGTTATTCGGCATCGGGTTTCCCTTGCCGTCTGAGCCGATGTAGAAAATCGGTAGGGCGAGGGCACTCGTGCAGCCCGCTCTCTTGGGCGAGTTGCCGAACAGGGCGCTGACCTTGCGGTAGTTTTGGAAAACGCGCGGGCCGGATGTCGTCAACCCTACGGCCGGCGGCTGGTTCACTGCACTCGCCGCCCAGTTGAGCGCGACGAACATCTGCCACGCCATATTGTCGAACGGGGTTTGCACATCATTGTCTTTCGAGGTGGGCAACGGTCCGAAGAGTCCCGAATAACCAAACCCGGACTTCAATAGCGGATCGGGTCCGATATAGGCGGGCAGTTTTGAACAAAGCACACTGGTATTGTCGGCGCAAAGTTGCGCTTGCGGAACGTACTGAACGACGTGCGCGACGGGTTGATTAACCACAACTAGCGTCGCTATGAGCAAAAGTATCGCTGAGATCGATACCAACTTTTTCATGCTTTCTCCTTTTTTGGCGCGCGCTTAGTGCACGGGGGAACGCCGGCATTGAGCGAGCAGGTTGTCGAACGCAGTTCTGGGCACGCAACACACAAGCACATGCTTGAATGGGTAATGAACTGTCAACACGGGTTATGAGGACTTCGTCGTGACTGCAGCGCCTTTATAACCTTTATCGTAGCGGCTTGTCTATAAAATGATCATCGGCGGGTGCGCGTTCGACATGGCAGGAGATTCAAATGCTGTAAACCAGTTCCTGCTTCTTGTGCTTCTTCTTCCAGAACACTCCGGCGACCGCGCCGATTCCCGCGCCTAAAAACGGAAACCAAACAGCGCCCAGCGCGCGATCGGCGTTCTCTTGTCCTGCTACTGCGCTCAGTGTGATCACGGTCGCAGCGAAACCCAGTCCCGCGCCGATCCACGCGCCCTTCGCGACATTGCTCTCGCCGAAGCGTAGTTTTGCGTGCCACACTTTCTGTACTTCCTCGCGCCGTAAGCTGATTTCCTGCGGAGTGAAATCCTCTTTCCCAGCAATCTGAACCAGGATCGCAGCATCATCAGCAGACTGAAGAAGCCCGTAATGTGTTTCACCGTTCGTTGTCTTAACCGCAATCGACTTGTTTGCTAGCGCCTTAACTGCATCCCAGTCGCCCTTCGGCTTGGCCGAGACGGACGGAGCGATTTGGATTAATAGAGTCAGCGTGAGAAGTGTCGCCATAAATCTCTTCATGGATTTTGTCCTCTTTCGTCGTGGTTTGAAGAGCGGGTTGGGTTTGAGTCTAGTCGAGGACTATGAGCGTGGACTGAGCCGGTTATGACACTTCGCTTGCTGCGACAATCGTGTCGTGTAAACTTGCTCGGAATGCGGATTACACCCGAACAGATCGAGCGGTACCAGGAACAAGGCTATCTCATGCTCGAGGGGGTTGCGGATGAGGGCGAATGCGATCAGTTGCGCGCGCAGGCGGAGGAGTTGGTGCAAGAGTTTGATCCGGCCGATGTTGTTTCGATCTTCTCCACTCACGAGCAGAACCGGCTGACGGACGACTATTTTCTGACCTCAGGCGATAAGATTCGGTTCTTCTTCGAAGAGAATGCTTTCAACGCCGATGGCACGCTCAAATACGAGAAGCAGAAGTCCATCAATAAGATCGGCCACGCACTGCACGATCTCGATCCTGTCTTCAATCGTTTCTCGCGCAGCGCGAAAGTCAGAGCGGTTGCGAAAGCGATCGGGCTCGACCAATCATATCTGCTGCAATCGATGTACATCTTCAAGCAGCCGAACATCGGCGGCGAAGTCACGTGTCATCAAGACAGCACGTTTCTTTACACTGAGCCAATCGATATCGCCGGGCTGTGGTTCGCGCTTGAAGATGCCACGATCGAGAATGGCTGCCTGTGGGCGATTCCCGGCGGGCATCGACGTGGATTGAAGTCACGGTGGCGTCGCTCGCCGGAAGGGCGGATGGAATTTGAGGTTTTTGACAAAGAGCCATGGCCGGAAGAGGAGTTGATCCCACTCCAAGTGTCGAAAGGAACGCTGATCCTGCTGCACGGCCTGCTGCCGCATCGCAGTTTTGAAAACAGATCGCCTCGATCCAGACACGCTTACACACTTCATCTCATCCACTCTGAGGCAAAATACCCCACTGATAATTGGTTGCAGCGGCCTGACCTGCCGTTGAGAGGCTTTTGAGAACGCGCAAAAAAAGGACGGGCCACAGAGAGGCCGCCCCTACAATTGCGCCTTAAATGTGCTTAGTTACTCGGCCGCAGCAGACCGCGGAAAATGCCTTGCACGCGGACCTGGCTGGCTGGAACGGTGAGTGGTTGAAGCTGTGAATTCGCCGGCTGAAGCTCGATGTTCATGCCGCGGCGATAAAGTCTCTTGAGCGTGGCCTGGTTCTCTTCAATCAGAAGCGCTACGACAATCTCACCATCGCGAGCGTCTGTGCGATTCTCGATGAGCGCGATGTCGCCGTCGCAGATATGCTCGTCGATCATCGAGTCGCCCTTCACACGCAACGCATAAACTCGATCCGGTTTTACACGTCCGAGTAAGAATCGCGGCACCGGAATGCGTTCTTCGTAATCGACTACTTCCAGCGGAGCGCCGGCGGCGATTCTCCCGAGTAACTTCACTTCACACAACGAATCGCTGCTCTTGTCCTCGACCTTGACGTTCAGCGCAAACGATCCGTCTTCATGTTCACGCACGAGCAGACCGCGGCGTTCGAGCGCTGCGATATGCTTCGCAATCGTTGCGCGAGACTTAACGCCAAACTGTCGCGCAATCTGTGCGTACGACGGTATGTAACCGTGACGTTCTTGAAAACGAGTGATGTAATCGAGAATTTCTTTTTGTCGCTGCGTTCGTGGGAGCATGTCGTTCAGCAGTATGAATTGTTTACCGCTTGTTTGTTGAAGGAGAGCAAGTCGACTGTTATGGCGACGAAGCATTCTAGGTCGCACAAAGAAAAGCGTCAAGGGGTTGTTGTGATCAATCTTTCAACGAATTGAATAACGCACGAGCGTGCGCGGAAAGATCCGCACTGACGGCGGCATCTGACCGAACGGCATTGGCGGCCCCTGGAGTACTTCATCAGCCTTCTTTCCGTAGACAGCTTCGTTGAGATCGTTGTCGGGAGTGATCACTGCTCCTTTCAAGGCGGCGCCGATGAACACACCTTTGCTACGCGAGTAAGAAAGAATGCCCGCATCCAGGCGCGGATTGGTTGAAGCCGCCGCTTCACGGCCAACTGGACCAGCAGCGATACCGGCTTCGCCGCCAAGCTCAAACTTATCTTTGAGCAAACCGTCAAGACCACTTTGATTCATGATCAGTAAAACGTAATCCATGCGTTGCGCACCGATTTGAGGTCCAAAACTTCCGCCGCCGAGATTGAAAAACGCAGGCGCGCTCCAGCCGCCTTTGACGCGACGGCTAATCACGCCCTGGCCACCACGTCCACCAACCAAAAATGCCGCTTTGATCACGCCGGGAAAGACCGCAATCGCTTCGGCCGTATCAAGCAGTTCTTTTGGAATGGCCTTGTCTTTAACGTTCATGATTTCGGTGAACGTTTTCGCGGCGTCACTCGAGTGACGCGCCGCGTCGTTAGTGCGCGACTTCTTCTGCGCGGGCGTTGAAAGTCCCGCGGACAAAACCAGCAGCGAAATCAGGACTGCTGCACAAACCATGCGTATCGACGACATATAAAAGGACCTCCTGATCTTACGATGCAGATTAATTACGATAGTTTACTGCCGGAAGCAAACTGAGCGGCGCGATAACAGCGGGTGAGATTTCCTCGGATGCACTCCGAATACGGTGCACACATACTCACGTAAATCGTTCGATGCAATTTGGTTACAATTTTGTGTCTCCATTGACAGAGATTTGTTCCCTGTAGTATTAAATCGCGGCCTTCTGAACGAACCACCTCCCAAACGAGTTCATGCAGAGGGTCTCGCACCTCGCAAATGCGATTCTTTTATTTGCCCGACTCAGTTTGCCTTCAAGGCGAAGTCTGCCCAGAACCCGAAAATTCACCTCACTGGCTATTCAACGGTCTTGCTGTGGAGTAGTTTGGCTTCACCCAGCAAACGTCGATGAATATCGATTTGAGATAAACATCTCACCTGGTGTTTTGGTTGGATAAACGAGTAGAAAAAATCATTCAGATGATGCGAGACGACGTTCGTGGGGAGTTGTCTCTCGCCGAGTTTGCGCAATCTGTAAACCTCTCAGTTTGGCGCCTCTGTCACATCTTCAAATCCAACGTCGGCATGCCGCCCATTCGCTATCTCAGACTGATGCGAATGGAGAGAGCCAAAGATCTGTTGGAGTCGAGTTTCCTAAGCGTGAAGGAGATCGCATTCCAGGTTGGTCTCAATGACGAGAGTCACTTCGTCAGAGATTTCAAATCGACCTACGGATTCTCTCCTGCGCTATACCGTTCGCATTTCAAGGACAACGGAAACGGAAACGCTCACAACGAGGTGAAAGAGGACCACAACGGCAACCAGCCGGCCAAGTTGGGCCAACAACTCGCGCAGGCAGCCAAACAATCGATCCTGCCTTCATTGCATCTCTTCGTTTACCTATTTTCATATCTGCTGGACTTTTGGACCACCACTTAAATCCCATCTCAACCTGAGAGCAAGATCCGCTAATGAACGACAAGATACGCCAAGCAACAGTGCTTGTCCTACGAAAAATCAGATCGTAATCTTCCGCGCGATTCAGACACAACGCACGAATAGTTTTACCATCGGCAACTTTTTCGCGTAATCAACTGACGTTACTCAACTGTTTCAGCACTAAGCCCTCGCCTTTCAAACTGATCGCCTTGTTCGGGAAGTTAGATCAGGATTCGGGAGCTCAATAGCGACACTCTTCGAGTAAAGGTCATAACCATCAGCTAGGGATTAGATTTGAGGCCAACCCAAACGGCTGAAAGGAGATTTCTATGCCTAAAAAGAAGGCAAAAAACCGGCAGGGAGTTGGAAAGAAAACTGAAGGCACAATCAGTAGAAGAAGTGTGCTCAAGATAGGAGCAGCAGCCGGGGCCGTGACGGTTTTGGCCCCAGACATCATAACTAGCAGCAAGGCACTCGCCTTTGCCGATCCAGTTGCGCCGCCGCTGGCCCAATGCACGGCGGCAATCCGGAGTCCAATACATACACCCTTTGTGGATGAGTTACCGATTCCGTTTCCAGCGATAGACCAGCCACTAAATCCACAACCAACTGAGCAGGCTAACCAGACGCAGGGTGAATGGGACCGAGCGGACCATCAGCGCTGGGCGCAGTTCACCCCGGCTCACGTGACCACCGAATTGGAAGCCAGGCCCGGCCTGCATAGGTTCCACTCCGACTTCGGTCCTTCATACGTGTGGGGATTCAATGGTGTCTATCCTGGCCCAACCGTCCTGAATAGATATGGCAAACCCACCATCGTGCGGTTCCGCAACAGCACGCCGCCCAACGGCGATAATACGTTTGGCCATCCTGAGATAACCATCCACTTGCACAACGGACACCACGGATCAGAGAGCGACGGCTTCGCCGGCGATTTCTTCCCCAGCGGCTTCTGGAAAGACAATCTCTACCCGAATTGCTACGCCGGCCTCGATCAGTTTGGCGGCAATGGCGATGTACGGGAGAAGATGGGCACTTTCTGGTACCACGATCACCGTGCAGAGAAGACCGTCAACAACAACGTGATGGGCCTGAACGGCATGTTCATCGTTTACGATCCGACGGATCCGGGCCATGAGCACCCGAGCGCAGGCTCGCTACGGCTGCCGGGATACTACGGCGTCACGGACATTCCCCTCATCCTTACCGAGAAGAGGTTCTGTGCCCTGGATGCACAAGGCCGAAATGAGATGGTCAATGCGGCCGGCGGCGACAAGTGGATCATCAATGGAGCGATTCAGCCGAGATTCACTGTCAGGAACAGAAAGTATCGGTTCCGCATTCTGTCTACCGGACCGACAACGGCTCAATGGGACCTTAGGCTCATCGGCCCGACGGGCAATATCGAAACGATCGTTGTCGTCGCCACTGACGCCAATTTCCTCGAGCATCCGATTCCGGTCGATGCAGGCGCGAATGCAGCCAACAGCAACGCCGTTGTGGGAGCGAACATCGTCACTCCGGGCGCAGTTCGAGTGAACGTCGCCGAGCGCTACGACGTGATCATCGACTTCGGGAATTACGCACCCGGCTCTTTCCTGTATCTCACCGATGTCAGGAGCCAAAACGTAAACGACACCGGCTCCGGAAACACGAATCCTCCGGGATTACCGCCAGGGCTCAACATTGGGAACGTCATTATGCGGTTCGACGTGGTAAACCGAGAGACGTGGTTCCCGGCCGATACCCCGGCCATTCCATCAACGCTCTGCACAATGCCGGATCCGATCGTTCCCGACACCAGTTTCACGTGGAATTTCAATCGCGATCCGGTGGGAACGGTCCCACGCTTGTTCAAGATCAACCAGCGTACCTTCGATCCCGATATCCCGCAGCACTGCATTCTCAAGGGCACGTCGGAAGAGTGGCTGATCAATAACAACGCCGACGTCGGTACGAACTGGGCCCACCCCGTGCACATTCACTTCGAGGAATTTCGCATCATCAAGCGATTTGCGCTTATCAACGGCGTAAATACCGAAGTTCCGGTGCCTCCTCTGTACAGGGGAAGGAAAGACGTCACGAAAGTGGAGCCGGGAGAGGGCGCACTGATCAGGATGAGATTCCGAGACTACGTCGGCCGCTACCTGATCCACTGTCACAACATGGGCCACGAAGATGCGTTCATGATGGTGCATTGGGTGATCGTGCCTGATGCCGCAGCGAAGGCAGCATGCGACGCATCGATTGTCCAGGCTAACAAGGAGTTCGAAGCCAAACTCCGGAATGAGGAGGTGTCGTAATGGATAGAAGATCACTGTTCAGCAGAGGAGTGTTCACGCCGCATCCCTCGTCGCAGGGCGCTGCGAAGTTCACCAATGCGCTGCTTCGAACGCATGACAACAAAGAGGTCAGGTTCTATGACGATCTGATCAGAGGCAAGCAAGTCGTGGTCAATATGATGTATGCAGAATGTCACGGCGCTTGTCCCTTGGTGACAACAGTTCTGAAACGAACTTATCGGGACCTAAAAGATCGCATGGGTAAGGACCTCTTCTTTTACTCGATCTCGGTAAAACCACAGGACGACACGCCGGCCGCACTGAAGCACTATGCTCAGATGCGCGGGGCTGACCTGCCGGGCTGGTATTTCCTGACCGGAGATCCCTACGACATCGAGACGATCCGCTTCAGGCTCTTTAACATGGGCCATCCGGGGATCGACCTTGATTTCGCAATGCACTCCGGCACATTCCGTATCATCAACGATGCGACGAATTACTGGGGCCATGCTGAGGCGTTCGCCAGTCAGAAGAATATTCTGAAACGAATCTCCTGGGCCGATCCTTATAAGTCGTATGCGGAATGGGCGAAGGAGAGCAGGGCTCGCCAGGTTCAGATTAACGCCGACGTGAAGAAATACGGTTACCGCACGGGCTTCTGAGTTGCGGCAACTGGTCGTCGAGTAAACAGACCAGGAATAGAAGCTGCTCTCGTGGCTTCTATTCCTGGTCCACCCACCCGCTGCCGCGAGGTGGACTCTTGAGGGATATCATGAAACTTACCGCCATCATCTCGCTGCTGGCTATCATGCTTCTGGGTTCAACCGCTAACGCCTTCGCCCAGGAAAAAAGTTGTTCATTCGATCTCATCGGGACCTGGAAAGCGCAGGTCTCGCCGACCGAAGCCCGACTTTATCAATTCGATGCGAACGGAGTGGTCACTGTACTCTCGGCTGTTGGCACTGCGGAACCGCAACAGATCGTTACCGCTAAGTACGAGGTGAACACTGACCTCGGCAAACCGGAGTCGGTTTCGTTCACCGCATCCGGCAAAAACCGCATCTTCGGCGCCGTCAAGAAGACGATGAAGCTCGTCAGCTATGACGACACCTCGATCACTTGCGCAATACCCGGATTAGGAACCACTCGGTGGACCAGAGTCGATGCCGACCGGTATTTCATCGTGCTCTCGGCCCGCAAGGGACAGTTCTACGATACGAGTGGTTCAGCTTTCCCGATGGTCATAAAACTGGCCGGGGGAGTTCCCACCATCGACGCGTTCGGTATCTATTTAGCGAAAGACGGAAGGGCCTTCGGCACTGTTCCGCCCGCCGTATACAAAGAATATCTGAGGGAGGCGCGCAACGACTCAGAAACCACACTGCGTCTGGAAATCAACTCCCGGCAGTATGAAAGGGCGTTGAAGGTCATCAAGGAGTGGCAACGACGCGACCGCGAAGGCGCGCTGCTGTACATGACGGGAAAAGACATCTCCGATGATCCTACCGCGCTTAACAACATCCTCGTCGTGAAAGCGGTTACAGAAACGCTCAATCAGTGCTCGGCAAGTGTCAATCTGTACAAGCTCAATTACGTCGTCGCGGACGACTGGATCACCAACAAGGTTAGTTCCGCCTTTGTTCCCTTCTACTACTTCCAGGAACTCCGGCGCATGAACGAAGCACGACATATCGACGACAAAAAGTTTGAGGAACTGTTGCATCTGCCGAACGTGGCTAGTCGATAGTCTCAACTTAACAGCAGGTCTCCCCCGCTCGATCACAAAACGGGAGGCATACGAACTTGAGGTTTGAAAGTCAGAAACAGACGCTTATGAAACGCTTTCTCTTAATCACGATGGTGGTGTTCATCGGGTTCGGTTCCCATCAGGTGCTGCGCGCACAAACTCCGTCGGCGCCTGATGAGAAACGGGCGGCCCAGCCCCGAAGACGAGGTGGAATCTTCACCATGTACGCCATCGATCCCTTGTCACGCACGCTATGTTTCAGTGACGGGAAAGAAGGGATGACGTTTGCAAATACTGACTGGGGTAACCGTTGCAGCGATCTTAGTTTCAGCATTGCGGGTGGCGGCAGTCTGGTTAGCGGCATTGAGACTGACCGGCTGGCGGCGATTGTCGATCTCGGCACTGCAGACGACCTTCGCGATCGCTATCGCTTCGAGGACGCGCAAGGAGGCGGAACCGGATTCGCTTCCCTGCATCTCGCGGGCGACAAGATCATGGTCCTGAAGGAAGACATTCGCAAGCAGGAATTCCAACCGCTCCAGGAAGGTCCAAAACTTTTCACAGACCTTGCTCCATCCGCCGCCGCGCCGATCAAGCTGGGCCATATTTACCTCGTGCGAATCGCGGATAAGAAAGACAAGAGTTTCCAGCAGCTCGTGAAGCTGATGGTGATTGCGTATCGTCCGGAGGAAGCCGTAACGCTGCGTTGGGAGTTGCTCTAGTCGCATCGACCACAACGCGTGCCGGCCACAAAAATTTACTAGCGCTTCCAGAAAAATGGAAAGCAAGTCATGAACTTCCATCCTTGAAGGAGAACAGGTATGAGTCAACAAGAATTCAAAACCGGCGGCAGCACTGGCTTTGCTACGGGCACAATCTGCACTGATACGAACCTTTACAAATGTACCGACAATAAGGTTGAGTACATCGAGCATATCGCGGCAGGCACGGCGTTTCCGAACTTCCCGGGAGGAAACGGCAAAGGCAGTGCAACGTGGTTTAAGATCACCCTGGCAACTGACGGCGACCGAACAAACTTCAGCGCAGTCAAGGCCACGACGACCAGCACGACTGCGATATAAAGAAAGAGCAACACCCACCTACTCAAAAGCACCTTCCTGCTCGCGCCAGGTCCGGCGTGAGCAGGAAGAGTTTGAGTTTTAAATCCAGGGCTTTGCGTCAGAAGTTGAAAATCATTCTTGGACACAGTCAGTACAGGGAGCGGTAGCCACCTGGTCAACGATGGGAGTTAAGGATGATTTGGAATATCGCATGCTGATCACTGACCAGGTCGCTACCGCTCCCTGTACTGACTGTGTCCAAGCGCGACGTCGGACTTTTGGGGGAAAAGCCATTCAGGATTAGAAAAATGAGATTCGTACGACGTTCGATCGTGTCGCTTGTCGCCGCTGCATTGCTTCTGAGTGCTGCGAGCGTGTATTCTGTGGCTGTCCTTGCAGAACAAAAGGAACGATCGGCGCACGCCCAGAAGCCTCGCAAGTTCCATTACGTTTG
>JBKPPH010000081.1:0-4736 GCA_046733535.1 Acidobacteriota bacterium
TTTGAGATGTTGCTGGAAGAGTTTGGCTGAGGCTTCCAGAAAGTCGTAAGAGGTCACAATGCCCACGAGCTGATTGCCCTCGACAACCGGCAGACAGCCGATGCGATTCGAGCGCATGATCTCCATAGCCTCCAACGAAGACGTCGAAGGAGTAACCGTGACGGGGTCGGCGACCATGATCTCTTGCACCGTAACCGTCTCGCCATCGCCGTTGGAACGGAGTCCCTTGCTGAACATGCGCAGCAGGCCGCGATGCGTTACCAAACCCACCAACCGGCCTTCTTCATCTTCAACAGGCACATGACGGATGTGTCGCCAGTCCATCACGCTCGCGGCGAGGTCGATCAGGTCGTTGGGCTTCACGGTAAACAAGTCGCTCGACATGAACTGTCCGACCGTGCGATAGCCCTGCTCCCATTCCTCGGGCTCGGCGATTTCATCTACAGGCCAACGGTGAACCGGTTCGTCTTGCTTTTGATTTTTCAACATCGTTGCGGTCAACCCTCTCTGGCGAGCGTCTTTCGAGGTTGCGTCTCCCATCGCCGTGAGCGATTTCGTGATCCAGCGCGCGCCGGTCTGCCTGCACTGCACGCGCTCTTCGATGATGCCAAGATATTTATCAATGTCTTCACTCGATACTTTCGCATTGCTCAAAGCCTTGCGAGCAAGCGGAAGCAATTGATCGAGAATGAGCGACGCCGCACTGTGACTTTCTCCGTCGATCCAATGGAACTGAGCATCCAGCCCATGCCTCGCGGCACGGAAAAAGTTTGACTTGGCATCGTCAAAAGCCATCCGCTTCGAAATATCGCCGTACGCTTCCGGAAGAGCCAACATGAGACCGATGAAGAAAGCGGCATTGGCGATTTCGTCGACCACTGTTGGACCAGACGGCAGCGCGCGGTTCTCGATGCGCAGGTGGGGAACGCCATCGGCCACGCCGTAGCAGGCGCGGTTCCAACGCCAAACGGTGCCGTTATGCATTCGCAGCGCGGAAAGCAGCGGCGTCTCACCTCGTGCGAGCACCGCAAACGGATTCTCGTCCGGTTGGGTAATCATGATCGGACGGAAACGCGAGATCTGGTCGTGGAAGAGTTCGACAACTGAATTCCGCAACCACTGATCGCCAAAACTCACGCGCGTCGGTTGGCTGCGCGCTAGTTGCGAACTCGAACGTTCGTCTGTCGAGTGCTGGAACAACGCCACACGCGTTTCCTGCCACAATCGTTGGCCAAACAACAGCGGCGAATTGACCGCAGCCGCGAGCACCGGCGCCGTTATCGCTTGCGCAGTGTTGTAATGATTGACGAACTCGGCGGCGCTACTCTGGAAGTGGATCTGAAAACTCGTGTTGCACGACTCCATCATGATGTTGTCGTGCGTGAGGTGCAGTTCGTCCAGTCCCTTGATGTGAATCGAGAGCGGGCCGCCGCGCAACCGAATGACACCGCGATCGAGTTCGTGGTAGCGCGCGACCGGAGTGAGATTGTCGAGCGTTAAATCCGACTTTTGCAGCGTCGGTAGAATGCCGGAGAGAAGAACGTCCGCCTCCTGCGTCGCGGCACTCTGGCGTGCCGTGGCGATCAGCTCCCGGAGCTCTTGTTCCATTTCACTGAAACAGTTACCGGTGAGATCCAACGGCGTCAGATTGGCTTCGAGATTGAACCTCGCGATCTCGGTCGTCAGTCGCGGGTCGTTAGCGTGATCCAGGACTTCCAACGACACTGGAGCAGGTCGCAGGTAGCGATCGATCAGAAACATCTCCTGCTCCGCGCCGATGCGCCTGACGCCGCTCTCGACGCGCCCGTTTTCAAGCATGAACGCGAGCGCGCGCAGGTCTTCCAGCAACGCCTTCATGAACGCCTGCGACTTCTTCTCGTCAATGTTTTGTTCGATCTTGTGCTCACCCATATTTGTTTCTGATGGATTCCTGGACCAGGTCAGCACCACCTGCGATAGCAGGTGCGTCAGCATCAGCTCGCGACATTGCCCAGATAATGTTCAACTCGCCGGCGACCCACCCGCTGTCGCAAGTGGCACTGACCGTATTCAACAACTAAAAAGTCTACCGACCGGATTGTAGAAACTCAGACGAACGCGGACTCGACCTCTGCACGTTCCGAAACTTTTGTAACCCTGCCAACATGGCCGGGTTTCAATGGGCGCGCAACCAGCACTGGACAAGGCGCCTGCCGCAGCACGCGATCGACGTTCGATCCAAACAACGCGCGCATTCCAAATCCCGCGCCGTGTGCGCCAACGCTGATCAAGTCGATCTCGTGCTTCTCAGCGTAGTTCAGAATCTCGCGATACGGTTGTCCTTCGCTAACCGCGGTTTTGATGTCGCACCAAAGATGAACATCAACCGGCACGACTCGCTGCAATCGACGCGCGGCCGTGTGGTACGCGGATTCGCTCTTGGTCGGATACCATGCGATCTCCGGCTCATTCACTGAACGCGGCGGCAACACGTGAAGCAGATGCAATTCCGCCTGGTGCTCCTGCGCCAATGACAAGCCATACTTCAGTGCCAGTTCCGCGTAATCTGAGAAGTCGTAAGCAACGAGCACACGCTTCAATTCGATTTGCAGCCTGTGGTTGATCGATTCGCGTTCATCGTTATGCATAACCAGCACCGGACAAGGCGCGCGCCGGCAAACCGATTCCGCCGTCGATCCCAGTAGAGCCGCACGATGTGGACGCCGCCTCGATCTCATCACTATCAAATCAGCACGCTCCGTCTGCGCCTGGTTCATGATCTCTTCGCCCACGTCGTCGGTAGTCGCGACGACTGCTCGCCAACGCGCGCCCTCGAGATCTGACGGATCGACATGTTCGAACACCGACGATTCGAGAATGCCGAGTTCCTCGTCGCTGTCGACACGTTCCAAGCGCGGTTCACAGTGCAGCAGAACCAGCTCGGCGTCATACGAGCGCGACAGCGCCACGGCATAACGGACTGCATTTCCGGAGTACGGTGACAGGTCCGTCGGACAGAGAATGCGTTTGATATTGATCATTGTAAGTAAGGCGATATGCCCCTCCCTGGCGATCCAGTTGCACGGGGCAACAACTCGCTATCAGACCGCCTGCCGTAAAAGCCGGACATGAGCCGATCGAGCGCGTCGTCAACGCTGCGCAACCGCGCGTGAAGCACATTTCGATTGCTTTCAGAACCTTCTCTGAGTAGGGCCTCGCAAAGGTCTTCGCGTTCGCCGTGCAAACGGTTCCAAACGAGTCCACCTGTTCCACCAATCGGAATTTCAGCCAAACGGATTGTGCGATTCTCACTCATGATGCTTACCTCCCCCACGTTGTTTTATGAATGCGAAAGTTCCCAAAACTCTTGTTGTGCGCGTTTCGCCCAACTCCAAAAACGCCCTTGCCTCACCGTTGCCGGTTCGTCTGTCCAAATGTCTTTGTGCAGATAAATACTGTCGCTGCCGTAGTCATCAATCACCAGCTTCACTTCGTGCGAGTAGTGAGCGACGGGTTCGCGCCCATCGATTTCCGCAGCGAGGTTCAGCGCCGCGACCGTTCCCTGGCGCACAGCCATGTGCCCTAATTTTGGTCCGCTGAAGTTCACGCAATCGCCGGCAGCGTAAATGCGTTCCTGGCCAATCACACGCATCGTCGAATCGACGTTGATGTAACCCTCGTCGCTTGTGATTCCGACGTATGACGCTGCCGAAGAGCCGCGGAACGGCGGCACCAGCATCAGTAAGTTGAAATCGAGATCACGGCCGGTATTCGTGATCGCTGCATTGGGCTTCACTGAAGCAACGGCCTCGTTTGCCAGAAACTCTATGCCGTGCGTATCGACGGCCTTCTTCAGGATCGCGGCGGCCTCAGAGTCTCCAAACTCTTCTTCAACAGAACTCGGACTGACGATCGTGATTCTTCCCGAGTCGCCTCTCGCTTTGAGCAGCCGCGCGAGTGCAAACGCTGTTTCGTAAACAGGCACCGGCAGGCGCGCTCCGAAACACTGGCCGATGAGGGCTGTGCCTTCGTGAAACTTCTCGATCGCTTTGCCGAACTGAATCGCCTTATCAACGTTCAACAGGTGATGGGCATGTTCGTAGAAACCGGGGATTCGCTCGGTTGCAAGACGCCGGCCCAGCGCAAATATCAGGTAGTCGTAGGAAAGGTTTCCCTCGACCTCACCGTGGGCGATTGTCACTTTTCGTTCGACCGGATCGATCCGGGCTACTTCTGCTTCGATGAAGTTCACGCGGCGGCCTAGCATGGCCTGGCGCAGATCAAACGAGACGTCTGCCTTCTCGCACTTACCAAAAGCCAATCTCACCAGCGCTGGATAAAAAACAAAATGACGGTTGCGGGAGACGAGCGTGATCTGGTGTTCGTCGCCCAATTTCTCAGACAGGCGCTCGGCGG
The DNA here is from genome assembly GCA_046733535.1 of Acidobacteriota bacterium. GTDB lineage: Bacteria > Acidobacteriota > Blastocatellia > Pyrinomonadales > Pyrinomonadaceae > PSRF01. The sequence continues at coordinate 4,396 of JBKPPH010000081.1, forward strand.
CTACGACTCCGCCGAACCCACCGCCAAGTATTAAAACTCTCGCCATCCCCGTGTTCCTTTTCTTAACAGCGATCACGTCCGACTCTTGCCCCGTGCACAAGGCGTACCACGCGCGGTTTAAAGCTTTGTCTCAGAAGTCAGAGCGCCACTTGGACAGGGTCAGTACCGTAACGCGGTAGCGTCGGGTGCGTCTTGCACATGCGATTTCTCTGCGTATTGAGGCACTATGTCCGACCCGACGCTACCGCGTTACGGTACTTGACCCTGTCCAACAGCGACTGTTGAGGCAAACGCCGGTGCTTTGGGGTTATAGGAGGGAGTTGTTGCGGGGTATTTCGCAG
>JBKPPH010000082.1:0-12039 GCA_046733535.1 Acidobacteriota bacterium
CGCAAGCCCTGGACTCATCGCAGCGGCAGCGAAAAAGGCGGCGTTTATAAATCGATTGACGCCGGCCGCACCTGGACCAAGTTGACGAACGGTTTGCCAAAACTCATCGGGCGCATCGGCATTCGCGTCGCGCCGAGTAATCCAAACGTCGTCTACGCAATCATGGAGTCCAAGGACGGAACACTTTATCGCTCCGACGATCGCGGCGAAACGTTCAAGATGGTCTCGAAGAACACCGACATCGTTTCGCGCGGCTTCTACTACACCCGCGTCCGCGTCGACCCAACCAACGAGAACCATATCTTTGCCGTGGCCTCGACGCTCTACACTTCCGTCGACGGCGGCAAGACGTTTCGTTCAATCACCGGCCGCACACACATCGACTACCACGCGCTCTGGCTCGATCCAAAGAACCCGAAGCGAATGTGGCACGGTCAGGATGGCGGCATTGCAGTCAGCTACGACGGCGGGGAATCGTGGGAAGCTGTTTACAACATTCCCCTCGGCCAGTTCTACCAGATTCACGCCGACAATCGTCTTCCCTTCTATTACGTGATGGGAGGTTTGCAGGACAACGGTTCGTGGGCGGGACCGAGCCGCACGCGCGAACCCGCCGGCATCATGAATGACGACTGGCGCATGGTCAGCTTTGGCGACGGCTTTTACGTCGTCAATCATCCGGACATTCCCGACCTGTATCTTTCAGAATCGCAGGGCGGCGCCATTGCGTGGACCGACTTTCGTAGTCGCGAACAGCAGTCGGTAAATCCGTGGGGACGCGGCAGTGGCGGTGGTCCGGCGGCCGGGCGGAAGTTTCGCTTCAACTGGAACGCACCGATCGTTTTGTCGCCGCACGACAAGGCCACCGTGTTCCTCGCGGGGAACGTTGTGTTCAAGTCTCCGGATTTCGGCAAAACGTGGGAACAGATCAGTCCGGATCTCACCACGAACGATCCGGAGAAACTCAAAGATGCAGGTGGTCCGATAGCGATTGAGAATTCGACTGCCGAGTATCACTCGACGATTATCAGTATCGCCGAATCGCCGGTGCAGAAAGGACAGATCTGGGTTGGCACTGACGACGGCAACCTGCAACTCACCACCGACGGCGGCAAGAACTGGCGCAATGTGGTCAAAAACGTTTCCGGCCCCGGCGCGAACTCTCCCGTGTCGCACGTCGAACCGTCGCGCACGAACGCCAACACCGCTTACGTCGCATTCGATCGTCACATGCTCGACGACTTCCGGCCTTACATTTTCAAGACGACTGATTCCGGCGCCAACTGGACCAACATTTCCGGCAACCTGCCCGCGAAAGCTTACGTGCAGATCGTTCGCGAGGATCCGAAGAATACAAATCTGCTTTACGCCGGGACCGAGCTCGGGCTCTTTGCTTCTTACGACGGCGGCAAAAACTGGCTCGCGTTGAATCTGAAGAACCTGCCGAACGTCGCTGTCCACGACATCCTGATTCATCCACGTGAGAACGACCTCATACTCGCCACGCACGGCCGCAGCATCTGGATCTTCGACGACGCGACCGCGATTCAACAGATGACGCCGCAGATTCTCAACAGCACCGCGCACCTGTTTTCCGTGCGTCCGGCACTGCGCTACACCAGTCGCTTTACTCGCTACGGCATCGGCGACAAACAGTTTACTGGCCCAAACCCACCGGCGGGCGCGTTGATCACTTACTACCTGAAAGAGAAATTCGACGAGAAAGCCACACTCAAAGTTCAGATCTTGGATCGCGACGGAAAGCTCGTGCAGGACCTCGAGCGTCCATCACGTGAGAAAGGCTTGAACCGCATCGCGTGGAATCTCAGGCTTGGTGGACCAGAAGTTCGTCGCCCGCCGTCAGAGGAGCAGATCGCGTTCGGCGGAGGCGCGCGTGGTCCGCAAGTGTTGCCGGGTACCTACACAGTGAAGCTGACTGTTAACGACAAGACGTTTGAAGAGCGAGTGGAAGTGAAGTTGGATCCAAACATCAGCACGCCGATCGCTGAACTCCAGGAAACGCTCGACATGCAGATCAAGTTGCGCGACATGCAGTCGACGATCAATACGTCGTTGCGCTTTCTCGACAGTCTCAAGGAGCAGCTCAAGCAAGCGCAGACGACGATGAAGACCTTGAACAAAGAGCCGGACAAGGATCTGATGAAGGCGCTTGACGACTACATCAAAGAGATCGATAAGCTCGTGGACCGGCTGTCGTCGCGTAACGAAGGACTCGGGTTAGGCGGCAAGGATCAGGTCGTGGACGACATCGGCAGCCTGTTCTTCGCGCTTGACACGAACTTTGGCCCAACCGTCGGACAGCGCCAGTACTTCGACGAGATTCAACCGGTATATCGCGCTCGAGTTGATGAAGTGAACCAGTTTTTGCGTGAGACGCTGCCGCAGTGGAATGAGAAGCTGCGTGCGTGGAATGCGCCTACGCTTACGACGCGCAAGCCGTTTTAGTTTGAGCCGCGGATTTACGCGGATGAACGCGGATCTGATCCGTGCTTATCCGTGTAAATCCGTGGTTCAATAAGGTCACTCTTTACTCGCCGTGGTCTCCGGGACGGCCTCAACGCCCGTCAGGCGAATGTTTCCGTTAATTCCCTTCGCCGTGATCGCGCTGCCGCCGCTTCCAATGCGCGCCGAGTAGCTGCCTCGCCTGCTCTTATCAATCGATACGTTCGGTAAGTCAGAGACGACTCGTCCGTTCATGCCTTTCGTTTCGAGATCGGCGTTCACATCCGCGCCGCACCGCAGTTCGATGTTGCCGTTAATCCCGCTCAACGTGACACCTTCCATATCGAGCTTCTTCAAACCAAGGACCACGCTGCCATTGATGCCCTTGAAACTCGCTCGTCCCGTCGCGCTTGCAATCTGCACCCTGCCGTTAATGCCCGAGATTTCCACCGCGCCATCGATGTCGCCCGTGACAAAAGCGCCGTTCACACCTTTCGCAGTGAGTGAAATCTGGCGCGGCAGTCTCAACGTAACGCGTTCTTTCGCGCCCGAATCAAAGAACCGCGAAAAGAAACCGCCGTCTCCTTTTTCGGCGTGAATACGCAAACTGTTCGCGTCCGCCTCGACAAGAACCTTGCGGCGCTCGAGTGCTTCCTGCGATGGCGCACTGCGCTCGATTAAAACGTCCGCGGTCGTCGTGTCGGAAGTTTCGATCTTGACCGGGCCGTTTAAGCCTGACAGCTCAACGCGTGCGCCCGGTGAAAGCTCGAATTTTCGTCCTACATCAGCGCGAACATCGCTCACATTCTGGTGCGAAACGAGTCCGCGAAGCTCAATGACGCCTCCGTGGGACGCAGACCGGACGACGACGCCGGCAACACCCGCAAGAACCACCAGGACGATTAGTATCAATATGCGTTTCATGTTACCTGCCTCAAAAAGGGTGAAATTGACAGTCTGGCTGTTTAACGACTCTCGCCGGAAATTTGTTTCGCTCGAATTTTAGAAACGGCTTGACATGAGTTTGGCCGAGACATAGAGTCCCCGAACCATGCCACAGCGCGATTCGAAGGACTTGAAAGTACTTTTGGTCGAAGACTTTGAGGACACGCGCCTTTTCATGCGCCTCGAACTCGAAGACCAGGGCTTCATAGTTTTTGAAGCTGAGGACGGCGAAGTCGCGGTGGACACGGCCATTCGCGAGCACCCGGACGTGATCCTGATGGACCTCACGTTGCCCCTCATGGACGGCTTTGCAGCGACGAAATTGATTCGCGAGAATGAACAACTCAAAAACGTTCCCATCATCGCGGTTACCGCGCACCACGAAGACGACTTCCGTTCCGACGCGAAAGCGTCAGGCTTCGACGCTTATGTCACCAAACCCATCGACGTGAACTGGCTCAAGGAACTAATCGCCGGGCTATTAATTTGAGCCGCGGATAAACGCTGATCTGATCTGCGTTTATCTGCGTAAATCTGCGGCTAAAAACGCGCTTCGATCAACCCCTCATAGAGTTTCCCATGCTTCCGCGTGAGTTGTGGATACGTGGCGTGCTCGGCCTTCAATCCTTTCAAACCGAGCTTTCGCTCCACCGCCTTGATCTCGTTTACCGTTCCCTCGATCTCCATAAACAATCCAAACGGCAAAACGTCGATGACGATCTCCGTCTTCCCAAGCCGCCACGTCTGCCGCCGTTTCTCGTACACGAGGGCGCGCGTAAAACCGAGCGCTTCGAGGATCGCCGCCGTCGCTTCCGGATCTGCAACCGCGGTTTCCTCTTCGCGTTGTTGCTTGATGGCGGACGAACTGGGAATACGTTTCTTGTACGTTAGCGTCGCGTTTTTTCCGACGCGCCTGAGTCGCAGCACACAAGTATCGCGTTGCAAAACGTCGCCGTCGTAAAGCGTGTTCTCCTCAAACTCTTCGCCTTCGAGACTCGCGCCCATTTCGGCCAAACGCTTGAGCACGGCACCGCGCTGCCGTTTCGTTAAGCGAAACTTTTTCTCGACTTCGATCATGATTTATTCAACGGTTTGTATTGCCACAAGGCGCGAATCTGATACATAGTTACACCTCGTCACCCCACACTTTCTGGCATGCGAAAACCTTCGTGCTACTTTGCGTCGTTACTCCTCTTGATCGCGTGGTCGGCGACACAAGCTCAGACTCCGACACCGACGCCGCCAAAGTCACCCGATGAAGTCATTCGCGTCTACACCGAACTTGTCCAGACCGACGTGATGGTCCTCGACAAGCACGGGAAATTTGTCAACGGACTCACCAAAGACAACTTCGAGCTCCGCATCGACGGCAAACCACGCGAGATCCAGGCGTTCGATCAGATCACCGCGGGCAGCGACGAAGAAACCCAGTTAGCCGCCGCGCGCGGCGCCACCACCGTGAATGTCAAACGTCCGGCTCCGCTCGATCGCGGTCGCATCGTCTTCTTCTACGTCGACGACTTCCACCTGGACCACGGCGGCCTTGTCGCCGCGAAAAAAGTCATCACAGCTTTCATCGACAGGGAGATGGGCCAAAACGATCAGGCTGCCATCGCGTCAGCCACCGGTCAGATCGGTTTTCTACAACAACTGACAGACGACCGCATGATACTACGGATGGCTTTGGACCGGCTCACACCAAAATCGTATTCAGTGCGCGACTCCGATCGGCCTGCGATGACTGACTACAACGCCATGTTGATTGAGCGGCTCGATCGCGAAGTCTTCGAGTTCTTTGTCGCTGAAACTATCCAACTCAACCCCGGTCTGAGCCGCGATCAGGCCGCTTCGATCGTGCGTGGACGCGCTCAGGCCATACAGTCACAATCCGCCCGCTTCACTCAGAATACGATGACCGGTCTCGAGCGATTGGTCCAATCGGCGCGCAATCTTCCTGGACGTAAGGTCCTTTTCTTCCTTTCCGGCGGGTTTCTGATCGAGAACCGGCGCGGAGATTTTTTCAATAAACTACGCGACATAACCAACGCCGCAGCGAAGAGCGGCGTGGTGATCTACTCGATGGACACACGTGGGCTCGTTGCGTCGCTGGACGATGCGAGTACCGACAGACCTTTCGATCCCGCCGGCGCTTTGAGTCTTTCGAGTCACGGCGAACTGGCGGCAACGCAGGACGGCATGAACGCACTCGCAGTAGACACTGGTGGTAAAGCAGTCTTCAACACGAACGATCTTAGACAGGGATTAGCGCCCGCGATCAAAGAGACTTCCAACTACTACCTGCTCGCGTGGAAGCCCGACGCCGAATCGCAAAAGCAGGGGCGCTTCAGAAATCTCGAGGTGAAGTTGATCGGAAAGCCCGATCTGATCGTGAGAGTTCGAAAGGGCTATTTCGATCTCGATCCTCCAACCCCGGTTCCCGCAAAAGAATCGTCAAAGCCGCCAAAAACCACCACGACTCCAGCGAAGCTTCGCGAGGCGATTCTTGCGCCGTATCCGGAACGTGGACTGCCGATACTGATCAGTGCTGATTATTACGACGTCGCCGAAAAAGGACCAACCCTGTCGACCTCCATTCAAATGCCCGGTGAGTTTTTGGTTTTTGGCGAACAGCCGGACGGCAAGATACAAGCGGTGATCGATCTCACTGCCGCTTTCTACGACGAGAAAGGCGCTTTCAAAACGAGTTTCATCGAGAGAATCGTGACGACGGCCGCAAGCGCCGAAGCTGCCAAAAACAACCGGAGCGATATCACGTTCACGTATCCGGCGAAATTGCCGCCCGGACTTTACCAGGTAAGAGTGGCGGCGCGTGATGACAAGAGCGGCAAGATCGGAAGTGCTCACGCGTGGATCGAGATACCTGACTTAGCGACGAAGAAGTTGACGATCAGTAGTCTGCTTTTGGGCGAACGCACGCAGGCGATGTTAACGAACGTGGCGAATACGGGCGGCGGTGTGAATCCGATCGCGCTCAGCGCGAGCCATCGTTTCAGACGCGAATCTACTTTGCGGTTTCTACTCTTCGCCTACAACACCGCGCTTGCACCGGCAGATCAAAAGCCGGATGCGGCCGTGCAGGTCCAGGTCATACGCGAGGATCAACCCGTCATCACCACTGCCTTGAGAAAAATCAATATCGAAGGAGTTACGGATCTTGCGAGGCTTCCTTACGCAGCGGAGATTCCGTTGAGCGAGTTGTTGCCAGGCCGTTACCTGCTGCGAGTGACGGTCATCGATCGGGTGTCAAAACAGAGTACTTCACGCCAGACTCACTTCGACGTCTATTAGCCTCGCTCGTGATCAAACCCTGGAAACCGACAAAGGAGCAACTTCTCGCCGCAACCGAAAAGACGGTGCGCGATGTGATCGCTCCGGACCTGCGCGTGCTCTTTTGCGGAATCAATCCCGGTCTTTACACCGCCGCGGTGGGCCATCATTTCGCGCGTCCGGGCAATCGCTTTTGGCCCGCGCTCTACGCCGCCGGATTTACGGATCGACTGTTGTCGCCGTTTGAAGAACGTGAGCTGTTGAAGAATGGTTACGGGATTACGAATGTCGTGATGCGCGCGAGTGCGTCAGCGGACGCGTTGACGAAAGAAGAGATCGTAGCGGGTGGCGAGCGTTTGCGCGCGAAGGTGCTGCGGTATCGTCCGCAGGTTTTGGCGGTGCTTGGAGTCGGCGCGTATCGCACCGCGTTCAATCAGCCGAAAGCCACCGTGGGCCGGCAAGAAGAACGCATCGGCGACACGGTCCTCTGGGTGTTACCAAACCCGAGCGGCTTGAACGCAAATTACCAACCCGCCGCTCTCGCGCGTTTGTTTCGTGAATTAAGAGATGCTTTGCCGCGGTTATAAATAAGACAACCACCAATCCCTGCGTCGCTGCTTCACACCGGCAAACCATTTACACAGCGGATACAGAAGCAGCACGCCGGCAATCCAGGAGAGATAGACGACGCCGAGATTAAAACCCGTTCCCCGCGGCGCTCCGTTGGTGATGAGGTCGACCGGCGACTTGAACAGCCAGCCGGCTGGTTTTCCGAAAGCGAGGTGCAGCAGGATTGAAATGATGTGCGCCGTGAACCATTGCAAGATGTAGAAGAAGAGCGGCACGCGCCCGAACGTAACGAAGAAATTTCGTATTCGACCTCTCGAAGGTGCAGCTTCGAACCAAAGTAGCGCGAGGATCGAAGGACCGAGAGTCATCAGCAGAAAGAGCAACGACGGCGGATACTTCGACGTGTTCACAAACGACAGCACAGTGAATAGAGCGTTCTTCTGTGCGGACCATTTCGCCGGATCGCCATAGACGTTGATTGCGCGAATGATGATGAAGAGCGCGGTTGTTTCGGCTCCGATGATCAGCAGCCAGCGCCGGCGTCGTCGTGCCTCCCACTGGTAAAGCGCGCCGAACGCGTAACCAACAGCCATCACCGCGATCCACGGCACCAAAGGGTAGATCACGAAAGCCACCGGCCCGGACGAAGTCGGAAACGGAAGACCTTCAAACGGCTGGTGCAGCAGTATCCAAATCGTCCCGCCAAAGCCGGGCACAGGTGTTCCTGGTCCACGCCAACTCTGCACGCGAAAGTTGTCGAACAGGTTGTGAACAGCAATCATGACGAGCCCGAAGCCGGCGATGACTTTCAAGGGCAAGTGAATCAACGCGGCGAGAACGATCATCGACACACCGATCACCCAGATCACTTGCAGGAACGCGAGGAAGCGGTAGTCGAAACTAAACGAGATACCTAACCGGATAACTGTCAGTTCGAGAACGATTAGCCACAATCCGCGCGTGACGAGGAAACGCGACAACTCCGCCTTGCTCTTGCCGCGCGCGAACTGAAGATAAGCACCCGTACCGGCGAGGAACACGAAGACAGGCGCGCAGAAGTGTGTGATCCAGCGCGTGAAAAACAACGCGACATTCGTCCGCGATAAATCTTCTGGTGGAAATTGGTAGACGGCGTTGTGAACGAAGTCACGCGTGTGGTCCAGCATCATGATCACCATCACGATGCCACGCAACAAGTCGATCGAGTCTACTCGATCCCGCGAAGGCTCGATCGCGTTCGGGAAGCGATCTGCCGCCGTGAGCGGAACGTTGTAGCGAGGTTCGGGAGTTGCTGCCATCTCTTTAGTTACGTCGATCGTTCGATGATGCGGCTGCCGCGCCATTTCGCGGCGTGTCGCCAAACGGTTTATCGCGATCGACACGTCGTTCACACTCGTCGCAAAATTCGCCCGTTGGATGATCGCGTTGTTTGGCGCGCCGACGATCGAAAGACGGCGTGCCGGTTTGCAACGTCAGAACACAATCGCGAAGAGCGGCAGCCTATACATCTTTTTTAGACAGGATTTACATGAAATCTTTTTTCATAGTTCGATAGGCTGAGCCGAGATGACTTGTTCGAGCGAACGCAGGGATTGCAGTGTTTCTTTACTCAACGGCGCGTCGACTTCGATCACCGCCATCGCTTCGCCGCCTCGTTCGCGGCGTCCGAGATGAAACCGGCTGATGTTCACGCCACCCTGGCCCAGGATCGTGCCGATGCCGCCGATCACGCCGGGAACATCATGATTGCGCGTGACCAGCATGTGGCCGTGTGGTGTTGCCTCGATATGAAAACCGTCGATCTCAGTTATACGCCCTTCGCGTCTCTGGCCACCATAGCCAAAGAGCGTTCCGGCTAAACTTCGCGGCGACTCTCCGGCGCGTATCTCGGTGCGAATGGCGGGCGCGAGCTCGCCGCCCTTGCGGACGTAAGTGGTAGTGACCTTGATGCCTCTCTCTTCTGCGATCAGAAAAGCATTGACCACGTTTACACGCGCACTCACGTCTCGCAAAAGGCCGGCAAGAAACGCGCGAGTAACCGGCGCCGCATCGACGTCAACTACCTCGCCGGCAAATTCAATTCTGACTTCACTGACCGGTTGATTGACGAGTTGCGCCTGGAACCGACCCAGCGAATCGGCGAGCTCGATGTAAGGCTGAAGTACGTTAAACTCTTTGATTCCGATCGCCGGTACATTCACTGCTCCGTGCAACGCGCCCGTCAACAGAAAATCGCGCATCTGCTCGGCGACTGTGAAGGCGACGCCCTCCTGCGCTTCTTTAGTCGAAGCACCGAGATGTGGCGTTGCGATCACCTGTTCGAGCTGCAGTAACTGATGTCCGGCAGGTGGCGGTTCCTCGCTAAAAACATCCAGGGCAGCGCCGGCGATTGAACCGTTTGTGATCGCCTCGTACAGCGCTTGCTCGTCGACGAGTCCGCCGCGAGCACAGTTGATGATGCGCGCGCCGCGTTTCATCTTCGCAATCGCCTCGCGGTCGATCAGGCCGCGCGTTTCCGGAGTCAGAGGAGTATGGACCGTGAGAAAGTCAGCACGCGCGTACACCTCGTCGAGCGACGCGAGCTCAATCTCGAGATCGCGGGCGTGCTCGGGCGCGATGAAAGGATCGTAAGCGACGATCAGCATACCCATTGCGCGCGCGCGCGAGGCGACGACACGGCCGATGCGCCCGAGACCCACGATGCCGAGTGTTTTGCCCTGGAGTTCAACTCCGATAAATTTCTTGCGGTCCCAACGTCCTGCTTTTAGGCTGCTGCTTGCTTGCGGAATCGAACGCGCGAGGGAGATGAGTAATGCGATCGTGTGTTCGGCGGTGGTGATCGTGTTGCCGTCGGGCGCGTTCATCACGACGACGCCGCGAATGGTCGCCGCGGAAACGTCGATGTTGTCGACGCCGACTCCCGCGCGTCCAATTACGCGCAAACTGTTCGCCGCATCGAGAAGATCCGCCGTGACCTTCGTTTCGCTACGAACAATCAGGCCTTCGCAACCCTTCAAGGCTTCGCGCAATTCCGCCGGTGCGAGTCCGGGCCGCTTCTCGACAGTCAAACCCGCCGCGCGCAACGGGCCTAACCCGCTGTCGCTCACATCATCCGCCACAAAGATTCTTGTCGTCATAGTCTTGCCACTGGAAGTTCGGTATGGTAACAGTGCTGCCGAAATGCGTCGAGTTGGGCCACGTTAGGAGAGGCAAATGGAGATTCTCGTTTACCGCAAAGGCAACCCAAAGATTGAGGAAGGCTTCACCGCGGCCGATCTGCCTGAGCTGTTGAAGGACCAGTCCGCCGTGATCTGGGTTGACATGGAAGCGCCGACTGAGGAAGACGAGCAAGTGCTGCTCAATGTCTTTCACTTTCACCCGTTGACGGTCGAGGATTGCCGCGAGAATCGTCACTATCCCAAAGTGGAAGAGTTTGAGGACTATCTCTACTTCATCGTGCATGGCGTGCGTGCCGATATCAGTCTCGAACGATTCAATACGATCGAGTTGGATGGCTTCCTCGGACCAAACTATGTGATCACTTATCACCACGACATGTTTCGCAGCATCAATAACGTGAAACAACTGCTGCACACGACGCCTGTTATTTGCCACCGCGGCGCTGGTTTCCTGTTACACCAGATTCTGGACCAGGTCGTCGATTTTTACTCGCCGGTGCTTGACGACTTTGACGACCGCATCGATCGTCTCGAAGACGACATTTTCACGTTGAAGCGGCCCAACGATCAGATCCTGTCGGAGATCATGGATCTAAAACGCAGTGTGCTGCGTTTGCGGCGCATTTCGGGAAAACAGATGGACATTCTGCATCGCATGAGCCGCGGTGAGTTTGCGCTCATATCGGAAGACATGCGCCCGTTTTATCGCGATGTTTACGATCACCTCGTGCGCGTGGTCGATCTGGCTGAGAGCTACCGCGATTTGATCAGTGGATCGCTGGAGGCGTATTTGTCGGTAGTTTCAAACCGGCTGAATGAGATTATGAAAGTGCTGACGATCTTCTCCGCGATCATGTTGCCGTTGACGTTCATCGCGGGAGTTTACGGTATGAACTTCGAGAACATGCCTGAGTTGCACTCGCGGTATGGGTATTATGCAGTTTGGGTGATCATGCTCGTCGTTGCGATAGGCATGTTGCTGTTTTTCAAGCGGCGTGGATGGATTGGGGGTAAAGGCAGCGAGGAGCCGCAGATTAACGCGGACGAACGCTGATCAGCATTTACCAGCGTCAATCCGCCGTTAAGTTACAACGGATCGGCATCTTTTAGAGCATCCGAATCGTCGAAGGCGCCGTCAGGGCTTGGTAAATCTGCGCCGTCATGCTCTTTCACATCGACTTCGTTCTCTTCCACATCCTCGAGCGTCTTTTTGCTTGTCGCTTCCTTGCCAATCGATTCTTTTCGTTCCATTCGTTTTGTCCTCTAAACAAACCTTAGAAATATCGACACGATCACGGCCGCATACGCTCCGGCCACGAGATCGTCACACATTACTCCGAAGCCGCCCTTAAGTTCTTCAAGTCTGCCCGCAGGGTAAGGCTTAACGATGTCGAAAAAGCGGAAAAGCATAAACGAAATCATGACTGCCAAGGGCGTGACAGCGAAGAACGTTAACGGCAACAGCGCGATCATTTGCCCGGCAACTTCATCGACGACGACTTTCCCCGGATCCTTTCGACCCGATAACTCCTCCGTCCGCGAAGCCGCCCAAATGCCTGCAATCGTAATCACCAAAATCGAAACAACTATAACG
>JBKPPH010000083.1:0-9409 GCA_046733535.1 Acidobacteriota bacterium
TCACGTCGCCAGATTCCGGCGGTACCGTTGAAGTTGAAAAATCCGCCTGTGCGATTGCGCGTGGTTTGTTCGACGACGAAATGGCCGTCGAGCATGATCGTTTGCAAACGCGTCAGCAGATTGTAGTTGCCGTTGATGTGCGCCCAGCGCATCTGCGCGCAACCGACGAGGGGATCAGTGAAGAAGTCGACGAGCTTGCGCAGGCAATCGGGTTTGGGAACAAAGTCAGCATCGAAGATCGCGAGCAGTTCACCTTTGGCGAATTTGTTGCCGTTCTCGAGCGCGCCGGCTTTGAACCCGGTGCGATCGGCGCGATGGATGTAGTGAATGTCAAATCCCTGCGCCGCGTACTTCGCGACGACGGCTTCCGCGACCTTTGTTGTTTCGTCGGTCGAATCGTCGAGGACTTGAATTTCCAGTTTGTCGTGCGGATAGTCGAAGGCGGTAACGGCTTTGAGTAAACGATCGACAACGTACAGTTCGTTGAAGAGTGGCAACTGGACGGTAATTCGCGGAAGCTCGTCCTCGCTGAATCTGCCACTCGGGTGCGGCACGAATTTGCGGTAACGCCAGAAGTCGATGACCTGCTTTATGCGATAAGCGCCATAAACGGCCAGCGTGCCGAGAATCGAGAAGTAGACGATCAGAATGATCCAGTCGAAGGTATCGAGTTTGTAAAGCGGGCTGATGTTTCCCCAGGTTTTGTTGACGAGTTCGTGGAAGTATTGCTCGAAGAGAGCTTGCGGCGTCGGCCCGCTGGGGCTGGGCCATGGCGTTGGTGCTGGAGCCTGAAAAATCATGAATTGCGCTACATCCGAAGGCGCAAGATTCTAACCCATCGCGGTGAGCAAGAGAAGCCGGGGTGAGAACTCTTGTACATGAGGAAAATCCTGTAAATCCTGTCTACTAGATCCGGCGCTCGGGCGCGCTGTAGTCGCTGGGCGCGGCGGCAATGCGCTCGGGAGAGGCTGTTGTAAACATTGCTTTCGGACGTGCGGTTTGCGCGCGTCGCAAACTCAACTCGATAAGCCCCGGCATTACGTAAAAGACGGTCGCGCTACCGAGCAACGCCCCAGTTAATAAACGTGACGTGTGCGTGTTTTCCCAGAAGCCGAAAAATGTGACGCTGAAGTCGATAAGGAGTGGAATCGCGGCCAGCAGTAACAAACTGCGCGGTGGCATCGCGGTTGTTTTTAGCGACCGAATCAGCGGGTACAAGAACAGCGTGAAGGCAAAGCCGGCATAGAGGCCGGTGCAACGCGAACAGACTGCAAACTTATGACCCGCGATGAAGTAGGAGCGTTCCGGCAACTGATGGCAAAGCGTACCGAACGCACCGTAGATTCCTTTGGCCAGTTCTCCATGCCCATCCGCCGCCGCGACCGGTGCAGCAACGATCAGCGAAACTATCGATAGCACCGTAACCGCAGCGACCAACCAGAAGAGGAATGGGCGGTGATTCTGATTATGTGCTCTTTGTGCCTTTTCGTGGCTCAAAATCTAATAACAGTGTCTGGTCCACCCTCGATGTGCAGCGTGTCCACAAAACGAATGTGGCGCGATTCAGTCGTCATCACCACCGAGTGTGTCCGTTTACCCGAACCAAAGAAACGCACGCCCTTCAATAACGCGCCGTCCGTCACGCCGGTCGCCGCGAAAATAATCTTCTTCCCGGGCGCCAGGTCGTCCGTGTCGTAAACCTTGTTGGGATCTTTGATGCCCATCGTCGCGAGCCGGTCCAGGACTTCTTGTTTCGGCGGAACTTTGTTTTTATCAACGCCGAGTCTGTCGGGATCGAAAACCAGCCGCGCCTGAATCTCACCGTTGAGACACTTCATCGCCGCGGCCGTGATCACTCCTTCCGGAGCGCCGCCTATTCCCATTAACGCATGGATGTTTGTTCCGGCGACCGCCGCCGAGATCCCTGCAGAAAGATCGCCGTCGGAGATCAAACGAATGCGCGCGCCCGCTGCCCTCACGTCGGCAATCAGTTTCTTGTGACGGGAACGATCGAGCACGATCACCGTCAGGTCTTCGATATCACGGCCAAGCCGTCGCGCGATGTTTTTCAAATTGTCTTTGACGGGCGCGTCGATATCCACGACGCCGCGTGACGATGGTCCAACGACGATCTTGTCCATGTAAATGTCAGGGGCGTTGAGCAGACCGCCTCGCTCAGCCGCAGCCAACACGGCGATCGCGTTGTTTGCTCCGAGCGCGCAAAGGTTCGTCCCTTCGAGGGGATCGACGGCGATGTCGACCTCCGGACACGATTCTGCAATTTCTTCACCAACGCCGAAGCCGCCTCCGACTTCCTCGCCGATGTAGAGCATCGGCGCCTCGTCGCGTTCGCCCTCGCCGATCACCACGCGGCCGCGCATCGGCACCGTGTCCATTACTTCCCGCATCGCCTCAACCGCCACTTGATCGGAAAACTTCCGATCACCCTGGCCCATCGTCCGGGCCGCGGAGATAGCGGCGGCTTCACATACGCGCAAGAAATCCAGAGACAGCTCGCGCTCTGTCCTCAGGTCTTCACCCATTCGTTTCAGATCTCCTGATTGAGGGAGTAAATGCCTGCTCATACTAGCAGAGCAAAGTGCGATTTTGTAAATCGACCGGCGCTTTGCGCAGTTAGTGGAAAATATTGAGGTAGACAAATGAATTTGTAACGAGTACTCTCACGCGACTCTTCGGGTCTATATCCTCACCATGGATCGAAGAATAGAACTCGTCATCTCAAAAATGGAAAGCGAACCCGCGAGCCCGTGGGACGCTACGTCGCTTGCCGCGCTTGTAAATCTCTCGCCGTCGCGTTTCCGCCACCTTTTTAAACAAGAAACCGGGACAGGTCCGGCCCAGTACCTCAAAGAGTTTCGCTTGCGCAAGGCGGAGATGATGTTGCGGACCACGTTTCTTACGGTGAAGCAGGTGCTGAAGCAAGTGGGCCTCGGTTCGAACACTCACTTCGTGAATGACTTCCGCAAGCTGCACGGTATGACACCGACAGCGTATCGCCGTGCCTTTTGGCGTGCGCAGAAGACACGAAAGTCGCGCAAGAAGAAATCGCGGAAAAAGCAACGTTAGCCGTTTTCGGCAAAATTTAGCCGTTTTCGATAAGAAACAGCCGTTGACTACGACTCGCGATCAGATTAGATTGCGCATCGCCCCACGAACAGAAACTCATAAACAAATTGGAGAGTCTAAAAATGTTCTTCCACTCCTCACGGGGAATACTTTGTCTATGCCTGATCTTGTTGCCGACCCTGCCGGTGCTCGCACAAACGCCTGAGACGATCTTAGCTACGGTCAACGGCAGCGAGATTACACAGAAGCAAGTTGACGACGCAGTCGCGGCGAAGATCTATCCGTTGCAACAGCAACTCTACGCTATCAGAAAAGCCGCACTCGAAAATTTGATTGCTACGAAGCTGCTCGAAAGCGAAGCTGGCGCGAGAGGCGTTTCGATCGAGGAACTTCGCCGGCAACTCACGCTAGGCGAGATCAATGTAGCGCGCGCGCAAGTTGAAGAAGCTTACAAACAGAACGCATCGTTTTTCGCGTCGATGAGTCCTGATGAGGCGCGCGAGAGATTGCGTCTGGACCTCGAGAACCAGGCGCGGATGAAAAACTATCGCGCGGGCCTCGAAGCGCTGCGTAAAAAGTGGAGCGTTAAAGTGAATTTGTCCGCGCCGGTGTTTGTGTCTGAATTGGACGACGGAGTGTCACCGGTGAAGGGATCCACGAAACCGCTGGTCACAATCGTCGAGTTTTCAGATTTCGAGTGCCCGTTTTGCGGCGCAGTGCAGCCGGTGCTCAAGCAGGTGATGCAGACCTATGGCAACGACGTGCGCCTCGTGTTCAAGCACATGCCGCTCGAAGGCCATCGCAATTCATTGCCCGCAGCGCGAGCTGCTTACTGCGCCGCCGAGCAAGATCGTTTTTGGCAGTTTCACGATGCGCTGTTTGCTTCGGGGAACTTGTCCGGCGCAGTCATAGACGGCATCGCCATGGATCTCGGACTCGGCGTGCCGAAGTTTCAGGCGTGCCTGAGTTCCGAGCAGTCGCGCGCCGCGGTCATCAAAGACATCGAAACAGCCCGGCTCTTTCATATCGAGAGTACCCCGAGCTTCATCGTCAATGGACAACTAATCAAGGGCGCTCTCAGCTTTGCCGATTTTCAAAAGATCATTGAGCGCGAGCTGGGGCAGCGCGCTCAGAAACAATCCTCAACCAATTAGGAGACCTCATGAAACGAATAGTTTGCTTAGTCCTCACCTCGCTTTTACTCGCTGCGCTTGATGTGGGCGCAGCCATGGCCCAGGGCCGGCCTTTACAGGCGTCACAGGAAAAGCTCGTACGCGATACTTACCGGAAACTCGAAAACTACAACGCTGCCGCTCAAGTCTTTCAAAACGAACAGACAAGAAAGTCGTTTCGCGCAGAAGCGAACCTGAGTGTTGAGTTGAGTGACTTTCGCTCGGGCGATATCCGGGAGATTGTCAGCCAACGGTACGCTGACCTTGTGACGCTGCCCACCGGGGAGATCATATCTTTAACTCGCGGCGGCCACTCTCTTGATGGTGGTCCACAGGAAGCTACGTTTGCTGCCGCATGGGAACCTGGGCAGTATGCGGCAGTGTTCGATCCGATGTGGACCGTCGCGGACGTCTTTCACTTCGAGGCTGCGCGTTATTTCGACATTAAGTCGTACGTCTCTTATCAAGTGACGGTGAAGCTGGAAGAGAAGTCTCGCACTTACCGTGCGCTCGCGCTTTTTCATGAAACGACCGGTGCACCGGAGTTTTGGGACGCGATCATAAATGGACTCGGCATCGTCTGGGGAGAAAAGCGGCCGCCTTACCAGCCGAAGACTGACGCGGTTACAACTAGCTCTTTGACCACAGACGATGGTTCGTCAACTACGTCAGACGATGGTTCGTCAACTACCTCGGGCGGTGGTTCGTCGACTACGTCCGGCGGCGGGTCATATACCTTGAGTTCGACGTCAACTAATTTGCCGTTCTGGATCAGTGGAGATATCGCGGAGCATGCCTCCGGCTGGCATGGCGGTACGGCTGAATACCTGGGCGTATGCGATGTGCTGCCTGGCAGTTTTCAACGTTGTACAGTGGCCGTGCGTAACTTTGCTGCGTTCGAAACAGGCACACTCGACAACTTCACACCCTTCTTTTCTCACGTGGGCTCAAAGGACCAGAGAACAGATAGTCGCACCGGAGCTATTGGCACCAGTGTTTCCTGTGCCTCAGCAACGGGTGTTGCTTTCTCCTCGTGTTTGATCGGAACGAGTTGCGGTACGAATGCCAGCGTTTCCCTAAGTGTTCTGGTTGCCTCCGGTTCGGCAACGGTGACGGGTGGCAACTTATGGCGTGACGTAAACGCGGAGCATTTCACCTGCAATCTTTCGAGCGCCGGCGGGTCTTGCACCACACCGTCTCTCAATGGCACTTGTCCCATTGGAACTACGCCAAACGGCTCTGGCTTGTGCTGTTTTAGTAGCACGGGCAATTGCGGTCTCACTTTCGCGAGCAAGTGCATGATGTATGGAGGGGATTACGACTTTTCAAGTTGTACGTGTCTCGGTTGTGATTACTGTGGCGGCTCGCCGATCATCATCGACGTCGTGGGAAACGGAATTGCACTCACGAATGCCGCGGGCGGTGTCGATTTCGATCTCAATGGAAACGGCACCCGCGATCGCCTTGGTTGGACACAGGCGGACTCAGACGACGCATGGCTCGCGCTCGATCGCAATGGCAACGGGACAATCGACAACGGCGCAGAACTATTTGGTGATTTTACGGCTCAGCCGGCTTCGAGTAACAAGAACGGCTTCCTCGCGCTCGCCGAGTTTGATAAGCCGGAAAACGGTGGGAATGCTGACGGTATCGTGGATGGCCGCGACTTAGTCTTCAACAACCTTCGTTTGTGGCAGGACAAGAATCACAACGGACTTTCGGAACCGGAGGAGCTTCACCTGCTGGCGTCATTGAATATCGAGGCGCTGGAGCTGGACTTCAAGCAATCGAAACGCGTCGATCGATACGGGAACGAGTTCAAGTATCGAGCGAAAGTGAGAAACACGATCCCGGGAAGTGTCGGGCCCATGGCTTGGGACGTGTTCCTATCACATTAATCTGTCCTCCATCCGTGTTATCTGTGGTGAAGTTTTTGCCACGAATAACACGGATGAAATGGATTTCACTTTTTCCACGGTGGCAAGGTGCGGCGCGCAGCTTTTTCTTTCTTCAAGCCGAGCGCCCAGTCAGCCTGCATTAGCGTGTGAATGTCGCGAGTGCCTTCGTAGATGATTGCGGCTTTGCAGTTACGCAAGTAACGTTCGACGGGATAATCGTTTGAATAGCCATTCGCACCATGCACTTCGATCGCCATCGATGCCGCCTTCTCGCTGCGCGTCGTAGCTTGCCATTTCGCCAAACTCGTCGCCTTCGCGTTTGGCTTGCCCTCGTTCTTCAAATAACCCGCGTGCAACCACAACAAGTGGCTCATCTGATAATCGGCTTCCATCTCCGCAATCTTCTGCTTCACCAGTTGGTGGTTTGCGATCTTCGTGCCGAATGTCTCGCGCGTGTTTGCATAAGCAATTGACGCATCGCGGGACGCGCGAATCACGCCGGTCGCTCCCGAAGCGACTGTGTAACGCCCCTGCTCGAGCGCAAACATCGCGATCTTGAAACCTTCACCTTCTTCGCCAACCATGTTCTCCTGCGGCACTCGCACGTCCTGCAACGAAAAATAACCGGTGTTGCCGGCGCGAATGCCGAGCTTGCCGTGAATTGTGCCCGACGAGAAGCCCTTCATGCTTCGCTCAACAATGAAACACGACATGCCGGTGTGATCGCGGCGCCGTCGCTTCTCCTCATCCGTCCAGCAAAAGAAAAGAAAGTTGTCGGCAACGTCGGCCAAACTGATCCACATCTTCTCGCCGTTCAGGACCCATTCGTTGCCTTCGCGCCGTGCCGTCGAGCGCGCGCCAACTACGTCCGAGCCGGCGCCCGGTTCGGTCAAACCGTAAGTCGCAATCTTTTCACCGCGCGCTTGCGGCGCGAGGTATTTCTGCTTCTGCTCTTCACTGCCCCACGTGTAAAGCGTTAGTGAATTCAAGCCCGTATGGACCGACATCACCACGCGCAGGAAAGTGTCGACTGCCTCGAGCTCTTCACAGACCAAACCCAGCGAGATGTAATCGAAGCCGGCGCCGCCATACTCCTCCGGAATGCACACGCCCAGCAGGTTCAACGCGGCCATCTTCTTCAACACTGAAGGATCAAACTGCTGCTTCTCGTCCCATTCCTTGATATGGGGTGCAACTTCCTTTTGCGTAAACTCGCGCACGGTCTGCACAAGGGCTTTGTGGTCTTCAGTCAATTCAAAATCGATCATTTCGTTACTCTTTTCAATCAGGCGCTAAAGATGACCGCCCATCTTACCCAAGGCCACAAGAAAGCACAAAAAGCGCAAAATCACCTGAATATGACTCTGTGCTTTTTGGTGCCTCTTTGCGGCTTGCTATACTCGCCCCATGCCGAAGAAAACTCGAGCAGGCGACGTGACGACCGTTGGTCTCGTGCAAATGAGTTGCGTCGAAAAGCCTGAGACCAACCTGAAGAAAGCGATCGCGGGCATCAACGATGCTGCCAAACGCGGCGCTCAAATCGTTTGCTTGCAGGAGCTCTTCCGCTCGCAGTACTTCTGCCAGACGGAAGACATTCAGCTTTTCAAACTGGCCGAAACCATTCCTGGGCCATCGACCGAAGCATTGGGCAAAGTCGCGCGGCAGCGGAAGGTTGTTATCATCGCCTCGCTTTTTGAAAAGCGCGCTGCCGGTGTGTATCACAACACCGCCGTCGTGATCGACGCCTCAGGGAAAATCGCGGGCAAGTATAGAAAGATGCACATCCCTGACGATCCTCTCTATTACGAGAAGTTTTATTTCACTCCCGGCGATCTGGGCTTTCAATCTCATGACACAACTTACGGAAAGATTGGCACACTCGTCTGCTGGGACCAGTGGTTTCCCGAAGCCGCCCGCCTAACTGCCCTTGGCGGCGCACAGTTTCTTTTTTATCCGACCGCGATCGGCTGGCTTCCCGACGAAGATCCCGAGATGAACGAGGCACAGCACTCCGCCTGGGAAACGATCCAACGCGGGCACGCAATCGCGAATGGAGTTTTTGTCGTGGTGGTTAACCGCGTCGGCAGTGAAGGAAAACTGACCTTCTGGGGCCAGTCGTTTGTCGCCGATCCGTTTGGAAGGATCGTCGCGAAAGCTTCCGCTGACAAAGAGGAAGTGCTGGTGGTCGAGTGTGATCTTTCGAAGATCGAAGAGACACGACAAAACTGGCCGTTCCTGCGTGACCGCCGCATCGACGCTTATGAAGGGCTGCGTTTCAGATTCGGCGGGTCGTTATGAGCTACGGCCCACTGGATTTCATCGGCAATGTCGGCGTAGTCGTGTTGATGGTCGCGTACCTGATGTTGCAGTTGAATAAACTAAGTAGCGCGGGACTCGCTTACTCGCTTCTCAACGCGATCGGCGCAAGCCTGATCATCGCTTCCCTCGTTTACGACTTCAATCTTTCTGCTTTGCTGATGGAAGTCTTTTGGGTGCTGATCAGTTTGCTCGGCATCTATCGTTACTTTCGGCTCAAGGGCCTCAAGTCTCAGACCCTCGATGGCTGACGCACAAACAAAAACTCCGGCGGCGCTCGGCTTCCGCATGCCCGCGGAATGGCACCCTCACGAATCAACCTGGTTGACGTGGCCCAAGGATCCGGAAACGTGGCCCGATCGCGTCACACACGTCCAGGAAATTTACCTTAAGATGATCTCTGCGCTGCTCCCGCACGAATCAGTCGACCTGCTCGTCGACGATGAAGAGACGGAGCAACAAGTTCGCGCGCGTTGTGGTACTCCCGCCAGACTCCGTTTCCATCACGTCCAAACTGTCGACTCGTGGATTCGAGACTATGGACCAAACTTTCTGATCGGCCCAAACGGCGAGCTGGCTTTCAACGACTGGATCTTTAATGCCTGGGGCAATAAGTATGAAGCACTCAAGCAGGACGACGGTGTGCCACGAGAGTTGGAGACCATCAGCCGCTTGCAACGGTTTTCGCCCGGCATTGTGATGGAAGGCGGCTCGATCGAGGTAAATGGAGCAGGCTGTGTATTGACCACCGAGCAGTGCTTGCTGAATCCAAATCGCAATCCGCAGCTCAGTCGAAACGAGATCGAGCAGTATTTGAAAGACTACCTCGGAGTAACGAAGACTTTGTGGCTGGGCGAAGGAATCGTGGGCGACGACACTGACGGCCACATCGACGACATTGCTCGCTTCGTCGCTCCCAACGTGATCGTGTGCGCC
>JBKPPH010000084.1:0-8170 GCA_046733535.1 Acidobacteriota bacterium
CGCGACCTCTGTCGCTTTTGCGTGAAGATAAGATCGGATCCCAAACACCACGGCGACAGCCGCCAGCAGCACCAGCACCGCACCTATGATTGTGGCCGCCTTGTGTCGCTTGAATCCGTTGGCGATGAACTCCGCGCTCGAAGCGCGTGTCGAAGCCGAACGCTCCGCAGTCGTCGGCTGCGATTGCACGCGAGTTGTTTCGGAGTGCCACCTGGTGCGGGCCTCACTGGCCGCGGAAGAACCTGACGGAATAGTGACACCCGTCTCCTGCAACTCACGCCGCACTTCCTTCAACTCGATCGCGACGTCTTTGATGTTCTGATAACGCTGATCGGGATCTTTGGCCAAACAACGGCGGACGATTCGCTGCAAGTCAGCCGGCGCGTTTGGATTGAACGCGGCGAGCGGCGGAACCGGCTCGCGAATGATCTTGTTGAGTGCTTCGATGTGATCTTTACCGGTGAACGCTTTCTGCCCGGTGATCGCTTCAAACAAGATGCAGCCGAAGGCAAAGATGTCGGAACGGTTGTCGATGTCTTTGGTCTTACCCTGCGCTTGTTCCGGCGACATGTAACCCATCGTTCCGAGGATCACGCCGGGAGTTGAATGCTGCAGGATCGTCGGCTCGTCGCCGCTCACGCTGCTCGTATTCGTTTGCGGTTCGATCAGTTTGGCGAGACCGAAGTCGAGGATCTTCGCATGCCCGTCAGACGTGATCATGATGTTGTCTGGCTTGAGATCGCGATGAACGATCCCCGCATCGTGGGCTTTCGCGAGTCCTTCCGCGACGTGTTGCAGGATGCGCAGCAGTTTCGAGAGCTCTTCCGGATCGGAGTGAATCTTCTCGCGCAACGTTGAGCCGTCGACGTACTCCATCGCGATGAAGTTCAAGCCGGACGCTTCACCGATCTCGTAGATGTGCGCGATGTTTGGGTGATTGAGAGAGGCTGCGGCAGTCGCTTCCTGTTTGAAGCGCCGCATCCGGTCCTGATTGGTCGCGACCTCGGCGGGCAGGACTTTCAACGCGACTTTGCGGTTTAGACTCGTGTCCTGCGCCAGATAGACTTCACCCATGCCACCGGCGCCGAGAAGAGAGCGAATCTCGTAGCGCCCGAGTTGTGTTTTGGAAGGAAGATTCATATTAGCCGCAGATTTACGCAGATGAACGCGGATCAGATGCGCGTTCATCTGCGTAAATCTGCGGCTCAATTCTACAAAACTTACTTTTTGTTTGACACTCCGCATCGAGCTTACCTATATTGAGTGTGATTGCTTCCTCCTCACTAGTCCAACACATGAAAAGCCTGCACACCCGGTTATTCGGGGTAACCATCTTTGTTAGCTCTGCCCTTCTCTTCTCGATTCAACCGATGATCGCGAAGATGCTGCTGCCATTGCTCGGCGGAACGCCGGCCGTGTGGAACACGTGCATGCTCTTCTTCCAGGCGGCGTTGCTGTGTGGTTACGCGTACGCCCTCGTCGTTTCACGCTGGCCATTGAAGCGCCAACTCGTCGCGCAACTCGTAATACTTTGTCTCGCCTTCATTAGTCTGCCGATAGGTATTTCGCGTTCGTGGGCGACTTCGGTTCCGCCAAGCGACAATCCTTCACTATGGTTGTTGCTGTGCCTGGCTGCTTCCGTCGGCCTGCCTTTCTTCATCATCTCCAGCAACAGTCCTTTGCTTCAGAAATGGTTTTCACGAATGCCGACCGAAGCGGCGCGCGATCCTTATTTTCTTTATTCAGCTTCGAACGCCGGCAGCTTGCTCGCCCTCTTGGCTTATCCGGCACTGATGGAACCGTTCTTCACGTTGCGCGCGCAGGGTCGTTTATGGACGGTCGTCTATGCAGTGCTCGTCGTACTCATCGGACTCCATTCGCTGATGCTGTGGCGATCGCGAGCGACTGAGCCGGCACAAACCGAAGCAGAAACAGCCACGCCGAAGCCGACTCTTAACCGGCGTTTGCGCTGGCTGTTGCTCGCCTTTGCGCCGTCGAGCCTGATGCTTGGAGTGACCAACTACATCACGACCGACATCGCGTCGGTGCCGTTGTTGTGGATCATTCCGCTCGCGCTGTACCTGCTGACGATGGTCTTCGCATTCGCGCGGAAGCCGTTGTTCTCGCCACGATTGGCGGATTTGATCATCCCGGGCGCGACTGTTGTTTTGTTGATGCTTTACCTGGCGGATGTTTCGGGTAGCGGATCGCGAATGCTGATGGTCCTGCATCTCGGTTATTTCTTCTTCGCCGCGTTGATGTGCCATGGACAGCTCGCAGCCGATCGGCCTGGACCACGATACCTGGCCCAGTTTTACGTATGGCTCTCTCTCGGCGGTGTGCTCGGAGGAATTTTCAACGCGCTGCTCGCGCCGATGCTGTTTCGTTCGGTCGTGGAATATCCGTTGGCGATC
Organism: Acidobacteriota bacterium; assembly: GCA_046733535.1. Taxonomy (GTDB): domain Bacteria; phylum Acidobacteriota; class Blastocatellia; order Pyrinomonadales; family Pyrinomonadaceae; genus PSRF01. The sequence continues at coordinate 2,415 of JBKPPH010000084.1, forward strand.
CTGCTTTCGTGCCTGCTTCTGCCCGGCGCGCGCGGTGAAGGCAAACAACAACGATTGGACTTTGCTTTCCCGGTTTTTATTTTCGTGTTTACCGTTGGCCTCGGCTGGGTCGCAGACAGGTTTGCTCCGACTCAATTCAGCGGCTCGTTATACGTGCTCGCAGTACCTCTTTTTATCAGCTATCCGTTACGCAAACGTCCGCTGCGGTTTGCATTGTCACTCGGCGCGATCATCCTTGCCGCGGGGTTGGTGACTGGAGTGGGCAAAGCCACCATGCACTCGGAACGTAATTTCTTCGGCGTCTTGAAAGTCATCAACAGCGAAGATGTCAACATGCATTCGTTCCTGCATGGCAGCACTGTGCATGGCCGGCAAAGCACGCTTCCCGAGCGAAAGTGTGAGCCGCTGTCGTATTACCATCGCGAAGGCCCATTGGGACGGATCTTTACGCAGTTTGAAAGCTCACGCACGGTGGCGAACGTTGCAATTATCGGTCTTGGGACCGGCGCCACCGTCACTTATTCACGACCCGGTGAACATTGGACGTTCTACGAGATCAACCCGGCAGTTGTGTCTGTCGCGCGCTCACGAGATTACTTCAGTTATCTGAGCGAGTGTGCGAAAGCGCCGGTTGACACCGTACTCGGAGACGCGCGATTGAAACTGCACAACGCGAAGGATGGTTCCTACGACTTGATTGTGCTCGATGCTTTCAGCAGCGATGCGATCCCGCTCCACTTGATCACGCAACAAGCACTCGATCTTTATCTCTCGAAGCTCGCGCCGGGTGGTCTGATCGTATTTCACATTTCGAACCGCAATCTCGAGTTGGGCGGGGTCGTGGCGGATCTGGCGAAGAGCCGGAATCTCAGTGGCGTGTCGCTACTCAATCTGAGTCCCAGGGAGCCGAACGGAAAAGATCCTTCACACTGGGTCGTGCTCGCGCGGAGTAGTGCGGATTATGGATTGCTCGCGAACGATCCGTACGCTCACCCGTTGGTGAGTACAGGGGCGCAGAACGTTTGGACGGACGACTTCTCGAATATCCTGAGCGTGTTTAAAACGTTCTAGCCACGGATAACACGGATCAGAATAACGATCTATGCCGATCCGTGTTAATCCGCGCCGATCCGTGGCCGATTTTATTTACGAAGCGCCTTTTGCTGACGTGTCGCCAGTCTTGTTTGGTTGCGGTGTGATGCGCAAGTAAGGCTTCGGTGCTCTCCAGCCGCCGGGGAACTTTTCCTTCGCCGCCTCGTCCGACAACGACGGAACGATAATCACATCGTCTCCATCCTTCCAATTTACCGGCGTCGCCACGCTGTACTTCGCGGTCAATTGCAGTGAATCGATCACGCGCAGGATCTCGTCGAAGTTGCGTCCCGTGCTGGCCGGATAAGTGATCATCAACTTGATCTTTTTGTCTGGGCCAATAACGTAAACTGAGCGGACCGTGAATACGTCGCTGATCTCCGGGTGGATCATGTCGTAAAGTTCCGCAATCTTGTGATCGGGATCCGCAATGATTGGAAAATTGAGCTCGGACCCCTGGGTTTCTTTGATGTCCTCTGCCCACCGCTTGTGCGAATCCGTAGGATCGACGCTGAGCCCAATCACTTTCACGCCGCGCTTTTCGAAGTCTGGTTTACAGCGCGCCACGTAACCCAGCTCGGTTGTGCAAACCGGGGTGAAATCTTTTGGGTGCGAGAACAGAACTGCCCAGCTATCGCCGAGCCATTCGTGGAAACGGATGGGGCCTTCTGTCGTGTCTGCCGTGAAATCGGGTGCTATGTCGCCAAGTCGTAGAGCCATTTGATTCTCCTTCTTGATGTCAACAAAACCGATCCCGGTCCGATGACCGGGAAAGTAAGGGATGCGAAATAGTTTATGGGACGCTTTTACAACTATGGCGGCGACAAGTCAAACCGGAAACAACATCCGTGTTATTCTCTCGCCACCAGCAAACCACCCTATGAAGCTTGCACTTAACGGCGCCACGACAATGCGGGCGGATCTCGCAACGGATTTGCACGCAGCGAAAGCAGCGGGGTTCGATTATGTGGAAATCTGGGCCGCAAAACTCAGGGCTTTTCTGAAACAGAGGTCGGCGTCCGAGCTCAAAGATCTCTTCGCTGAATCCGGGCTCGGGGCTTTGAGTATCAACTCAATCGAGCACATCACGTTTCGGGACGATGAAGCGTACCGTACGATCAAACGCGAGTGCGAGGAACTGAGCAGTATCGCTGCGACGATTGGGTGTCCGTGCATTGTCGTGGTGCCGGGGCGCTTGCCGCAAGGTGGCGCATCGCGTGAAGCCGTGGTCGCAGAGTCGGTCAGGGCTTTGAATGAGTTGTGCGACATCTCCGCGGCCCACGGCGTTTCGCTCGCTTTTGAATTTCTTGGTCAACCGGATTGCAGTGTACCTACGCTGGATCTCGCGGCTGAAATCGTGCGCGGGGCAGGTCGGAAAGACTTAGGACTCGTGATCGACAGTTTTCATTTTTACGCCGGCGGTTCGACAATCGGGATGATCGACGCTCTCGATCCGTCGCTGATTCAGATCTTCCATATCAACGACGCTGAAGACCTGCCGCGCGAGCAGTTGGAAGATCGGCATCGTCTGCTGCCGGGCATGGGGATCTTACCTCTGCGTGAGATGGTCGATGCGTTCCGGCGTATTGGTTATGACAAGGTCGCGAGTGTCGAGATCTTCCGCCCGGAGTACTGGGAAAGAGATCCTGTTCAACTAGCGCGCGACGCTCACGAAGCCACAAAAAATTTGTTCGTGTAAATCCTGTCTAGTCGGATTATGAAAAAAATTAAGATCGGCATCATCGGAGCGGGTTATATCGCGGCGGTTCATGCGGACGTGCTGGCGCGCGATGACCGGGTTCAGCTCTCCGCTGTGCACGATCTGGTGCCGGAGTGCGCCGAAAGACTTGCTCGCGCGCACGGCGCGACTCCAGTCGCTACGATTCTCGAGTTGCTTGAAAAATCTGATGCGGTCTTTATCACTGCCCCAAACACGAGACACGCTTCGCTTGCGATTGCCGCTGTCGAAACCGGCAAGCACGTCTTTTGCGAAAAGCCGCTCGCGACAAACGTCGCCGATGCGCAAAGGATGTTCGAGAAAAGTCGAGACGCCGGCGGCGTATTTCAAGTGGGCCACAATCGACGCTTTGCGCCCGTTTACGTCGAACTGAAGCGAATGCTTTCCGAGACCCACACACCGCACTCGGCACACGTCAAGATGAACCGCGGCGAGTTATTGAAACCCGAATGGACCGGCAATCCCGAGATCACCGGCGGCTTTTTGTACGAGACGCCGATTCACATGTTCGACATGATGCGGTTCCTGTTCGGCGAGATCGAAAGCCTGCAGGCCATCGGGTCGAAACACGAGTACAAAGAGATCGACGATTTCTCCGTGCTGTTGAAGTTCGCGAGCGGCATGCACGCGACGCTTGCGACTGCCGCGGATGCGAGCTGGTTGTTTCCGTTCGAGCGCGTGGAAGTCTTCTGCCATCACGCAACGCTGGTCACGCGTGAAATGGAAAGCCTCACGATCAGCAGCAACCTTGAAGGTTACTTCGCACGACAAACGATGCAGCAGTTACCACGCGAAGAGAAATGGGGTTACCTGCAAGAGGATCGAGCGTTCATCGATTCGATTGTTAACAACTCACCACCGCTCGTCACCGCGCTTGATGGTCTGATGTCTGTTGAAATAGCGAACGCCGTTTACGAATCAGTGCGCACCGGGGCGCCAGTATCCATTTTGTAGGGGCGGCCCTCCGTGGCCACCCCTGCGTGGAATCTAATCGAGGGGTGGCCACGGAGGGCCACCCCTACAAAAATAATGCTAATATCTCTGCACCCGGCGAAAATATTTCTGGATGCCCTTTAGTGTGTGGGCGTTTTTATGTCTCAAGAGGCCTCGTCACGTCGAGAAGTTCGGGTTGAGCCAACGGCTCGGCCCGTCGAACTGCACGCAGACCTCTACCGCGAGATCTTCGCTCACTCGAAGGAAGCCATCGCCATCATCAATCGCGATGGTTATTGCCTTCAGCAAAACGGAGCCCACTTCACCCTCCTCGGCTACGCTGACGACGACCTCGAGGGCAAAACTCCGGCCGTGTATCTCGGCGAGGAAACGTTTCAAAAGATTTTTAAGCAACTGATCGAGTCGGGCGATTATTCGGGCGAGATTATCTGCCGCACCAAGAACGGCGAAGAAAGAAACATTGAGCTCTCAGTCTTCACGATGCGCAGCGGGCTGGGTGAGCCGCTCTGTTACGTCAGCATCAAGCGCGATATCACTGCTCGCAAACGCACCGAAGAACGCGTGGCCCAACTGCTCGTGCGTGAACGCACTGCTCGCGCTGATGCCGAAAAAGCGAACCGCTTGAAAGACGAGTTTCTCGCGACGCTCTCGCACGAACTGCGCACGCCGTTGAATGCCGTAATCGGTTGGTCGCGGATTTTGAAGGCTGGCCGGCTGGACAATGAAAGCCGGGTCCACGCGATCGAAGTCATCGAAAGAAACGCGTGGGCGCAAAAACAGATCATCGAAGACATCCTCGATGTTTCGCGTGTCATCACCGGGAAGCTGCAACTGCATCTCGGACCAGTGGACTTGATCTCTGTGGTTAACGCGGCGCTTGATGCCGTTCGACCAGCGCTGGAAGTAAAAGACATCCGCGTCGAGAAGCAATTTCAAGAAGGACTGAAAGTCATTGCGGGCGACGCGGATCGATTGCAGCAAGTGGTTTGGAACCTGCTCTCGAATGCGTCGAAATTCACGCCCGCCGGCGGTGTTGTGGGCGTTCGCGTCAGTCAGGACGAGAATTACGCAGAGATCGAAGTGAGCGATACAGGACCAGGCATCGCGGCGGAGTTTCTGCCGCACGTCTTTGAACGCTTTCGACAAGCGGACGGCTCGACCACGCGCACTCACGGCGGGCTCGGGCTCGGGCTCGCAATCGTGCGGCATCTCGTCGAACTGCACGGCGGTGTGATTGCAGCGGAGAACGTAACATCCGGATCGGGAGCAGTTTTTACGGTCAAACTTCCTCTGCCGAGCAACGAACTCAATCTGGAGAGTGTGCCGGCTCCAACTCCGGCCCCGCTCGAAGAAAAACTGACAGACACTGATCTCGAAAACCTGCGTATTCTGGTCGTAGAGGATGAACTGGACGCGTTGGATTTGATTACGATCGATCTCACCGCACATGGCGCCAAAGTGCGTGGAGCCAGTTCTGCTGCCGATGCGCTCGCCCTGCTGCGTGCCGAGCGATTTGATCTGTTGATCAGCGATATCGGCATGTCGGATACGGATGGTTACGAGCTGATCCAACAGGTCCGCAAGCAGGAAGGTGAAAATGGCGAGCACCTCCCGGCGATCGCGCTCACCGCTTACGCACGTGCGCAGGATCGAATACGCGCGATCGCGTCGGGCTACAACACACACGTCGCGAAGCCGGTTGAGACACGAGAGCTGGTCGCTGTTGTAAAATGCTTGACCGGAAAGATGGGTTCGCAGGATGTACAAGATTCTTCCAGATGATGCGCTGCTCCTGGGCCACCACTCCGTTATCAATCGCCTACCACGACGAAGAGTGGGGCGTGCCTCTTCATGACGATACGCGTCTCTTCGAGTTCCTCGTGCTTGAAGGAGCGCAGGCCGGTCTGAGTTGGGAAACCATTCTGAGAAAACGTGACAACTATCGCGCCGCTTTCGACGGCTTCAACCCGAA
>JBKPPH010000085.1:0-22342 GCA_046733535.1 Acidobacteriota bacterium
GTGCTGAGCCCACCCACGAGCGGGCGACCCGATTTCGTCACACGCAGCCCGGCTCTTTCGACAACACTGCGGCTGATGAGCGAAACACCCGCGCCTGTATCCACAGCGAAGACAAACGGCCCTCGACCATTAATCCATGCGGTTGCCAACAAGCCTCGATCGCGCTCGTCACGCAGCCGAATCGGCGCGACACTCGTTACAGTGCTCCTGCTCTCAGCGCGCTGAACACGTTGATGGGCGATTCCTGTTTGAGGAACCGCCCATACAACTAGTGCAACATTGAGAGTACTTAGAGCGATAGCAAGTTTAGCTTTGCTCACTACTCCGGACCTCTAAGTAACAGAGTTAGTAGTTCCGGTTTCGGTTGCGCAGCTTGTACGTCCACAAGGCTGAACCGCCGGCGCCGGACAGCGCACCGATTGCCGCGCCCTTCTTACCGCCGATCAATCCACCGATGGCGGCGCCCGCGCCCGTGCCCATCGCAACGGTCAGCTTATCGCGGTGTTTGTCCCAGAAGCTGCGTTTCCGCGGCTCGTAGTTGTAGTAAACGCGCTGTGACGAAGCTCGGCTACCTGAGTTGCGATAAACCACGCGAGTCGGAGCGCGTCTCGTCGACGTTACCGTGCGCTGTTCCGTCTGTGTCGCTGCGGCAAAGCCGTCCGCGAAACCAGTCTTGTATGCCGTCTGCTCGCCTGCTGTGTTGAACTCGGCCGGAACCATTTCGTTGTTCGAGACCGGTTCCGCAGCAGCGGGAGTCGTTTGCGCAGCGTTCTGCGCGGCCGTTGTCGTTTCAGCCGCCGCCGGCTGGCTCTTGTGCATGACCAGTGCGCCGACGGAGCCGCCGATGAGGGCTGCAATCAAGGCCACTGGAAGTAATTTGTTAGTCATAATCATCGCTCTGTTTCTCCTTGCGAAAGATCCAGTACGTCTCAAGCAGTGCTGCATGCTGCAAGAGGTATTCCATTTTGTCGGGGGATTTGAGATGCCGGCTAACCGCGCGTGATTTTAGCAATCATCTGCGAAAAAACAGCGATTGCAAGAAAGTCACAAGAGAATTCCAACGATTCTGATCGATGAGCGTGGGCGTTGAGTGTACCCGATATGGAGTCGTACTATCCGATATCCGCAGCAAAGTTGAACGCGGATGTACACGGATCAGATCCGTATACATCCGCGTTCATCTGTGGCTCAGGTTTTAGGCAGCTCGCTGCGCGGGCTTGTCCTTCAAGAGCTCGAGAGCTTTTTTGAGTTGCAAGTCCTCGACCGCTGGCTTCGCCGTTGGCGCGGGCGTCGTGGCCTCATGCTTCTCATTTCCCTGCTCAGGCTTGGCAATATCGTCGTCGTCATTGCCCGTCAGTTCGTCGGGATCAACTGCGTCGGCGACGTCCGCTCCCTTAACCTCGACAGTCGGCGTCACACCCGAATGAGCGCGATCCTCACCGAGGAATGTCTTTCCATTTGCGCTTGCCCACTTAACTGTGGTCAACAACAGACCATCACCGCCGCGCAACGAAAAGAGTTGCTGCTCCGTGCCTGCACCGAAACTCTTCTCACCGACAACCTGGCCGCGGTTTCGATCCAGCAACGCGGACGCGACGACCTCAGCCGCACCGGCCGTACCGGTATTGATCAGGGCCACGACTGGGCCGGTAAAGATTGCGGCTTTCGGATCGGCGTTAAATGTCTTCAACGCCTTTCCTTCACGGCCAACGGTTTCAGCAAGGACACCGTCTTTGATGAACAGGTTCGCGACCGCAACGGCGTCCGGCAGAGATCCACCGGCGGTGTCACGCAAGTCGATCACGATCTTCTGTGCGCCTTGTTTGAGGAGATCCTGGAGACGAGTGCGCGCCTCCGCAGCTTCGCCATCCGCCAGAGTGTTGATTCTCAAAATGCCGACACGTGAAGCGTCCATGCGAGCTTCAGCAGCGGCGGCGCGAGCCGAGCCACGTTTCACAGTCACGGTCAGCGGACTGGAATTCGCTCGCAGCACGCGGAGCTTCACTTCGCTTCCGGCTGGACCGTTGAGCAGTTGCTTCGCGTCGTACAGCGAGATATCTCGCGTGGCTTTGCTGTCGATGTATTCAATGATGTCGCCCGCTTTGAGACCTGCCTGATCAGCCGGCGAGCCCTTCATTGGAGCGATCACATAAAGATAAGAGGCGACCTGCGACAGCTCGGCGCCGATGCCGGTCTGATTGTCTTTGTTTCCGGCGTTATACTCACGGACTTGCTCCGGCGTGAGATAGGTCGAATAAGGATCGAGTCCGTAAGCCAGGCCGCGCAGCGCGCCTGCCCGAACCTTATCCATGTTTGGCTCATCTACATAATCGTTCTGAATGTGCTGTAGCACGCTCTCGAAGATTCGTAACTGTGCATTTGGATCGTTTGACGGCTGTTGCGCCCGCGTGGAAATCCAACCACCGACTGCGGTATAGAGAGTCAGTGTTGCGGACAGCAGAGTAAGGATGAACTTGGTACGAAATGACATTTACCTACCTCGTGGATTACGTTAGAGCCCGGACCAAACAAAGATCGCGCTAGTTGCGAATCGAAACGTATGATACAGGCGGCATTTACGGCGTGCAAGCCAAACAGGTTTCACGATGTTAGCCTGTTAACTAAATGAAAAGAGCTGCTGATCAATTTAGTCCGCGGGGGCCGGTCCTCGCGCTCGATCTCGGCCAGAAGCTCGTCGGCGCCGCGGTCTCGGACGAAAGGTTGATCACAACCAAACGGCTGCCACCGCTCAAGCGTTCGAATTGGAAAAAACTACTTCAGGACGTGCGGCACCTGATTGAACGCTTTGACGCCCAAACGATAGTCGTGGGTTTGCCGTTAAGATTGGATGGAACAGCGGGCGATGCAGCTCAAGATATTCGCCGCCTGGCTGCAAACCTGGCCAAATCCGTCGAGCAACCGGTTTACCTCCAGGATGAGCGCTTGACTTCGTTCGAGGCGACGGCGAATTTAAAGGCGGAAGGGGTTAAGCCCGACGATATTCCCGCACTTGTAGACGGCGAAGCGGCAGCGATGATTCTTAGAGATTTTCTCCAGCCCGATCAGGAAAGAATTCGTGTTCCATCCGAGACAACACAAGAATGAAGCGACTAATACTTCTGCTAATCGTGCTCGGCGTACTTGCCGTGGCAGCCTTCGGGGCGTGGGCATATTCTGATCTGCGCAGGCCCGTGGCCCACACGAAGGCCGGTCAGTACATCGAGATTCCGAAAGGCTCCGGGCCGTCAACCATAATCAGGAAGCTCGTCGCGGAGGGCGTGCTCAAACACGAGTGGCCGTTAAAGCTTTACCTTAAGAGCACCGGCGCGGCGAGCACTCTCAGGGCCGGCGAATACGACTTCCCCTCGCCCATCTCGCCGCTCAGCGTGCTTGCAAAGCTCCAGCAGGGCGAGCGCCGTCTGAACCGTCTCACGATCATCGAAGGCTGGACGCGTTGGGACATCGCGCGCGCAATGACGCAGGTTCCCGAGTTCCATCTCACCAGCGAAGCTCAGGCATTAGAGTTAATGAATAACGTGAGCCTGATTAGCGACCTGGATCCCGAAGCCAAGAATCTGGAAGGTTATCTCTTTCCCGACACGTACGAGTTCTCGCCTGAAACAACACCTGCTCAGCTCGTCGAAATGATGGTAAAGCGCTTTCGCGACGTTTGGAAACCGGAGTGGACACAGCGTGCGCGAAGTCTCAACTTCTCGCCACGCCAGATCGTCACGACCGCTTCAATAATCGAAACCGAGGCGAAGCTCGACGAAGAGCGGCCGATGGTGGCGTCAGTGATTTACAACCGTTTGCAGAAAGGCATTCCACTCGCGGTCGACTCGAGCATCATTTACGCATCGAAGCTCGAAGGAAAGTGGCGCTACGACGGCAAGGTTTACCTCAGCGACATTCAACGACGCTCGCCTTACAACACGCGAATTTTTCCAGGGCTGCCGCCAGGACCAGTCGCATCACCTGGTGAGAGTTCGTTGAAGGCCGCGCTGAACCCGGCCACGTCGGATTTTCTCTACTACGTTCGCAATCCGGATCGTGACGACGGTGCGCACAACTTCTACAGCAATGGCGCTGAGTTTGAAACGGGCGTTCAGGCGTTACGCAAGTGGGAACGCGAGCGCGACGAAGAAGAGGCGCGGAAGAAACGCGAGACAGGTTCACAGGATTAGCGTCCGACTTTCCTCAACTCAGGCGCCGGACTTGGGCAGGGTCAGTACCGTAACGCGGTAGCGTCGGCTCGGCCGCAGTGCCTAAGTACCCTAAGGATGTCGCAGGCCCAAGACTCACGCGACGCTACCGCGTTGCGGTAAGCCTGCCCAACAGTGACCTTTGAGGCAATGCAGTGAATGGCTTGTAATTGACTGACCGTTAATCTATTCTCAGTTTACGAGTCCCCTTTAAGTTTCATTGCGGTTTGAAAGTAAGAAGGTGTCGTCATGTTGCGCATAATTACAGGTCTAATCGTGTTGATTGCCTGCTCTATTCCAGCGTTCGCACAGGCGGCGAAGGGCGTCGACAAGCAGAACGAGCGCGTGAGAGACAGCGGCTCCGAACGTACGCCTGCAAACAACGGCAATAAGACAGACGTCGGTACCGGGCGCGGGATCGACTTCGGCAGTGGCCGCACTCCCGAAACACCGCCACTTCCAAATCCATATCGGCTGAGCGGGCGTCGCGATGTAATCATTACCGCAGTGCAGGAGTTGATGCGAGATCGGAAGCTGGTTGTCGACGAAACCGCATCAAAGCTCGCGGACGGAATCATCGTCACCCAGCCGTTCACATTTACGAAGGGAGCAGTAACGTCCGCAGGCGACCTCAGCAGGTATGCAGACGTTCCGACCTCGAGTGCGAGAGCATGGACGCGCGGTCGCTACACATTGATCGTTGAAGTTCAACCGATTGACGGCACGACTGCAAACGTCGCAGTTAATGCAAAAGTTGAGGGCCGTACTGACGGAGCGACCGGCGCTGAATGGACCACGTTGAGAAGCACCGGACTTGCTGAAGATCAGTTTCTTGAAGGACTGATCACGGCCGTGACCGGCACTGCTCCTCCGGGACGAACACCGCAGAATCCGTAATCCGAGCTAAGGAATTACTTTAATTACCCATTTCCGATTTCCGAACACCAATCTAGAGGCTGTCGCCAGGAATTAAGTTGGCAATCGGCAATTGGCAATTGAGAATATGATTAATGATCCTTTTCATCCCGAAGAAGCTATCGCTCGGGAGCACGATTCGAATCGCCGAAAACTGCTGGCAGTCGTTTGCGCTGTCGGCATCACCGCAGTTCTCCTCATCGGCTACGGATACATTCGCAAGTATCACGCGCAACGACTTCTCGCTGACAACACGCCGCCGCCCGTTACCGACTCCGGCCCGAAAGGACCGCCGCTCGCCCATGTCGTCGTAGACGAGCCAACACTGTCGCAGGGCATGACAACGATCGGCGGCGTGGTAAAGAACATTTCGAAGCAGGAATTATCGAACGTTTCCGTCGTGATGGAACTGCGCAGGCGAAAAGACGACGGTGTCGAAGAGACCTTACTCCCAGTCACACCGGCGCAGCTTCAACCGGATCAGGAAGGCACTTACTCGATGAAAGCGCCCGTGCAGGATTTCGCTTCGATTCGACTCGCCGGTCTCAAGGTCGATCCTCAATCGACTTTGATTGCTTACAGCTCCTCACAAGGGAAGAAACGACCGCCCGAGCGACTCGTACCGCGGACGATAGTAGTCAAGCGCGCAGGTAAGCCTGGAGAGTTTATAAACACGCCAGACAACCCTACACGCGTTCCCTAGTCTCCCAACACCAACATCTTTTGAAGTTATTGTTTAGGGGTCGGCGTGCCGATATTTAATGTGAGATGAGAGCTGTTGTCGCAAACAGAGTGTGCGCGTTTTTGATCGTCCCCGCTTTTTTAGTCTGCTCGGGTCTCGCACTCGCTCAGACGCCTGTGCCGCGATCAACTCCGCCGCCGCCGCCGCCCATTGACGGCAGCAGGGATCAGGGGCAAGAGCAACGCCCGTTGACAACCTTTGAAGAAGAGCTTCGCATGAAGCGCGCGATCAAGATGGCCGAGAAAGACCATCAAGACAACCTCGAACGCGCCAAAGAACTCGCGCAGCTTGGAAAAGAACTCAAAAAGAGCCTCCAGGGCCAATCAAGCATCGATCGCGAGGCGTTGAAGAAGGTCGAGCGACTGGAAAAGCTCACTAAAAAGATCCGCGGCGAAGCTGGTGGCGAAGATGAAGACGTTGAAATTACAAACCGGCCCTCTGATGTGTCTTCTGCCGCCTCGCAAATTGCAGAGGCGGCGGAGTCGTTATCGAAAGACGTTCAGAACACGCCGAGACAGGTCGTCTCAGCTTCGGTGATTTGCAACGCTAATGTCTTACTTGAACTAATCAAAATGCTTCGCGGCTTTGTTCGCCAGCCCTAACTATGCGTTCAATTCTCTTTCTTCTCGCAATCCTATGCCTCAGCGCAGTCGTGGTCGCGGCTCAGGATGATGACGTGGTCCGCGTCAATACCGATCTCGTGGTGCTCAATGTCAGTGTTACCGACAAGGCTGGCCAGTACGTGAAAGGGTTGAAGCGTTCGGATTTCAAAATCTACGAAGACGGCGTTGAAGTTCAGGCCAACATGATATCCGGCTTCTCACTTCAAGAATCACCTTACGCCGCAGTCGTGTTGCTCGATAGTTCGGGAAGTATGGAAGCGCGGTTTTCGTTAGCACGATCGGCTGCGATCAGGTTTCTTGACGGACTTCGTCCCGAAGATGTCGCGGCAGTTTACAGGTTCGATTCGAAGGTTGAACGCGTGCAGGAGTTTTCGGGTGGCAGAGACCTCGCGCCGATGGCGTATGCGATTCGCGCGAAAGGTATGACAACGCTGAACGATGCTGTCGTCGAAGCGTCGAAGACACTCGCCGAACGTCCGGAGACTCGAAAAGCGATCGTGATCTTGTCGGATGGAATGGACACGTTCAGCAAAGCGTCGAGTGAAAAGGCAGTTGAGAGTGCGCTTGCTGTCGGTGCAAGTATTTACGCGGTTGATATGTCCAGTCTCGAAGTTGCGGGGACAACAACACGACAGAGCGCTGCTTCGTTGAAGGGATTTGCGGAGAAGACTGGCGGAAGATTCATCGCGACTCCTGGTGGACCAGCGTTACGCGATGCCTTCACGGGAATCGCGAATGAACTCGGGCAGCAGTACACGATTTCTTACCGGCCGCTAAATACGAAGCGCGATGGGAAGTGGCGGACACTTGAAGTAAAGGTTCAACGAGAGGACGTCACTGTTCGTACTCGCAAAGGCTATCGCGCCCCGAAATCCTGAACAATCCTGTTAATCCTGTCTAAAGTTTTACCTTGAGGTTTTAGTGAGGAGTTTCTCTTTGTGGCGCTCGAAAGCAAGTTCGATGAGCGTCTCGAGCAAGCGCGGAAACGGCAGCCCTGACGCTTCCCACATCTTCGGATAACCCGATACCTCCGTCAGCCCCGGCATCGTGTTCAGTTCATTGACGACTAAATCCCCACTGCTGCGCGTGACAAAGAAATCGACTCTCGCCAATCCCGCTCCATCAACCGACTGAAACGCCTGAATCGCCATCCGCTGAATCTTCGTAGTCATCGCCTTCGACAACGGCGCCGGCACTACAAAGCTCACGTGGCCGGTGTTCGCATACTTCTCGGTGTAGTCCAGAAACCGCGCAGCTTCATCGTAAACCACATACTCACCCGGCAAGCTCGCCCGCGGTTCATCGTTTCCCAGCACCGCGCATTCGATCTCACGCGCCACAAGTTCTTCTTCGACGATTATCTTTCGGTCGTATTCCGCAGCCAGGTCGATGGCTGCGCTCAACGACTTCTTGTCCGTCGCACGCGATACGCCCACTGAGGAACCAAGATTCGCAGGCTTAACAAAACACGGCAATCCAATCTCACTCACAACCTTGCGCACGATCTTGTCCGGTTTGCTGCGCCACTGAGATCGAAGAAACCAGACGTGTTTACAAATCGGCAACCCTGCCTGCACAAACAACGACTTCATCGTCACTTTGTCCATGCCGCACGACGAAGCAAGCACGCCACAACCCACGTACGGCACGTCAGCCATCTCAAGTAATCCTTGAAGTGTGCCGTCTTCACCGAATGGACCATGAAGCGCGGGAAACACGACGTCGAGCTTCTCTCCAGATATAGCTTGTGAATTTGACTCGAGTGAGATGAGGCCTTTGTGTGATGGATCGCCGAGGAGCGCCACTTCTCCGCTCGTTTCGTGTGTCCGCGGAGGTAACAAGCCATGAACCGACTCGGGTAGAAGCTGAGCGGATTGCGAAGGCGCCAGCCACTTCCCTTCCTTCGTGATAGCAATCGGTACAACCTCGAACTTTTTCCGATCGATCGCTTCGACGATCGCGCGCGCCGATCGGATCGAAATCTCGTGTTCACCTGATCGGCCGCCGAAGATCACTCCGACGCGCAGCTTTTTTGGCACTCTTGTTGGACCAGCCTTTAAAGGATTGTCTTGCCTAACGCGGAAAGAATCAGTTCCACACCCAACTCGGCAGTTTTGTTATTCACATCAAGCGCGGTGTTTATCTCGACGATCTCCAGCATGCGCATGCCGCCGGCCTCGGCGATCTTCTCCATCCCCAAATGCGCTTCGCGATACGTGAGCCCACCGCGAACGAGCGTGCCCGAACCGGGCGCATCACCCGGATCCAAAGCGTCGACGTCGAACGTTACTGCGTAACCGGCGGAGCCACGCGAGACAATCGCAAGCGCTTCGTCCATGCACGCGCTCATCCCGCGCTCGTCGATCTCTCGCATCGTGAAGAAACGCATGCCCAGCTGCTTAATCAGTTCTCTTTCACCGGGATCGATATCACGCGCGCCAACGTGCGCGCACAACTTAGGATCGAGCTTCGGAGTAAAACCGGCGACGTTTGTGAGTTCGGGTGCGCCGAATCCGAGCAGCGTGGCGAGCGGCATCCCGTGAATGTTGCCCGAAGGTGTGGTTTCGGGAGTGTTCATATCGGCGTGCGCGTCGAACCAGATCAACCCGAGGGTCTCGGCGCGTTGCTTGTAGTAACAGCTCGCACCGCCAAACGATCCGATCGCGATCGAGTGATCGCCGCCGAGTATCAAAGGCAGATGATCGGCTTTGAGGATTGCTTCAACTTCACGAGCGAGCTCTTCGCACGCATTGCTGATCTCGCGCCCGTACTTCAATTTCTCATTCAACAGCGCGGTAGCCTGCGGTCGCTCCAGCCGCATGTCGCCACGGTCCTGCACCGTGTAACCGAGCCGTGAAATGCGTTGATTCAAACGCGCCACACGCAAAGCCGCGGGTCCCATGTCGACTCCCGCCATGCTCCCGCCGTAACCGAGCGGCACGCCTAATACGCTGACCGATTTTTGTACTTCCGTTGACATCAGCCACCCAGATCTAAATTAAAGCCGCCGCCGCTGCCACTCTGAGTTGGGAAGAAGGGCTTCAGCAGACCTGCGAGCGCTGCGAGGTTTCTGGTTTGAATCAGTAATTCGCCGGGGCCCGTAAACTCCGCCACGATTCCTTCACCGCTCATCATGCTGCGGAAGAAACCCGCGGCAGCTTTGCGCAGCGTGTATTGCGTTGTGCCTTCCCACGCGACGAGGTGTCCGGTATCGACAACGTATCGCTCGCCCGCCTGGAGTCGTTTGCGATGGATGGCGCCGAAGGAAGAGACGAGCAATAGTCCCTGGCCCTGGACCATCAGCACAAAGAGTCCTTCACCCGAGAAGAATGATTTCGCGCCGCCCCATTTCGTATCGACTGTTAGACTGGCATCGCCGGCGAGATAAGAACTCGATTGCACAAAGAACGGTTGGCCCGTGAGTTCGATCGCCGCGATGTCGCCTGGCGCACCGGGAGCTAAAGTAACTTCTCCGGGTCCGCCACGCGCAGTAAACGTCGAGATGAATGCTGACTCGCCACCCGCAGCACGCTTGATCGCGCCGAGGAAGCCGCCCTTCATCTGCGATTGAAGTTCGATGTTAGCCGACATGGAAACCATCGCGCCTGATTCCGCCTGGATCGATTGCTCAGGTTGCAGACGAAGAACGGCGAGTGAGAACGATGGTTGATGTAAAACTTCATAGTCGTAGCCACGCCCGCGGCCACGCGCGTCTTCATCGATCTGAATACCCTGTTGTGTCGCGGCCGGCGCAAGGCGATTCCCGCAAGCACCGCAGAACGTTGACCCTGCCAGTAACTGAGCACCACATTTCGGACACGTCATAAACTACTCCGAGAACGGTTAGACAGGATTTACGAGATTTTCATGATTGACATGTAAATCCTGCTCAAATCCTGTAAATCCTGTCAAAAAAACTTAGGGCCTAATCCGGTAGAGCATCCTCGGAAACGGTATCGTCTCTCGAATATGCTCGATCCCGCACATCCACGCCGTGCATCGCTCAATCCCCATCCCGAAACCACCATGCGGGATGCTGCCATATCGCCGCAGATCGAGGTACCACTGAAACGCCTCCTCAGGAAGATTATGCAACGCGATCTGCTCCTGCAAAAACTCCAGCGACGTCGCACGTTGGCCGCCGCCGATCACCTCGCCATAACCTTCCGGCGCCAGCACGTCCACTCCGAGCGCCAACTCCGGACGCTCCGGATCTCGCGCCATGTAAAACGCTTTCACGGCCGCGGGGTAGTGATGCACCATCACCGGCTTATCAAACTGACTCGAAATGTACGTCTCATCAGGCGCGCCGAAGTCACCACCCCATTCAAACTTCGTCTCCAACGCACCCTTTTCAAAACCTTCGTGAAGCAGCTTCACCGCATCATCGTAATGAACTCTCGGAAACGGAGGCACGATCGCCTCGAGTTTCGACGTATCGCGCTCCAGCACTTTCAACTCTTCACTTCTCTGCTCCAGCACTTGCGCGGCGACGTACGAAAGCATCCGCTCCGACAGACTCATCACGTCGTCGAGCGTTGCGTATGCCATCTCCGGCTCAACCATCCAGAACTCCGTCAGGTGCCGTCGCGTCTTCGATTTCTCAGCGCGGAAAGTCGGACCAAAGCAGTAGACTTTCCCAAACGCCGCGGCAGTCGCTTCGTTGTAGAGTTGACCCGACTGCGTAAGGTAAGCCTTCTCGCCGTCGAAGTAATCAACTTCGAAGAGCGTGGTCGTTCCTTCACACGCGGCCGGAGTAAAGATGGGCGAATCGCAGAGCGTGAAGCCGTCGTTGTCGAGAAAATTTCTCACAGCCTGGACGACCGTGTGTCTGACTTTCAAAACCGCATGTTGCCGGCGCGACCGCAGCCACAGGTGCCTGTGGTCCATCAGAAACTCAGTGCCGTGTTCTTTGGGAGTGATCGGATAATCATGAACTTGCTGTAAAACCTCAGCATCGTTCACGTCGATTTCGTATCCGCCCGGCGCACGACTGTCCGCGCGTACCGTTCCCTTGATCACAAGCGCCGATTCCTGGCCGAGCGTTTTCAACTCTTCCCACAACTCCGGCGAGATCGCGTTCTTCAAAACGACGCATTGAACTACGCCGGTGCCGTCACGCAGTTGCGGAAACAGGATCTTGCCGCTCGAGCGCATGTTGTAGAGCCATCCTTTAAGAACTACCTCAGCGCCGGCGTGTTGTGACAGTTGGTTGATGTAGGTGTGGTTATCTGTAGCGATTGCGTTTGATTGCGTTGTCATCGAAAACCCGAGGGCCTGAGCAGTTTATTTAATTCGTTCCTTTAACATTCGTCGCAGGGTGGGGAATCTTTCGAGCCATTCGGCGGCCTGCAAAACTATCTGAAGTGTGGGCTCAATGAAGTGCTGGTACGCTGCGCCTCTTCCGTAAACCGCAGTCTGACAAGAAAAGGTGCCGGTCGCTTTCAAGCCGCGTTGGATCGTCATCAGTCGAAACTCGAGTGCAAACTCATCAGGATCGATCGCCCCGATCCCCAGCAGACGGCGCTCTTCGAGGAAGAACAAACGATAAGCGCGCAGTTCAGCGAGCGATGGCGGACAGGGCTGACGATCAAGCAGGAATGACACCAGGTCGTAACTAGCGGGTCCCATGCGCGCGTCCTGATGGTCGACGATACGAATCTGTCGCTTGTTATCGATCATCAAATTCGACGCGTGGTAATCGCGATGACACAGCACGCGTGGTACGGCTGCAAGCTCGGCGGCGATGTCGTTCAATTCCGCTTTTAACTCAGCCATCTCGCCGTGCGGCAACGTCTCGCCGCGCAAGCTGCCGAAGTAATGGTCGAAAAAGAAGTCGAGCTCCCAGGAAAGCTTTGCCTCGTCGAATGCGAGCTTGCTGGCGATCGAATGCGTTTGATAGGCACGTTCAGTGGCGTTCTGAATCTTTGCAATCAGAGCGATCGCCTGCTCTTTGTACTCCTCGCACTGCTCGTCGGATTCCTCACCGTAAAAGTGAAACAACTGCCGGTCACCGAGATCCTCCTGAACGATGATCCCGGCGTTGCCGTCCACCGCGTAAATCTCAGGCACCGGGATTTCACAGTCCAAAAACAACCGCGTGACGTCGAGATACGGATGAAATTCCGGATCGAAAGGCTCGGGATAGACCGCAGCCACAGCAGTGCGCTTTTTCCAACCGATGCGGTAATACTTGCGCGTCGATGCGTCGGGCGTGAGCGGGACGACTTCCTTGCCGGCGACTCCTTGCTGCGTGATGAATCTCGCAAGTCGTTCTGACGCGGAGGACTCAAATACGTTGGAAATCACAGGTTTCGGAGCACTCATTGGGTTCATTGCCAATTTCCGATTGCCGATTGGTCAAAGTCAATCTGTTCCGGACATCATTACAATGGGCAACTGGAAATTGGCAATCGGCAATGGTGTCGGATTGTATCACAAGGGGACGACAAAGTTTTCGCCTCGAAAATGACCAGGAAGCGCCTTCTCCGGGGGCGTTTTGCCCTCAACTAAGCGCCGCGGCACGACGACGGCATTTTCGATAACTTCGCCGGCGTTGATTCTCACGCTGTCGCTGAGCACTACGCGACTGACCCGCGCGCCTTCGCCAACGACAACACCGTCCCAAAGTATCGAATCGACGACCGATGCGCTTTCCGAGATGACCGTACCTTCACCCGCGTCGTAAGTCTTCCCCGCTTCTTTCATCAACTCAACGCTGATGTCGAGGTATCGTTTCAAGGTCGACAGTTCCCGCCACTTGCCCGAGGCAACGTGAGCGGCAACGACTTCTCCACGCGCGATGGCCTGCGGGTAAACGTCGGTCGTCGAGTGTGAGAAAACGCCGCGCGGAATGTATTCGAAGATGCGGGGCTCGAGGATCTGTATGCCGGTGAACATCAATGGCTCTCGATCGTCTTCACCCGGCATTCCGCCGAACCGTTTGACGCGTCCATTTTCAGTTTCCACTACGCTGAAACGTTCGCGACGAGTATTTGGCAGCAGCACCAACGTCGCGAGCGCGTTTGCGCTTCGATGCGTCTCGAGCGCGGCGTTCAGATCGATGTCAGTGATTATCTTTCCATTGATCGCAAGGAACGTCTCGCGTTCGAAAAACTCGCGCGTGTTGTCGAGCGCTCCACTCGTACCCAGAATCTCCGGCTCTTCAACGTAATGAAGCTTGACGCCGAAACGGCTGCCATCGCCGAGTGCTTCTCGCACAGATTCAGGCCGATGGTGCAGGTTAACTACGATCTCTTCGATACCGTAACCGGCGAGATACTCGGCAACGTAGCCGACGAGGGGTTTTCCGAGAATCGGTATTGCGGGTTTGGTGCGGTCTTCAGTGAGTGGCCAGAGGCGTGTGCCGTAACCGGCAGAAAGAACGATCGCGCGCATCGCGATCAGGAAGCCTTCGAGGCGTCGCGCATGACGAGGTCAAACGTTCCGGGGGCGACTTTGCGAAAGCGCGAGTTGCGATTGAGAGACACTGCAACGCTGATCGTCGGGTTTTGACCCGTAAACTTGAAACCACCTTCAAGCAAACGGTTGTAGAGTTCGTTGACGTGAAGTGGCCCACCTTCTTCACGGAGCAGCAGCGTCACTGCCTGAGGGATCGTTCGATCCATGAAGCGATCGCTGATTACCTCGACGTTGTTGCGGACCGTCGGAATCTGTGTACGGCGATCGATTGGAGCTTGCGTCCTTGGCGATTGCGACTGGCGCATGGCGGTTTCGAGCTCGGCGTCAGACGGCAACCCCAATGAGATATTTCCGGAAGCGAGGACGGATGATAAGAGTCGGTAGATCGCCGCTTCAGTCTGGCTGGCGAGAGTGTCCATCTCCGCTAATTCAGCCCGGACACTGTCGGCCTCCGCCTCCAACTCTCTGAGCCGCGCGGCGAGATGCATTCGGGCCGCACGCGATTGGCGCAGGCTTTGTTCGAGGCGTGAAAGGAGATTCTCACTCATCAGCCGCAGATTCTAGAGGGATTTGGAGGTTTAGACAATACTTTTAACGGCAGATTAACGCAGATGACGCAGCAGATCTGATCTGCGTCATCTGCGTTAATCTGCGGCTAAACTATCGATCGCGATTAAGGATGTAGGCCGGAAGGGCGCGCAAAGAGTCGCAGTAATCTGATTCAGGCAAATTGTCGAGGGCGGCGCAAGCGTTCTCCGCGTATTCATCCGCACGCTCGCGCGCTTTTTCCAACGCGCCTGTGCGAACCATCGCCGCGCGCAAATCTTCCTGCGCGACGGTGTCGTACTTCCCTTCGCGCAATACCGTTTGGATCATCTCCAGCGTCTGCGGTTCTGCTTCTCGCAAATAGATCAACGGCAGCGTTACTTTGCCGCCAAGCAGATCCGCGCCCGCCGCCTTACCCAAAGCATCTTCGCTCGACGTGAAATCAAGCAGGTCATCAATCAACTGAAACGCGGTGCCCAGGTTGAGCCCGTAGTCACGCAACGACGTCTGCTGCTTCTCACTTGCGCCGCCGAGAATCGAGCCGATCTCACAACTCGCGCTGAAAAGATATGCCGTCTTGCGTTTGAGCACGTCGAAGTACTGCGCCTCAGTCACATCGGCATGGCCCAGCAACGTCAACTGCAACAACTCTCCCTCAGTCATCTTGCGCGTGACGCTCGTCAGGATGTCGAGTATCGGCAGCGATCTCTCAGCGAGACTGGTCTCAAACGCCGACATGTAAAGCCAGTCGCCCATCAGCACGGCGGTCTCGTTTCCGTAAAGCGCATTCACCGTCGGCCGCTTGCGACGCAGGTCTGCCTTGTCGATAACGTCGTCATGGACCAGAGTCGCCGTGTGCAGAAACTCCATCACCGTCGCCATGCGAATCGAGTTATAACGCGAGCCGTCGCCGCCAACCGCGTAGTTTGAAAGAATCGTCAACGCGGGCCGCACACGTTTGCCGCCCGACGCGCGCAGATACTCGCCCAGGTAGTTGATCACCTGAACGTTCGAACGCGCCTGGCGCTCGAATTCAAGTTCCACCTGCATGAGTTCGTTCGAGATAAGGCTGAAGATCCGGCGAGCCGAAATTCTTGCCTCTTCATCCAGCGCAAGTATGTGGCTTGACGTAGTCATGGCAACTGCGGCGGTCTAGTTGGAACGGTAGTTCGTAAACTGCATGTGAATGCCGAAGTCTTTGTCCTTCAGCTTGGCGATGATGTCCTGAAGCGTGTCGCGATCGCGGCCGGACACGCGCACGACGTCACCCTGAATGGAAGCCTGGACCTTTGCTTTGCTGTCCTTGATGAACTTAACGACCTCTTTCGCTTTCTCCTGCGGAATGCCTTCCTGAATCTGTGCTCGTTGCCGGACGGTGCCGCCGGCGGCTGGTTCGATCTTGCCGTAACTGAAAGCTTTCAACGGCACACCGCGACGCACGAGCTTCTGCTGCAGGATGTCGTTCATGTTGCGGAGACGCGTTTCATCTTCCGCGGTCAGGACGAGTTCGTTTTTGTCGTGCACGACGTTGGCTGCGCTTCCCTTGAAGTCAAAACGCTGGCGCACCTCTTTCAGAGTCTGGTTGAGAGCATTTGCAATCTCGGCGGAGTCGACCTGGGAGACAATATCAAAGGAATTCTGCTGAGCCATTGGCTGGAGAATACCACCAAAAGGCCAGCATGTGAAAGTTGCCACAAAGCGGACCAAAGAGCACAAAGTACTTTAATTCTTTGCGTCAAAAAGCTGGTCGAGACGGAAGAAGCGATTGAAATTCTCACTTGTGATCCGCGCCATCTGTTCCAACTCCAAGCCGCGAATTCCCGCGAGACAGCGTGCGACTTCGACGACGTAAGCGGGCTCGTTTCGTTTGCCGCGATACGGGATAGGACTGAGATACGGACAATCGGTCTCAATCAACAAACGATCGAGTGGGACTTGCTTCGCCACCGCGCGCAGTTCATCAGCCTTCTTGAACGTGACGATACCGGAAAACGACATCATGAACCCGAGTTCGCTTGCGCGTTGCGCCAGTTCCATGCTGCCGCTGAAGCAATGAAAGATGCCTCTGCGTTCGGCGCCCGCGTAATCGCTTTGCAAAATCTCAATCGTCTCGGACTCGGCCTCGCGTGTGTGAATCACGACCGGCAGATCGCACTCGCGCGCCGCCCGAAGTTGTCGCTTGAAAACTTCGATCTGCACGTCGCGTGGTGAGTTGTCGTAATGAAAATCCAGACCAATCTCACCCCACGCGATCACGCGTTCACTCTGCACGAGACCTTTGATCTTCTCTTCCGCTTTGTCGTCGTAGAAACGGGCGTCGTGAGGATGTGTCCCGATCGCTGTGTAAACGGAGTCGTACTTCTTTCCCAAGTCAACCGCGCGTTCGAACGCGTCGCTGTGCGGATCCCCCGTTCCGACGTTCAAGATCGTCGACACGCCGGCAGCGCGAGCACGCTCGATAATCTCATCACGATCGCTATCGAATTCCGGCCCATCGATATGCGCGTGTGAATCAATAAACATCACTTGAGGCGTGCGCCGTTTGGGACGTCTTCGGTGAAAGTGGCGATCACGGGACGGCCTTCTTCACCGTACGAAGCGGCGACGACCATTCCCTGAGATTCAAACCCGCGCAGCTTCCGCGGCTTGAGGTTCGCGACGATTACCACTTTGCGTCCGACGAGTTTTTCCGGTTCGTAATACTGAGCGATCCCCGCGAGTATCTGTCGCGGTTGTTCCTCGGCAAGGTCTACTTTCAGCAGCAGCAACTTATCAGCTTTGGGCACGCGCTCGGCAGAGATCACCTGGCCCACACGCAGATCCACCTTCGCAAAGTCGTCGATCTCGATGAAGCTCGTCACGCCGACGGCGTCGGCTTCCGTCGCATGCTTCATCGGCGGCGCGGGCTGTGTCGCCGGAGCACTCGCGGTCACAGCATCTGCTTCCGTCGCATGAACACCGAAGGGCTTCTCGCCTGCGTTGATCTCCGACATGATCTTCGCCTTGTCCAATCGCGGAAACACCGGCTGCACGTCGCCAATCGCCACACCGTCCTTGAGTTCACCCCACTTGAGTTCCGTCGGATTGATCTGCGCAGGCGAGCGGTGGAGGCCCAACTGTTTCCAGATCGCCTGACTCGCGCCAGGCATCACCGGATGCAACAGCACACTCAACCAGCGCAGCGACTCCGCAGCACGGTACAACACCGCGTAGAGCGTCTGTCTCTGGTTCTGATCTTTCGCAAGGTCCCACGGCTTCGCGTCCGTAATCATCTTGTCAACGCGCGCAACCACGGACCAAGCCGCCTCGAGTGCGCGGCTGAACGCGAGGTTTTCGAAGTGCAACAGAAACTGATCGCGCGCATGCTCGATGAAACCGGCGACAGTCGTCTCGTCAGTATCGACGCCCGTGCGCTTGGCGAGCAGCAACTTGTCTTCAGGAATGACGCCTGACGGAATTCGCGAATCGCAGTAGCGCGCGATCATCGTCAGCGTGCGGCTCGACAGGTTGCCCCAGCCACTCGCGAGATCGCTGTTCGCGCGATCGATCAGTCCTTCATAACCGAAGCGCCCGTCCTGTCCGAAAACCATTTCGCGAAGACAGAAATAGCGAATCGCATCGATCGGAAAGTATTTCTGTAGCACGTCGAGCTCGACTGTGTTACCGAGCGTCTTCGACATCTTGCGGCCATTCGGATCGAGCCACATGCCGTGGGCCACGATCGCCCGCGGCAGCTCGATGCCGCCCGCCATCAGAAACGCAGGCCAGTAGACGGCGTGAAATCGCAGGATGTCTTTCCCAACGAGGTGCAGCGCCGGCCAAAACTTCTCGAAGCCGACTGCGCGCTGGCGTTCTTCGTTTCCAAATCCGATCGCGGTGATGTAATTGATCAAGGCGTCGAACCAAACGTACATCGTGTGTGCCGGATCGCCGGGCACCGGCACGCCCCAACTCACGGAAGTCTTCAAGCGACTCACGGAAAGATCCTGGAGCCCGCCGCGCACGAAGCTGATCACTTCGTTGCGCCGCGATTCCGGCCTGACGAAATCCGGTCGACTCTCAAACACCGACAACAACGCTTCGTCGTAATCCGAGAGACGGAAGAAATAGCTCTCCTCGGAGACGCGATCCAGTTGCGTGTCGTGAACGAGACACAGCACCACGCCGTCGTCGACTTTTTTATACTCGTCTTCAGTTTTGTACTCGGCACACGCGGCGCAGAACCAACCCTCGTAATGTCCTTTGTAGATCGCGTCGTTGCCTTTCGGAGTTTTGGCCTTCGCGCAGCGCCGCCAAAGTTCACTGACGCCTTCGTAGTGAAAAGGGTACGTGGTGCGCATGAAGATATCGTAGCCGCCGTGTTCCGTATCCAGACCAAACTCGCTGGTCATCTTTTTGTAGTAACTGACGACGTAGTCTGCTTGTTGCTGCGGTGTGCGTCCGGCGCGCTCCGCGGCGCGTTCGATGTTGATGCCGTGTTCGTCGGTACCGGTCAGGAAGTAGGTCTCGATGCCGCGCTGCCTTTTAGAACGCGCGATCGTGTCCGCCACGATCATGGTGTAAAGATGGCCAAGATGCGGCAGACTGTTGGCGTAGTAGATTGGTGTCGTGACGTAGAATGTGTTCATCGTATTTTTAGACAGGATTCCTTGTTAATCCTGTAATCCTGTCTAACGCTTCTTTGAAAACTCGTCTCCGGGGTTGAAGTGCGGCTTCTCCGGCATGTCGGCAATCATCCTGCCGATCGCCAACGCAATCTCACCCTCTTGAATCATCCCGCGGAAGTCCCACGTGTCGCGCATCTCGTCCGACGGCTGATGATAGTGCGCGGTGTTGTAAGCCTTGAATTGCTCTTCGCCCCAACCCTTCGGATGCCCGACGTAATCATTCCCCTCTTTCAAACTGATCGACGGGACGCCCGCCTTCGCAAACGGAAAATGATCCGAGCGATAGAACGACCCCTGCTCCGGACGAGCATCCGGCGCCACGCGCAACTTCATCTCGCGCGCCACTGCCTCAACAACCGCCTTCAGTGTCGAACGTTCAGCGCCGAGCGGAGTGAAATCTTCCGTTGGACCAAGCACGTTCATCGAATCAAGGTTCACGTTTGCAGCAGTTTTTTCGAGCGGCACCACCGGATGCTTCGCGTACCACTCGGCGCCGAGCAAACCCTGCTCTTCCGCCGTCGGGAACAAAAACAGACTGGAGCGTTTCGGAGGCATGCGCGCAATCGTTTCGGCAATTCCCAAAACCACCGCGACCCCGGAAGCGTTGTCGAGCGCGCCGTTGTAGATCGTGTCGCCGTTCTTGTTTGGCGCACCAACCCCGAGGTGGTCCCAGTGCGCGGAATAGACCACATACTCACTCTTCAACTGCGGATCGCTTCCTTCGATAACGCCGACAACGTTCGGCGCGTCGACGCGTTTCACTTCGCTCTTGAGATTCAACTTGCCTTTCAACCCGAGCTTCACCGGTTGAAAATTCCGCGTGGCAGCCTGGGCTCGCAACTTGTCGAGGTCCTGTCCCGCGAGTTTCATCATGCGGCGTGCTGCGTCATCAGTCATCCACGAACGGAACTGTAGAAACGGCGTCGTGTCACCTTGTTGACGCGCAATATCGAAGCGCCACGATCCATTCGAAGTGCGCACAACGCTCCACGGATAACCGGCGGATTCATCCGTGTGCAGCAGGATTGCCCCGGCCGCGCCGCGGCGCGCGGCTTCTTCATACTTGTAAGTCCAGCGGCCGTAGTAGGTGAGCGTTTTGCCGGCGAAGAGGTTTGGCTCTTCAGTCGTCGCCGGCGGATCGTTCACCAGCATCACGAGGATCTTGCCGCGATAATCGGTGTCGCCTTTGTAATCGTTCCAACGCTGCTCGGGTGCTTCAATTCCGTAGCCGACAAACACCAGATCCGCATCGACGTCGACGCTCTCAGTTTGCGCTCCAGTGAACGCGACGAACTCATCCGCAAACTTGAAACTCTCGCTGCCGGCAGAGCCGGAGATCGTCAACGTCGTACCCGGATCCGCCTTCACGCCGACGAGCGACACAGGTTGAAAGAAGCTGCCGTTCGGACCGGCGCCTTTCGCGCCGAGCGCTTCGAGTTGCGCAGCAATGTATTTCGCCGCTAACTCGCCGCCGCGAGCGCCGGTGCCGCGGCCTTCGAGCAGGTCGTCGGACAAGAACCTGATGTGTGCTTTTAGTGTTGCTTCGTTGAGCGCGGACGTGCCGGCTCGTTGTTGCGAAACGCCGCCGCCAAACACGAGCACAGTGAGCAGTAAAGCGAGAATGAATCGAAACATCCCTTAGTCCTTTCCTTTTATGAGGGCCATGGCTTCGGCGCGCGTGCGCGGATCGGAACGGAAGCCGCCGAGCACCGCCGACGTTACCGTTTTCGCATCAGCCTTTCGGACGCCGCGCAACGTCATACACGTGTGTTCGGCTTCGATCACGACCATGACGCCGAGGGGCTTGAGGCCCTCGAAAAGTGTATTCGCAATATCAGTGGTCAGCCGCTCCTGGAGTTGCAATCGACGTGAAAACGTCTCCGCCAGACGCGCCAGTTTTGAAATCCCGAGAATGCGTCCGCCCTTCGGGATGTAAGCGATATGACACCGGCCGACAAACGGCGCGAGGTGATGTTCGCATAACGATGCGATGCTGATGTCTTTGACGATCACCATCTCGTCGTGCGTATCGCCCGGCAAAGGAATCACGTGCTGCGTTGGATCTTCGCGCATGCCGGACGTCAACTCCGCATACATCTCTGCCACACGCTGGGGCGTTTCCTGCAATCCCGGCCGTGCCGGATCTTCGCCAATCCCTTCCAGGATCATTCGCACTCCCCGCGCGATCAGTTCGAGATCGACATCCGTGTTTTTTTCTGTGTTCATCCGTGTTCCCGTACTTTCGCCAATGCCACGCGCGCTGCTTCCTCGACGACTTTCAGCGGCACACCGGCGCGCGCAGCCGCCTCCCGGCACTGCTCAAACTCCGGCATCTTGTTCACAACGCGCCCGTCCAGATGCGCTACTTTAACATCTATCGGTCCATACTGCGTTTCCACACGCACCACACTGCGCTGCAACGCACGCCTGCCGACTTCATAACTGCGCACGCCCAACGTCGTCGTTTCCATAAACAACAACTTCATCACCGCTTCTTTTTCGTGTCTCCCGCAAAGCACAGACAGCAGCACTCCCGGCCGGTTCTTCTTCATCTGCACGGGCGTGAAGAAGCAGTCGAGCGCGCCTGACTCGAGCACGCGATCCATGACGTGACCAATGATCTGCGGTGAGGCGTCGTCGAGGTTGGTCTCGATCATCCACAGGCGCTCGTCTGTTGCAACAGTCGACTCCGTCTCGCCGACAAACACGCGCAGCACGTTTGGAAAGTCCGGATACTCACGCGTGCCTGCGCCATAGCCCGTGCTCTCAATCGTCATCCGCGAAATCGGTCCATACTCGTTACAGACGGTTGTAATGATCGCGGCGCCGGTCGGTGTCAGTAGCTCGCCTTTGATATCGCCAGCGTAGAACGGCACGCCTTTGAGCAACTCTGCGACAGCGGGCGGCGGGATCGGAAAACGACCGTGCGCCATCTGGATCATGCCACTGCCGACGTGCAGCGGCGAACACACAAACCGATCGATCTGTAGAAACTCAAAACAGATCGCAGCGCCCACCACGTCGACAATCGCGTCGAGCGCGCCGACCTCGTGAAAGTGAACGCCATCGATGGATTCGTTATGCACACGAGCTTCAGCTTCGGCGAGCCGCGTGAAGATCTGCACCGCACGTTGTTTCACCGAATCGGACAAATCTGACCCGTGGATAATCTGCTTTATGTCCGCGAGGTGTCTGTGGCTGTGCTCGGGCGCTGTTTCAACTCGT
>JBKPPH010000086.1:0-26902 GCA_046733535.1 Acidobacteriota bacterium
AGTGCGGTTCACGTTTCCACGCCAACCGGCCGGAAGACACTTGTGTCTTGCAGACTTCTTCGCCTCCAAAGAATCCGGGAAGATGGACGTGGTCGCGTTTCATCTCGTCACGGTGGGACTACTCGCCAGCGAGTATGCGCACGACTTGTTCAGGTCGGACAATTACGCCGAGTATCTATACTTCCATGGATTGAGCGTTGAGAGTGCCGAGGCGCTGGCGGAGTTATGGCACAAGGTGATTCGCGAAGAGCTGGGAATCGCCGATGCCGATTCGCCTGAGCTGACGCGACTGTTCAAGCAGGAGTATCAGGGATCGCGTTATAGTTTTGGCTATCCTGCCTGTCCCCGACTCGAAGATCAGGAGAAACTTTTCACGTTACTCGATCCTTCACGCATCGACGTCACGTTGTCTGAGGAGTTTCAACTGGAGCCAGAACAATCGACTTCGGCTATTATTGTCCACCATCCGGAGGCAAAATACTTCTCAATCGAATGACGCCACAAAAGGGCACAAAAGAAGAACGGCCACAAAAAGGCACAAGAAGCACAAAGGAAAATGACTATTTTTTTTGTGCTTCTTGTGCCTTTTTACGGCGCACTCTTTTGCGCCTTTTTGTGGCCCAATGACACCGTGGCTGAGTTCGAAGTCCTATCCCCGTTCGAACGCCTCGCCTTCAGACTCGTGCGGCGCATGAATCAAGGCGCCTGGAAGCGATTCTGGACGTGGTGTCAAAGCACCATGGGCGCGGGCTGGATCCACCTTTCCACTTACAACATCATGAACGTCTACGGTCTCGAGCACATCGAGGCCGCTGCGCGCGATCGACCGCTGCTGCTGGTCGCCAATCATCGCTCGTTCTTCGACATGTATGCGGTCTCGACGGTCCTCTTTCGTGAGACGAAGTGGCGCAAACAGCTCTTCTTTCCGGTACGCGGCAGGTTTTTCTACCAATCACCGCTGGGACTGCTGGTGAACCTGATCATGGGTTGGTGGTCCATGTATCCGCCATTCTTCGCGGGCGGCGATAATCCGATTCCGGAGAAACGCGCTTTTGACAAGTACTCATTCCGACTGCTCACGGATTTGGCGCAGACTGGACCAGGCAACATCATCGGTTTTCATCCGGAAGGAACACGCAACAAGAGTGACGATCCGTATTCGTACCTGCGCGCGCAGCCCGGAGTCGGGAAGTTGATCTTTGATGCAAGGCCGCAGGTGATTCCGGTATTTATCGCGGGCTTGTGTAATAGTCTACCGAAGCAAGTGGCGCGAAACTGGAATCGTGAAGAAGTCATTCGCATACACTTCGGACCGCCGTTGGATCTGAGTGACCATTTCGCGAAGCCTGATCGATTGCGCACGCACAAAGAAATCGCAGATTCGGTGATGGAGAAGATCGCCGAGCTCGGCAAGCAGGACCGGGCGATGAAAATCAGCCACGGCTTACACCGATTGAGACAGATTGAACATGTCAGTAGTGATCGTTAATCCATCGTCAGCGGGCGGGAGCACGGGTGAAGCGTGGCCGCAGATTGCGAGTGACTTGCGCTCGCAATTCGGCGCTTTCAAAGCCGTGTTCACGAAAAACCGTGGCGATGCCGCCGCACTCGCAAGTGAAGCCGCACGAAAAGGAGCGAAATTCATCATCGCCTGCGGCGGCGACGGAACTGTTTCTGAAGTTGCTAACGGAATTCTCTCAGCCGGTAAAGACGTCGAACTCGGCATCCTGCCGAGCGGCACCGGCGGCGACTTCCGGCGTACGCTCGAGATTCCTTCACAGAGCCGCGCCGCTGCGAGAGTTCTGCGTACCGGTCGCACTGTGCGCATCGACGTGGGCCGCGTGTCGTTTGTCGATTACAACGGTGCTGAAGCGATGCGTTACGTGCTCGGCGTCGCCTCATGCGGCATGAGCACAAAGGTTATCGAACGCGTAAAGGCAGGTGGTCCCGAGTGGCTTCCTGCTAACACTCCGAAATGGCTCGGCGGCCGCATCTCGTTTGGCGCCTCTTTACTGCAAACCGCGATGCGAAGCACGCCCACTCGTCTCGTGGTCCAACTCGACGACGCTCACGAACGCCAAATCGTGGTCTCGAACCTTTGCATCGCAAATGCCCGCTACTTCGGCGGCGGGATGAAGATCGCACCCGATGCAAAACTGACGGACGGGAAGTTCGACGTCGTCGGTGTCGGTGACCTGAGCGCGCTGAAGATCTTTACGAGTGCACCCCGAGTTTATTTAGGTTCTCACCTCTCGATGCCGGAAGTAAGCCACGCCCTCGCGCGCAAAGTGTCAGTGCGAACAGCCGATCGCGGTGCTGAAGTCGCATTGGAAATCGACGGCGAACTGCCCGGAAAACTTCCCGCCACGTTTCAAATCATCCCCGAAGCCATCCGCGTCCGCGTTAATGGCTGACAGGACCATCCTGTCAAAGAATTTTCTCGACTCCATACGACACGTTTCGGTCCCTTTAAATCATTGCTATTAACCGCCACTTCGATTTGCGCCGATTTCGGTGTCGACCGAGTGGTTTCCTCTGGACCTGGTCCAGCCCTCAACGTCTATGGAGATCCAACATGACAAATCGCAACGATAAAACAATTGACCTCCCGGTAACCTTCGTCGGCCTCGAGTCCGGCGAAGAAGCGCCGCGCATCGCGGCCTATCAACTCGATAAGTCTGGACGCCCCGTCAGAAAGCTCGGCGCCCATGACGGCAAGTCATTAAAGGCTGACGTTAGCGAGGCCAGATCGATTGCACTCGGCCCTGACATTGAAGACTTCAAAACTCTGCCCAAAGAAAGCCTCGTCAGTTATCGCGTGGCCCAGAAAGTCGACCGCTGGCGCGAGCAGGGCATTGTCTTGCCGCGCGAAATCTGGACGCGTTTTTATTTCCACTTCGTGTGCGTGAGTGGGACCGTGCGCAAGTGCCGCCCATGGTTCTGGGATCTGCTTGAGGACATTCGTCTCACGCCGATGTTCGAGCTGGCCCAGGTGGCGCGTATCAAACCGATCACCGCGGAACTACAGCCGCATATCCTGTTTCCGTTTAGGTGCCAGCCGCTGTGCGATGGAATCGTCGAGATTTACGAGCGCGAATGCTGCTGCCATTTGATACCCATTCCGATCCTGTTGGACCGGCTGCGCGAAATTCTCGAGATTCTGCCTATACCGATTCCGGATCCTATCCCTGATCCGATTCCGGGGCCCGATCCTGCGCCTTTCACTGCGCAATTGCTGCGGACAAAAGCGCGAACGATCCAACAGCGCAAGATGCCTCTCGATCTTGCCGCGGTCCCGCCCCAGAACCTGCACCAGGATTATCTTGCGCTGCGTGCGATGCCGCTTGATGCTGCGCGCACTTACGTGACTGAGCGGCCGTATCTGTTTCCGATCTTCTGTCACTGCTCCGTGCGCAAGGTCGGCGAGACGCCGATTCAGCCCGGTGGCGAGTTTGATTTCTGCTACTTTCGCGGGCGTCTTCCCGTGCATCACGGGTTTTGCTACACGACGTACGCCTACAAGGTTAAGCAGTTAATCAACGGTGTCCTGACAGTTGTTTACGATGGCCTGGCCGCACACCAGTATTTCAGTGCCGGCACACCCGCGGACATTCGCACTTACAACCCGCGCGCTCTTGTGTGCGCTGATGGTCCGGGAGATCCCCCGCCGAACGATGGATCCGCTTTCGTAATGTTGGAGCATGTCGGCACCTACGGCACCTTCCACTTCAACTTCCCAACGCAGAATGGAGTGTCACAAGTCAACGCGCTGGATGCTGACGATGGTACCTACACCACCTCTTACGCACCCGATTGCCCGTGGGGAGGGGCGCTCGGACTACGCTTGTGGTTCTCGCCCGAGTTGGAGGGTACGGTAGCCTATTACCGGCTGAAGGTTACTGCGGTTGACGATACTGGAGCGCCAGTCGGGGCGCCGGTCGTGTTGGACGATTCAGTCTCCTGGGACAAACTCATCGATATTCCCGGAGACGTAGTTCGCGTGCCGGAGACGCTCGGTCCAAACACTGTCGGCGGAGAGAACAACCTTTTCAAAGTGCCTTACTGGAGTTCGCCGAATCATCGATACTTAACCGGGCAATTTCATCAGGTCTGGAACACGCCCGTGCGGTCTCCGGACGGCAAGTATCTGTTGACCATCGAAGTCTTCGACGCGGCCGGCGCTCGCATTAAACCAAACGGAGCGGCCGGACCGGGCACGGGTCAGAACTTCCAATTCCGTCGCTGGGTGTCGGCAGCCGATACCGATCCGGTACCATTCGCCGACGCGGCGCATGTTTTCTGGGTAGACAACACACCGGTAGGCGGCGATATCGTCGATCTACGCAAAAACGATGTTCCCAACACAGCCCAATGCCAGTTCATGACGGGTGGCCCAAACTCCACATTTGCCATCGGCTTCAGAGCCTTCCATGTGCATGGTGTTGAGCATGCGGGTAACGGCGACACTAACTCGTTCATGTATCAGTACGGTATCTCGTGGCAACGAGGGTTGAACGGGAGCACTGGCACGCTTGGTCCGGCACCTTCGGGGGGAACGAACCATACCGATGTGGGTGAGACTGGTCTTCCGGTGAGTTCCGGCAGCGAAACGTTCCAGACGATGCTGACGGATGGTAGCCATGTGCTGGCGAAATGCACCTTCAGTGTCACGCTGAGCGTGCATGCGAAGCATTTCACCGGTAGTAGCCGAATCTCGGCGTACGACTACCATGAAACGGCGTCGTTCGCGCTGGAGATCACGTAGCTGAAGGAGTGGTGGGTGGGATTGCCAATTTTTGGCAGTCCCACCCCTTCGCCGCGAAAGTCACGCGTGGCACTTGGCGAGTTCAGTACCGTAACGCGGTAGCGTCGGGTGAGTCTTGGGCATTCAATATTGTTGGGTACTAATGCGGACGTCCGATCCGACGCTACCGCGTTACGGTACTGACCCTTTCCAACAAAGATTTTTTGAGGCAAAAGCGATGATATTTGACGGCTCGCGGATGCCTCACGGGCTCTCACGCCTCCCGCCGATTATTTCTCTTTGCCTGCCTCGCTAAAACTTCTATGATGGCTTAGCTCATGGACGATAGACGATCGAAACCCCGGCTGAGCGTTCATCTCGATGCAGTGTGGCATGGCGGCGAAGAAAGACATTCCGCACGCATCACCGATCTCTCCGAAGGCGGCTGTTATCTCGATACTGTGGGCGAGGTGATGGTCGGCGAGATCGTCGCCTTTCGCGTGCTGCTTCCTGACGGTGATTGGCTTTATCTCGAAGGTGAAGTCCGGCACCACCGTCACGGAATTGGTTTCGGCGTTCAGTTCGTTGACTTAAACGAAGAACAAACGGAGAACTTGTTGCGTCTGCTGCAAATCGCAAAAGAAGCCGGACCAGAGGCCCCAGCGATCTCCGCAGACCTCGTCGAGGATTAGATACACTGCTAAATCTGTGGTCCACGAATAGGGAACTCCCCCCAGAGACCCTCACGGTGTAGGCCCGCCAGCGAGGCGCCCGACGCAATCATCAGCAAATGGCAATTCAAGGCACTCTGCAAACGATGAGTCTGACCGACCTGCTCCAGTTTCTGGCGGCAGGCAGGAAGACCGGCACACTCAAATTCGATCGCGGCAAGATCACCAAACAGGTCTACTTCAAAAAGGGTCTCATAGTGGGTTCAAAGTCGAACGATCCACGGGAGTACCTGGGCCAGGTGCTACTGCATTATGGAAAGGTCGACGAGAACCAGTTGAAGGCCGCGCGGGAAGTGCAACGAACGTCGGGCGCGAAGCTCGGCGAAGTTCTTGTCGAGCAGGGATATTTAACTGAAAACGAAGTGCTCGAGATCCTCAAGATACGCACGCTCGATGCGATTTACGATCTGTTTGTTTGGACTGAGGGCGACTTTGAATTCTATGACGATGAATCGCTGCCTGATGACCTGCTGATGATCGAAGTCGAGCCGACGAACGTCATCATGGAAGGCATTTACCGGCTCGATGAGTTGGCGCGCTATCAAACGTTGGTGCCGTCGGATCGAAGTATCCTGGAACTCAACGCCGGTTGGACCGCTTCGCTGAAACTCGGCAAGGAATTTCGACAGGTTCTTTACTTCGTCGAAAAGCGCATGTCGGTGGCCGAAATCTGCTATCACATGCACGCGTCTGCGTTCCACGTTTACGGACAGCTTTACACGCTGATCAGCGAAGGCGTCGCGCGTGTTGTCGGCGAAGCACCCGAAGGAACTCCTTCGCCTGTTGCCGAGATAGAGGATCTGCCGGAAAGCGTGACGGAGATGGTTTGGTCGGCTGAGCGCAAGCTCGAACAAGATCCCGAAGCTGCACTGCTGATCGTCCAGAAAGCTTTGCAGGAACAACCAAACAATCCCGAAGCGCAGTCGCTTTTACCAGTCGCCGAAGAGAAATTTATCAAGCACGTCTATGCAACGGGTAAAATCTCGCCGCGGTCAGTGCCGAAGTTGCTGGTGTCGCCAAACGACTTGACTAACCAGCAAATCGATCCGCAGGAGGGGTTCGTGCTTTCACGAATTAACGGCTCCTGGGACATCCAGTCGATCCTTTCGATCTGTCCCTTTCGCGAAGCCGATTGCCTCCGCATGGTTAGAAAACTGATGGACCGTGGCATCGTTGGGATCAGTTGACCTGATTACAAAGAACCGGCGCGCCACCGGGTGCGCGAGATTGCGCCAACGAGAAAGCGCGCGCTCTTTCACAATCTCAAAACCAGCCAGACTAAACATCCTGCGCCAATCGTGTTCTGCCTGAAACCTGCATGGGCCAGTGCGCCCGCGCCATTGCCGGTCGTGTGTCCAACAGACGAGGCGGTCCCACCAGAGTGAAGGGATGTCTTCATAGATGACGGCCTGGCCGCCGTCTCGCAGCACTCGGGCCACCTCGTTGAGTACGAGCCTGGCGTCCTGCGCGTGATGCAGAACGTAGCAAAGCAGCACCGCATCGAAGCTATGATCTTTGACGGGAAAGTGACGGCCGTCGTAAGGAAGGTATTTGATGCGAGCGGCGGTGCTGTTACCGACGTCCAATCCGATAACCGTGCTGCCAAGCATGCTTTGAAGATGGTGCGCGATGAAACCGTTACCGCAGCCAACGTCGAGCACGTCAGCATTTGGCGGCAGCACTCTGGCGACTTCAAGCGCCATATCGTAAGCTCGTCCGACTTTGCGACGTCTGCGCATGCGTTTGAAGCGACGTTTGATGGTTGTGGTTAAGGTTCTCACCGGCGATGACTAGTGCAACCACGGTGCCTTGAATCACGAAGCCTGTCTCCCGACAAAACCGCTGAGAAATTAGAGTGCACATCAAGTGGAGCAAATATGCGTCGCAAAAAATCGCTGACAATTGCTGCCACAGATTTACACGGATACCCACTGGTCTGATCCGTGTTTCTCCGTGGAAATCTGTGGCAAAATGAATTCATGACCAAACTTTTGATGACTGCTTTGTTACTGACGCAAACACTTCCCACTGGATATTGGCCGCTCGAAAAAAGCCAGCCGCTTATCGACAAGACACAAACGATCCGCCTCGCGCCGGACCTTTCAAAACTGTCCGAAGGCGAGCGCAAGGCAGTCGCCAAGTTGATCGAGGTTGGTTACATTTTTCAGAAGCTCTACGAAGAGCAGCGACATCCCGATGCGCTCTCGTCGTATCGCGCGCTCGAACAACTCGACAAGCGCACCGGCTCTACACCAGCAACACAGAACCTGCTGACGCTCTATCGTCTCTTTCAGGGACCGATTGCTACGACACTCGAGAACAAGCGCGAGCCGTTTCTGCCGGTTGAACCTTCCAAGCCGGGGAAGAACATGTATCCGTGGGGAATCACGAAGGAAGCAGTTGACGAGAAAGGTAAAGACATTCTCGATCTGCGGACGGTCGTTCGTTCTGCGACTGCCAAAAACCTGAGTGAGGACATCGCCAAACTCAACAAGTATCCAGCGCTTCAGACGTTCCATCCCGGACTGCTTGCGGAATTGCGCAGCCTGGCATCGAAACCTGCGGCGAACGCGTTGTATGCCGTGCCGTATGCAGTCGTCTACGCCGACGACCTTATGAAAGCCTATGGACTGTTGCGCGAGGCTGCTGACGCAGTGGAGAAAGACGACGATGAGTTTGCGCGCTTCCTTCGCAATCGCGCGCGCGATCTTTTGTCCAACGATTACGAGTCGGGCGACGCGAGCTGGGTCACCGGACGCTTCAAAAACCTCAACGCGCAGATTGGTTCGTACGAAACTTACGATGACGAACTGTTCGGCGTGAAGACATTCTTTGCGTTTTGCCTGTTGCAGAATCGCCAGGAGGAAACAACTGCATTGCGCCAGGCGATGAAGGGACTCCAGGCGCTCGAAGACTCGCTTCCTTACCAGCACCACAAGCAAGTGCGCGAGGACATTCCGGTGGGCGTCTACGACGTAGTTGCAGACTTCGGGCAGTCGCGCGGCGGAAACACGGCCACGATTCTTCCCAACGAGAGTTATCTCGCGCGTCGTTACGGTCGCACGATACTGCTGCGCGCAAACATCATGCGCGATCCAAACATCTTCGAAGGCACTTCGCGCACGCTCGCCGCCGCGATTGGTGAGCAACAGGCCAAAGAGCTCACTCCCGACGGCAACTTCTATCGCACGCTCTGGCACGAAGTGGGCCACTATCTCGGCGTGGACCGGACGAAAGACGGTCGCGATCTCGATGAAGCATTGCAGGACAATTCAAACGCGATGGAGGAGATGAAAGCGGATCTCGTGTCGTTGTTTGTGGCCGAAGCGCTGCGCAAACAGGGCTATTACACGGATGCGCAGTTGCGGAGCGTGTACGCCGGCGGCATCCTGCGCGTGTTGCAGAACAATCGTCCGCGACGCGATCAGCCGTACAACACGATGCAGTTGATGCAGTGGAACTTCTATCTCGAAAACGGTTTGTTGACTTTCGATCCGGCGACGAAGACGCTGCAAGTCCATTACGACAAGTATCATGATGTGGTAGGCAAGATGCTGGAGAAGACTCTCGCGGTGCAGTACGAGGGTGACAAAGCGGGGTCTGACAGGTTTATCGATGAATACACGAAGTGGGACGAGAACCTGCACGGCGTGATTGCGGCGAACATCCGCGCGCAGCAGCAGTATCGGTTCAGAGTGTTCAAATACGCCGCGCTTGGTGAGTAACTTAAAATTTTCCCGCGAAGGCGCAAAGAGATGATAGCGGCCAGCTTTGCCTCATAAGTCATTGTTGGATACGGTCAGTAACGTAACGCGGTAGCGTCGGGGTCGGACGTGGTGCCTCAGTACCCGAAGAATATCGCATGTCGAAGACTCACCCGACGCTACCGCGTAACGGTACTGACCGTATCCAAGTCTCGCTCCTGACTCTTGAGGCAAGTTTTACTTCACGCCCTGAATCGTCTGCTGCGCAATCTCGAGATAAGCACGCAGCCGCACCTCCGGCAACCGAATCCGTTCTGCCTCGGTCTTGGCGCCTTCAAAGTTCACCAGCGCGAGGCTACCCAGCACCCGAGACAGCTGCGCGGCCACATTCGCCACGGGCTGCCCACTCCGCAGGTTCAACTCATCGTCTTCGTAGCCCTCAGCGCCGAACCCATCCAACGTGCGCATCGCGGCACAGAGATCATTAAGTTGATCGATCAAGGGCTCGATGATCTCAAACGACCGTTTCGAATCGTAACGAGAGTACACACGCGCGATTTCAAACAACGCCTGCATGTGGTTCTCATCCTGCGCCTGAACTGACGGCCCCAACATGCTTCGTGCCTGCTCGAGAAAGTTGATAGCGCTGGCGCGTTTCTGTCCCTGACCGATTTGATTGACGATCTGCGTCAAGTGCGCCGCACGGTCGTGCGGATTGCGATAGGCGGCCACAGCTCGCAGCGCGTCGTCAACCTTACCCGTGTTTATGATGCGGTTCATTTCTTGTTGCTGGATGTTCGCGAGCGCCTGTTGCCGTTGGAATACATTCGTTATGTGCTCATTAACGATCTGAGTAGCACGCGCGCCTTCGCCGTTCATGGCCTCGCGTGCGGCAAGCTGCATATAGAGCTGTTCCTGAAGTTCCTGAGGAGCTTTTTCAATTGCCTCAAGCGCTGCGTCCGCAGGACTGTTCGCAACCGCGACCTGCGCCTCCTGCGAACCAACCTGCGGAATTCCCTGGACGTTTAATTGAGCCAACTTCTTTTCCACCGCTCCCGCACCGCCGGGTACAAACGCATCGAGGTCCGCCACGAAGGTTTGCAATCCGCTGAGCAGGATCCAGACAGCGTTCCTTTCCATTCCATTCGACTGCGTAGACGATTGTGAGTAAGCAAACGACTCTTTAACTATCTTCTGAAACAACTCGCTGTACTTGTCCTCCGGCAGCATTGGCGGTGGTGAGTTTTTCGGATTTTGAACTGCTGTGGACCTTTTTCCCGAAACCTGAGACAGCCTGAGCAGATTGATGGCGAGCATCGCAGCCTCATGGTTCTTCAGTAACTTTTCATTCAGCAGTTTGCCAACTATCTCGTTCGCAAGCTCAGCGGCGAGTTCGGGCTTTTTATTCTGAAGTTCAGAAAGAATGTTGCTCAGATTCGACGACAATCCTTTTTTCAAATTTTGCCGTGCGATTTGTAAGGCCCGGTTCGGGTCCTTTTGCATGACCTGGTTTGCGATGATGAGTTCAAGCCCGCTGTCCTGCGACACCTGGTCGATCGGATTACCGTTAGGATCAGGTGGAAGGACGGAGGAGTACAGGAAATTCAGAGCCGCCTCGGGGTCGCGCATCATAACGGTTTGAATCATTTCCTGGCGGAGTTGCGAGCACATCTGATGCTGCTGGAAGTAGTCGTCATTACTGATATCGAGTGTCGCCAGGTAATCTTTAAAACCCGTCATCGCGTCTGTGAGATACTTCGAGGCGCGCTTTTGATCAGACTCCCACAAGATTTGGGCCATCTGAAGTTGGCTCGTAATGCGAGTTTGGGCCGACTTGATTTGCGGGATGAGTCCTTCTATGTCGGTTAGCAGAGTGAGGCCTTTTGCCTTCGCGCCTTCCTGGTTCTTACTGGTTTTCAATTCCTCATTGGTCGCCTGCCGCAACTCGAGCAGCTTGATCTGGTAACGACCTTCCGTCGTGCTGGACGGATCGAGCGGCCCTACCGAGATGCGATAGCTTCCCGCAGCGACAGCGACAAACGAAACATTCTCAGGGCCATCGCTGCCATTGGGCGAATCGAATTCACCAAGGCTCTTGCCTGCGGGCGAAAAGACTTTGACGATCACGTCGATGCCGCGCTGATCCACGACGAGCTGAACGAAATTGTTTTCTTCGACCTTGATGGTGAACTCGTGAACCTGACCCGGACGAAGCGTGCATTCCACCGGCGTCGCGCTGAGTTGGGCCGACGCCGGACATTGCGCATTCGCGGTGATAGTGAAGCAGGTAAA
Source organism: Acidobacteriota bacterium (assembly GCA_046733535.1). Classification (GTDB taxonomy): domain Bacteria; phylum Acidobacteriota; class Blastocatellia; order Pyrinomonadales; family Pyrinomonadaceae; genus PSRF01. The sequence continues at coordinate 11,472 of JBKPPH010000086.1, forward strand.
GAAGGAGACCAGGATCAGTGCCGGTAGTTTACCCATGTGAGCATCTCCCGATGGCAAGGCTGCTTTTATGAAGTGATGCGAACGGAAATTTCCGGGTGATAAGACGCTGGATGATGGTAAAGAGTTCCCCGAAGTGACGAAACTTATTTCCGAAAGGCGTTGCTGCCGAGGAAGTTCTCACGCAGGTAGGCGACTGTGTCGTGCAGGGTCTCGCCGGGATCGCGCGGCTTGAAACTGAGTTCGCGCGAAGCCTTGGCACAGTTCAGGTACCAGAAATACTGCGCCATCTCGATCGCGCCCGGCTCGACCGGCGATGCGAGATCCCACTGTTTGAAAAGCGAATCGAGTAAATTTGCCCCCGTGATCGCAAGGCGTGACGGAAGCGCAAACTTCGGCGCCGAGACTTTCGTCAGGCGTTCCAGTCGTCCAAAGAATTTCGAAAACGTCCAGTTTGCGGCGCCGAGCAGATACCGTTCGCCGTGCCGTCCTTTTTTCATCGCGACTCGAAACGTGCGCGCCGCGTCTCTCGCATCGACAAAACTCACGCCGCCGGTCGGCACCGCTCCAATCTTGCGGGCCATGAAGTCGAGGATCAGTTTGGTTGAACTAAGACGATCGTCGCCCGGGCCGAGCAGCAGACTCGGGTTCATGATAACGAGTCGCAGCCCTTTGCCCTGGAAACGTTCGAGCGCGGCCATCTCCTGATAGGCCTTACTCGCGTAGTAGGGCCAGCGCGAGATGATGTCGAGTGGAACGGGATAAGTTTCATCCGGAACGGCGTCGCCGTCTTTTGTAACCGCGATTGTGCCGCTGGTTGAGGCGAGCACGATCGTCTTGACACCCGCGGCTTTGGCGGCGTCGCACAGCAGGCGCGTGCCTTCCACGTGAACGTCGTACATCTCGCGCGCGTCTTCGCGTTCACGAGAAACTTTACCGGCGAGGTGGTAAATCTCGCTGATGCCTTCGACGGCGCGTTTGTTGTCTTCGGCACTGGTGATCGAACCGGCGAACGTCTCAACGCCGAGATCGACGAGCCAATCCGGAATCGAAGTCGCCATCACACGGACGTCTTTCGCGCCTTCTTCAGTGAGTTGGCGAACGAGATGCGAACCGAGAAAGCCCGTGCCGCCGGTGATGAGGGTGACGGCGCGCTGGCGTTTCTCGATGGCGGCACGCCGCTTCGTGTCGGTGGTCGTCATTCGAGCTGTGCGTTTCCCCGGTGTCTTGGTAGCCATAGCGCTCTTAACCACAGATGACACAGATCAAAACGACGGATTCAATCCGGATTTCGTCCGCGGCTTTGGATCCGTCTTATCTGTGGTTCGTTTTATACCGCGACTTCCTCGGCCAGCAGCGCCTTCTTGCGCTCGCTCTTCCACTGCCGGCGGAGTTCCTTCGCATCGAATGGGGTGCGGGTTCCGTCGCGTAGATTCACAACCTCATGCCTCACGCGCGCGGCGATCAACCGGTACGCTTCGGCTCGCGCGAGGCCCTTCGTCATCTCTTCGAGCTCCTCGATCTCGAGGAAGCGCCCGATGCGCGCGCCAACATCGCGGCTCTTGATAATCGTCGTACCCTTCGGCATCGCTTCATACGTGCCCTCCAGGTACATCGGCAGGATGCCGACGCGCGCGTGCAGCGCGAGATACCCGACCACGGGTTTGAAGTCGGCCATGATCCCCGTCATCGAGCGCGTGCCTTCGGGGAAGATCAGCGCGTTGTAGCCACGATCGAGAAACGACTTCGCGTGACGCAGCGACTGTCGCAACGATCCCGTCCGTTCCATCGGCACAAGGTTAGTGAAGTTTTCCATGACGGCGCGCTTGTACTTCGTGTCGAAGAAGTAATCAGCCGCCGCGAGCGCGACCAGGTCCTTGCCGAATTCGCCAAGCGCCATCTTCGTCAGGCCCATATCGAGGTGTGAACAGTGGTTTGCTGCAACGATGAAGTTGGTGTGCGGCGGAATGTTTGAGCGCCCGTCGTAATGGGTGTGCAGAAATTGGTCGTAGAGGAAACGCTGCAGGAGATCGCCCGCCTTCGTCCCCGCGGTGCGAACCAGCGAAGGCACACGGATCTCGTCGTCCTTCTTGCGATCGTCCGTTCGCGTTTCCTGTTTGGTTGTGACGCCCGGTTGCCGGCTGACGACCGTCAAAAGCTCTCGCACGTCCTGTATCTCGTTGAATCGTTCCGGCGCGGAGATCGATCCGCCGGCATTCTCGATCGCGGTTGCAAGCTCGACAAACATCAAACTATCAAACCCGAGATCGCTCAGTCGCGAATCGATCGAGACTTCAGATCGCGAACGGTTTGCCACTGTCGCGACGACTCCCAGCAACCACGCTGCCTCCGCATTTTTAGTCTCCTGCACGCCGCCGCGCCGGCCTGACTTCTGACTCTCTTCGAGAGACTCCAGCATGTGGACCACTTCGCGCCGCTTCACCTTGCGAGTCGCAGTGCGTGGCAGTTCGATGTCGGTGAAGTGAAGCACCTTCACGCGTTTGTAGTAGGGCAGGGAAGCAGAGACTTCGCGGAAGTGCTCTTCAACGAGCCGGTGCAGCGCCGCACGCGAAAGTGAGATGTCGTATTCGTCATCGGCGACGACGAGACACGCCACCTTCTCGCCGATGCCATCCGGCAGACCGACAATGCTCAGCTCTTTGATGTATGGCGAGTTTGAATAGATCTCTTCCAGCTCGTCGGGATAGACGTTCTTACCGTTCGTGTCGACGATGATCTCTTTTGAGCGCCCGACGAGATAGAGATTGCCGTCTTCGTCAACGCGGCCGAGATCCCCTGTGTAGAGCCAGCGTTCGACGAGTGTCTTGCGCGTGGCTGCCTCATCTTCGTAGTAACCGAGCATCACGTTTGGACCACGTGCTATCACTTCGCCGACGCCAGTCGCGTCCGGATCGGCGATACGCACTTCGACGCCCGGCAACGGTTTACCGACAGTTCCCGTCAGCATGCGGTTCTCAGGTCGTGTGACAGTGAGAACTGGCGACGCTTCGGTTAGACCATAGCCTTCGAGAATCGTGAACCCGAGACCGTGAAAGTCGCGCTGAATCTTCTCGCTCAACGCCGAGCCGCCGCTGATGAAGTAGCGAATGCGCCCGCCCAGGCCTTCGTGAATCGGATAAAACAACACCTGACCAAAATTGAGGGGCGTCTTGTCGCGCAGCCACGCATTCGCGCGAATGAGATTGTCGGCGGTCTTGCCGATCCAGTCGCTGCGCTCATAAAGCCGGTTCTTGATGCGCCGGTGCAGCAGTTCCCACAACGCGGGCACGCCGACCATGCCCGTGACGTGGCCGTTCTTGATCGCGCGCGCGAGCGCGTCGCTCGTCAGCTCCGGCAAGTACGTTATCTGCGCGCCGCGGCTGAGTGGCGTTAGAAATCCGGTCGAGAACTCGAACGTGTGGTGCAACGGCAAGACTGACAAAACACCGTCGCGGGTCGTCATATCAAACACTGACGACAGCATCGACACCATGCTCGTCAGATTGCGATGCGACAGCATGACGCCTTTGGGCTGGCCCGTCGTGCCGGAAGTAAAGATGAGCGAAGCGACGGATTGCGCGTGCGCTCGCTGCGGCAGGAGGGCGATGCGTTGGTCCTCCGTCTCTTCATCGGGCAAGGCGAAGACGTCGTCGTACGTCCAGAGGCGCAGGCGACCCTGCTCCGCGAGCAGTTCGCGAAGTGTCGGGTGATCGTTGATGATGGCTTCGCTGCAAATGATTCCCGCCGCGTTTCCGGCGCGAGCAAAGTTGAGAATCTCGTTCGTGGAGCTTTCGGGATCGCACGGAATGCAAGTCGCGCCGGCTTTCAGCACGCCGAAGTAGGTCATGCCCCATTCGGGGGCGTTGCTGCTGACGAGCATCACGCGGTCGCCCGGCTTGATGCCTTCGCTGGCGAGAAATCCGGCGACGCGCGTGGCAAGCTCACGCAGATCCGCGTACGTGTATTGCTCCTTGCGGCCGTCCCGTTCGATGCGCATCGCGACCCGCGTTGCGTGGCGCTTGGTCGACGTTTCGAACAGCTCGAGCAGATCGCGATACGTGTAAACACGCTTCGGTACGGCGCGCATTTCGTCTTCGAGCGTCGGAAACACCCACTTCGTGAGTCCGGGCAAATGAACGTTCAGCCAGTAGTCGTACCAGTCAAACTTCTCGGGGTTCCACGTCAGGAGCGATCGTTCGTCTTCACTGATGCGATCGAAGAGCGCCCGCACGTTGTCGGAACGAAACACGTAAGCATTCTCGACCGTGAATGGGCGAAACATCTCGAACGCTTCGCTGGTTTCGCGGGTCAACTCTTCGACTCGCTCCACGTTGCTCTTCACGAAATCGATCACTTCGCTGACACGCCCGCCGCCCCAACGTGGCCGCACACGATCGAGTAACGACGATGCTTTCTTCGCGGTCGCGTTGAACATCGGCACCGACGTGCTCTCGAACTTCGAAACCGTGACCGGCCGCGGCTCCATGTGGGCCGCAACACGATTCAGGACCTTGACGCCGGTATCCTTCTCTTCGAAGTACCTGCGCTTGTCTAGACCGACCAGACCGATGATCCGCTCCATGTTGTTCGGATTTGAATCGCCAGTCGCGGCCTGATAGACGAGCTGCGGCTCCTCGACACATGCCTGCGCCGCGACCGCGAGCATCACCGACGCGACCTGGTCCACCGGCGTGATGTCGAGAATCAACTTCGGATCGGCAGGGATCTGCGTTTGTCCTTTGCGGATGAGAAAGATGATCGGCGCAGTCGTGGTGAAGCCCTCGTTCCAGCCAGGGAACGGGTACGACATCGCCGACTCGACGATGCTGGGCCGCACGATGCTGCGCACCATCTCGGTTTCAGCGGCGACGAGTTGTTCGCCGAGTGATTTCGTATACGTGTAAATGTTGGGCCAGCCCCAGTAGGCGGCACGCTCGACGCCGAGGTCGGTCAGACGCGTTCGAGTCCAAACCTTTCGTTCGCGTGCGACGGCGAGACCGAGTGCGTCGGGATCGTCGACGTCGCGACCTTCTTCGTTGAGCCGCTTGCGCGCGAGCTCGCGGAAACGCGCGGTCATCATCGCGTCCCGCGCTTCGTCTCTGACTCGATCGGCGAGTTTGGCGCAGTCGGCGATCTCCTGGTCCACTGAAAACTCAATTCCGGGTAATTCGCGGTGCCGTGGGAAGTACCCGATGACGGGATCGCTCTCCCAAACAGCGCCTGAGCGATTACCGGCGACGAAGCAAGTCGAAACGTGGACGAGCGCCGGCCGTTTCATCCGGCGCGCAAAAGCGATCACGTTTTGAGTGCCGACTACGTTCGTGCGCAGACCGCTCTCGAGAGTTGGATTGAAGGTTACATTCCCGGCGGAGTTGATGATGATGTCGATATCATCGGCGATTGCCTGTGCTTCTGCTTCGCTGTAACCGAAGTTTGGTTCGGCGATGTCGCCGCCGCGCACCACCACCTTGTCGTTAACAAACCCTTCCAGCACGCTGCCGTAACGTTCACGCAGCGGATCAAACGGCGGAGCGGTGATGATGTTGTTCCAGAAGCGATTCTCAGACTCCTCCTGCGAACGCGCGCGAACAGTAAGATAGATCTTGCCGACGTTCGGAAAGCGATGGAGCAACATGCTCAACGTCACCTTGCCGAGAAAGCCTGTGCTTCCAATCAGGAAAATTTTCCGGTCGCGATAAATTTCAGTCGGAGAGAGCTTCATATCTGTGCAAATCCATCCTAAAAATCCGCGTTATCCGTGGTTACTATTCCATATCCGCAATGCCAATAATCGGCTGGTGCAGCATCGTGATCTCCGCGGAGTTGCCCATGTAACTGCGCGCCATCGCGATTGCTTCCGTCAAATTGTCCGCGCGTTCCCAACCGAGTATTGCCGGAACATGCGCGTTTTCCGCGCCCGCGGCAATCACTTTGCCCACGTGCTGGCGCCCGTTCTCACCCCAGTACCACATGAAAAACGGATGCGCGCCGTGATAAGCGTTCCCGCGCCGGTACATCTCGACGTAACTCGGATTATTCGCAAACTCGCGCTCGTACTTCTCACGCAAAGTAAAAGCGTCGCGCGTTTCCGGCAGCAGGCGGTTGAAGAACTCGATGTAGCTCGGATGAAACTGGTGATCGAACTCGTCGTAGCACGGATGATGCACGATCATCACACCGCCCTTTTTCAAGAGTGGCTTGTGGCGATAAAAATTGAAGTGATAACCCAGCGCCATCACCTGGACCAGCAACGGATTCAGGATCGAATAGACATTGTACGGCGAAATATCGGGAATGCCCGTGATCAGAATGTCGCACTGCCCGCGAATCGGAATCGCGTACTGCTCAAAACCTTTCGCGACGATCTTTTCGTGCACGAGCTCCGTCTTTCCCGCGTGACACGCAATCATTTCGTACTGAGCCGGACGTGAATGAAGCAGCTTGCGACGCGCCGGGCGCGGCAGCTTGCTCATCGTGTAACGCATGGCTTCAAACTTCATGCGATCGAACGCGCTGAAGTCGTCCTCGTTGCGGAGTAGAAAATCCATGTCCGCGCCGTACATGCGATTGTTGATGGCCGTTTCGATGTGAAAAACGTTCAGCTGTTCGTCGACGATCTTTCCGAGCCGCGTGACTTTGTGATTCAACTCCGAGCGCGCCGGATCCATGTAACTGTCGGAGTCGCGAATCGTCTGCGGCTCGTGATGAGCTCGGAGAGATTCGTAGTCGCAGAGTCCGACGGCGACTGACTTGTGACCGCCATCCATCGGCACGAGATTGATGTTCGCGTAGATCAACAGGTCGCTCTCAGCACAGCGCCGGTTGAGAACGAGCGGTTCCTTGTGGCGAGTCTCGCCGATCTTGACAAGACCGTCGGTCCATTCAGCGTCGTGGTTGTAGTAGCGATCGGGATAGTACTCTGAGAAGATACGCGGCCCGACCATGCGCTTCATTTCCCATTCGGTCATCTTCCGGTGCAAAGAGTTGGCGATGATGATGTGCACATCGTCCACTCCGTGACCCGCGAGCATGTCGAGCACGATCTCCAGAATCGTTTGACGAATGTCAGGCGTCGCCATCGGCGGCAGCGGCAAGCTGATGTCGTCGACAGCAACCGTCACACGCATCCCTGGCTCGAGTTGCGCGAACAGCGGATCGCAGCCAAGCGGGTGATTGAGCGCGTAACGTATGGCGGCTTCGCGATTCGGCAGTCCCTTGATCGACGGATTGGGGTAGAGAACGCGTGTTCCGATCGGCAGATCTTCGAGAATGAAATCTTCACCGGAAGGAATGATGCGCGGCGCACTATCGCGGTCGATGTAGATAACGGATTCGTGCGTTTTTCGTCGGAGTTGAAGTGCCATCAGTTTTTAATCGTCATTACACGGATTCAGAACAGATTATTTAAGATTTAATATCGGCCAGTCGTGATGCAGGGCTGTTTGGCGCAGCCGCATGTCGGGATTCACGACCGCCGGATGACCCACGATCGACAACATCGGCAGATCACTCATGCTGTCTGTGTAAGCGTAAGAGTCGCTCAAGTTGATCCCTTCTCGCTCGGTAAAGGTCCGAATCCATGAAGCCTTCGTGGCTGCCGCCATCACGGGCGGCAACAGACGACCCGTCGCCATGCCGTTCACGAATTCGAGCCGGTTAGTGACGTACTCAGTTATTCCCAGGTGGTCCATCAGCGGCTTGACCGAGAGATCCAGCGCGCCCGTTATCACGACCTGGCGCAGTCCCAACTTCCTCGACTTGTCAATCAGCTCGTAAGTTCCGGGGAAGACTGCGGGCTTGATCACGTCTTCAAACAGCTCCTGTGCGAAGTAGCGCAGCCGGTCCTCTGATTGTCCCTTGTACCGCTTGAAGTAGAGGTCGTTAAAAACTTTTCGGCTATACTGATCCGTCACTGCGAAAACCGGAAGGCTGAGAACCGTAGCCGCGCTCTTCCTGAAACTCGCCATCAAGCCTTGCTGGCGGCGCGCGTAAAAGGACAGAGTATGCACGAGGTTGGTACTTACTAAAGTACCCTCGAGATCATAGAATGCTGCCCCTGCCAAGCTCTCCTCCAGCGATTGTTTTTACGGTTTACGGCGCGGCCGTCAGCGCTCTTCAGTCCAGTGGACAGCCACTATACCGTATCCGGCAGGATTTCGATAACCTGAAAGCAAAACTATTACACACTGTATGCTGATACTAGACAATCAGAGGACGATTGATGATAAATCTTAGGAAAAACGCTCAAAAGCTATCGCTGGTGGTGCTCGCCACCGCCCTCAGTGCGGGCAGTTTTGGCTGCAATCGTGGGGCTTCGGACACGGCGGCGAAGATCGATTTGGGCGACGCAAAGGCGGCGGCCCAGAGAATCGCGGAGGCGGATGCGCTCTACGACGGGCGCGAGGATCTGAACAAGGCCCGAGTGGCTGTTGCGTCCCTGCGCCAGGCCAGGACCGCGGATTACGGGAATTACGAGGCAGCGTGGAAACTGGCGCGTGCGAGCTTTTACGTTGCCGAACATACCGACAAGGACTCCGAACGCGAAGACATGTATCGCGAGGGGATCGAAGCGGGCAAAGCGGCGGTCCAGTTACAGCCGAACAAACCCGATGGACACTTCTGGCTCGGTGCCAACTACGGCGGCAGTGCCGCACACAGCACGCTCGCAAACATGTCGAGCTTTCACGACATTAAAGACGAGATGGAAACGGTGCTGAAACTGGACGAGGGTTATCAGGGATATAGTGCGTACCTCGGTCTGGGCCGCCTTTACCTGCAGGCACCGCGAGTGATGGGCGGCGACAAGATGAAAGCGATGGAGTATTTAGAGAAAGGCGTGAAACATAACCCGAACAACACGGTGATGCGTTTTCATCTCGCCGAGGCTTACGAAGCCAACGGTCGCCACGCGGAGGCGAAGAAGGAGATTGAAACGTTGATGAGCATCACGCCCGATCCGAAGTACGTCGCAGAGCATAAGGACGCGGTGGAAAACGCGAAGAAGCTCCTCGAAAAAATCAACCGCGGATGACACGGATCAAAGCCATGGATCAAGACGGATCGATCCGTGTAAATCTGGTTTGTATGATCCGTGGAATCCGTGGTTACGGTTTTGCTAAGCGCCGGATCTCCTCGAGGGTGCGTTTGTGTTGCTCGAGCTTCTGGCCCGCCTCCCCGAGTTTTCCTTGCGACGTTAGGCGCTGGTAATCCTCAAACTCCTGAAGTGCCCTGTTCACCAATTGTTGTAAATCCTGAGTGGGCGTCGCGGAAGGGGTAGGCTGCTGCGGCTGAGTTGGTTCCTCAGTCGAAGGTTTGACCGCTGCTTCACCAAACAAACTATTCATTGCCTCACTAAACGATTGCCCGTACCCAAGTTTTTCCTGCGTTGCGAGCACCACCACACGCAGCTCCGGCATTGGGCTGTTTTCAGACTGTAAATACACAGGCTCGACGAACAGCAGCGACTTGCCCATCGGAATCACCAGCAAATGACCACGTTTGACACGCGAGCCCTGCTGGTTCCAAAGCGTGAACTGGCTCGAAAGTTGTGCGTTCTGATCGATGCGCGCTTCAATCTGAAGTGGTCCATCAATTAGTCGCGACTTGGGGAAGTTGTAGACCAACAGCTTGCCGTAGTTTTCGCCATCGCTGCGGCCGGCCATCCACCCGATCATGTTGTTCCTGCTCGCGGGTGTGAACGGCAGAATCAGAACAAACTCATTTTTCTGCTGCTCGCCCGGCAATTGCATCAACACGTAATAAGGATCGATCGGAACGTTCTTTTTCTTGCCCTGCTCGTCGAGCGTCACCTGCAAAGCCACGTTCCAAACGTCTTCGCGTTGGAAAAACACCTTCGGATTTTGCGTGTGGTAGAGGCTGTAAACTTCACCCTGAGCACGCACCAGTGTCTCGGGATAGCGAACATGTGCGCGCAGGTCGGCGGGCATTTGACTCGCATCCACGAATAGATTCGGAAAGATGCGCCGGTAGGCGGTGATGAGAGGATCCTGGTTATCGAAGACGTAGAAACGAGCGGTCCCGTTGTACGCGTCGATCACGACCTTGACGCTGTTGCGAATGTAATTGAGTGAATTATCAGCAACGTCGTGATGAGTCGAATAAGGAAAGTAAGACGACTCGGTGTAAGCGTCGATCATCCAGAACAGCCGGCCCTCGTTCGAAACGACAATGTACGCATCGCGATCGTAAGTGAGAAACGGCGCGACACCGTTGATGATCTCGCGAATGTTGCGGTTGATGAGCACGCGGCTATCACTCGTGACGTCGTTCGAGAAGGGCAGCTTAGAAAGATCGCCCACATGCCAGGCGAGCAGCATGCGGCGCAGACGGTTGCCGATGCTTATGCCGCCGGTCCCTTCGTAAGTCGTGGTCGCGTTGGTATCGCCTTGCGGATAATCAAACTCCTTCTGTCTAGTCCTTACGTAAACGTAGCGATCGGTGAGTTCACCAAAATAGATCTCAGGACGCGTCACCTTCATCTCGCCGACACCGGATTCCACCGGCATGTTCGACAACACAAACTGCGGCAGGCCTTCGGGAGTGAAGCCATTGGCGCTATTCATTGTCACGCCATAACCGTGCGTATAGATCAGTCGCTCGTTGATCCAGTTGCGGGACGATGGCGGAAGTTTCGCGTCGTTGATCTCGCGCGGCGCGATCATCATCTGGCGCGTCTGGCCGCCTGTTGTATAACGGTCGACGTCGACGTCGGGGAAATCGTAGTACGTGCGGATTGCCTGAATCTGGCGAAGGGTGTCTTGCAGCGCTCGCCAGTCCCAGAGACGAATGTTTTCGAGGCTTTCACGATTGTTCGCGAGGTCGAGACCAGCGACCGAGTTTTCCGCGTCAAAATCGCGCAGTTCAATCTGATCGAGTCCAAAGCCTCGGCGCGTCCATTCGATGTTGTAGCCGATGTACGGTGTCTCACGATCGATTTCGTTGGGCTTCACGATAAAACTTTGAACGTAAGACGGTACGACTACGACGCCGACGATGTAGGTCGCAACCGGCAGCGCGAGAGCGATGAGCAGCAGGCTGAAACGGCGCAGCGCGAACGCATTCACGATCAGAATGATCGCGCCAATCATCAATGCCACACAGACGAACAGAAGTGCCGGCAGCGTGTAGTGAGCTTCCGTGTAAGTCACTCCCGAAAACGTCGGATGGTCCTCCCACAGGAAAGGGAAACGCGAGAGATACGTGCGCCAGCTAAGCACCAGTAAGAAGAGTGCGAGCGCAAAACAGACACCTCGAAATGCCGCGCCCGACGACCAGCGCACGCTGGGTTTGAGGACCGTTTGCGGCAGGCCCAGCAGTGAATACGCGATCGCAGTGCAAAGGATGACGAACGTCACACCGAAGAGCCACGAACTGAGCAGGTCGTAGAGTGGGAGCGAGAAGAGATAGAAGCCGAGCGATTTCCCGAATATCGGATCGTAAATGTTTGTTGGCGGCTGGTTCCAATAGAGCGCGAACTGTCGCCAATGCTCTTCCCCCTGAAAGCCGTAGATGAGGCCGAAGACAGCGGCGATCAGCCAACCGAGCGGTCGAATGACTCTCGCGGGGGAGAACTGAAACGGTTGGTTGTTGAGAACGATGGTCCTGCTCTCGAAAGCGTACGCGCCGAACAATCTCTGGAAGAGCAGGAACGTCGCACTCAGCAAGAGCGCAGTCAATATCGCGGAGCCGGCGAAGAGTGCGAGCTTGGCTTTGAAGACGTACCAGTAGACAGATGAGTAACCGAGTGAATCGAACCAGAGTGAGGAAACATAGATCGAGAAAATTCGTGAGAGCGAGATTAAAAGGATAATCGCGGCGAGGACGATCCAGATCCGCAGACGACGCCGTTTGCGTGGTCCTACATCGATCACGTCCGCGTTCAGGGGGCTTTTGCTCACAGGCTTAGGATAACGCTTTACATGATTACAAAGAAGCATAAAGAGCACATTCAACTCATTTGTGCTTTTTGTGCCTCTTTGTGGCTATAATCGCCCGGAATGTTAACCCCTGAAACAGTCTTACAGGGACGCTATCGCATCGTGCGCCAGCTCGGGCAGGGCGGCATGGGCGCCGTTTACGAAGCCGTCGATCAACGTCTCGACACCACCGTTGCTCTGAAAGAGACGTTGTTTGCGGATGAGCGCTTGCGGAAGCAGTTCGAACGCGAAGCGCGGCTGCTCGCTCGTTTGCATCATCCGGCACTCCCGCGCGTGAGCGATCACTTTTCTGAAAACGATGGCCAGTTTCTCGTAATGCAGTTCATCCCCGGCGACGATCTGTCGGAGATGATGAATCAGAAACGCGGTCCGTTTCCCGTCGATCAAGTCTTGACGTGGGCCGACCAGCTACTCGACGCGCTCGATTACCTGCACACGCAAGATCCGCAAATAGTTCATCGCGACATCAAGCCGCAGAATTTAAAGCTCACAGCGCGCGGCCAAATCATCCTGCTCGACTTCGGACTCGCAAAAGGACAGGCTGGAGAGATCTCGCGAGCGACAACCGCGGCGAGCATCTTTGGGTACACACCAAACTACGCGCCGCTGGAGCAGATTCAGGGTTTGGGAACTGACCCGCGCAGCGATCTCTACTCGCTCGGAGCCACACTCTATCACCTGATGACGGGCGTGAAACCGCCGGACGCGTTGACGCGCGCGGCTGCGCTTGTGAATGGGCAACCCGATCCGCTGTTAAAGCTGAGCGAGGCAAATGCCGCAATCTCGCCGGAGTTGGACCACGTGTTTGCAAAGGCGATGGCCCAAAACCGCGAACAGCGTTATGCGACTGCGTTAGACATGCGGAAGGCCCTGGACGCCACCGAGCCTGTTTCGACAGTAGTAAATCGTGGTGAAGCGCAAACGATGCTGTTTCCGCCGCCCGCCACGACTGTCGCGACGCCGACGCAAACAGCCGTTCGTAATGAGACTGTGACCGCAACGGCCGGCGAAACAACAGTCGTCAGAACTGGTTCGCGCAGGCGAGTGTTACCGTGGGCGTTGTCCGCTGTCGCACTGTTGGTATTGGCGTGCGGTGTGTTTGCTTTTTTCGTAGTGCGCAAACGGAATAGTGACACCGTGCAGGTGACGAATGTTACCCCGGCGCCAATCGAGAGCCCGCCGGTGAGCACACCCACAGTCGTTGCGCCCGAGAATCAAAACAACCATCAGCAACCGGTCGTACAGTCGACGCCTGCACCGAAGAAGGTCGAGAAGTCGCCGCGCAAGGATGAGAAGAAGGAGCCGACTCCTGAAGAGCCGCGAGTTGAAGTTGAAGTGCGAGGACACGAGCAGGAACCGCCGGATGTTCCCACGCCGCCCAACTTCGAACGCCCGGATCGGCCACGCCGCCAAGGAGTCAGGATCCTGCCCGGCGGTGTGATGATCAGAACTTTCCCCGATGGCTCACAAATAATAACGACGGCGGACGGAATGCGAGTCCGGATCACAAAAGACGGCAAGCGGGAGATTTTGAGTCCCGGCCGGCCGAATCGTCGTCGAGCCACTCCTGAGCCGGCGCCCTCGCCATAATTATTTAACCACGGATGACACGGATAAAAATCCGGATTACATCCGTGTCATCCGTGGTTAAAATTGATGGGAGAAAATTAGATGAGAAAGTCGAAAACTGCACGCGGTCTTTTTGTGCTTGTCGCGCTTTGCGCCTCGTTGGCAATGCTCATTTGCGCGGATGTCTCCGTTCGGGCGAAGAGTGAGAGATCAATTCCGTCGGTTATCAGAGTCGCGCCACCAGCGCCCGTGTTTGACGACAAAGACCGCCTCGCCGAGTTGCAGCAACGACGAGAACGCGTGGCCCAGCGCGTCGGCCCGCAGTCGTTCATGATCCTTTTCAGCACCGAACCGCGTGTTTACACGAACGACGTGGACTATCCGTATCGCCAGGAAAACAACCTCTACTACCTCACGAACCTGAAGCAGAAGGGCGCGACGCTCGTCTTGCTGCCGGGCAATACCAAGGTGCGCGAGATCCTATTTTTACCGCGCCGCAATCCCGGAGCTGAGACATGGACCGGCCACATGTACTCCGCCGCCGAGGCGCACCAACTCTCAGGCATTCGCGAGATCTGGCAAAACGCCGAGTTTGATGCGTTCATCAAAGCGCTGCGCAATCGGCAGCCGTATCGACCAAAACCCGAAAACATTTTCATGTCAGACCTGCCTGCCGACATGCCGTTGACCAACGATCATGGCTTTACGACCTTGTTCGACGCCGCTGCGAAAGGCGAGGCCGGACTATTCATGCTGATGCCCGGCCAGGGTGAAAGCCGCGAGTACAAGCAGGAGCAACGCTTCGCTTCCGAATGGACCATGACCGCGTCGGGCTACAGCGTCAGGAATGCGTGGCCCATCTTCATCGATTTGCGTCTGGTGAAGTCGCCGATGGAACAGCGCATCATGCAGCACGCGATCGACATCAGCATCGAAGCGCACCAGCGCGCCTGGGCGGCCGCGGGCAATGCGAAGTGGGAGTACGAAGTGGATGCGGAGATGGCGTACACGTTCAAGCTGAGAAACGCGGACAACTGGGGCTATCCGGACATCGTTGGCTGTGGTCCGAATGCGACGACGCTTCATTACATCGAATCGCAAGGGCCTGTGAAACCCGGTGAACTGCTGCTCATGGACGTGGGCGCCGAATACGATCACTACACCGCCGACATCACGCGCACCTTTCCGGTGAACGGAAAATTCACGCCACTGCAAGCCGCGGTCTATCAGATTGTTTACGACGCGCAGGAAGCAGTGGCGAAAGCTTCAAAGCCCGGCGCGACGCTTTCAGACGTAAACAGGGCGGGGACGGAAGTGATCAAAGAAGGACTTTTGAAACTCGGGCTGATCACCGATCGCGACTCGATGCAGCACCGGGTCTGGTTCATGCACGGAACGTCACACTGGCTGGGCATGAACGTGCACGACGTGGGTGGCGGAGCGAAGTTCGTACCCGGCGTGGTGTTCACCAACGAGCCCGGAATTTATGTTCGAGCTGATGCGTTGGACCAGATGCCGTTCGGCTGGAAGCAGGAAGACTGGGACAAGTTCAAAGACGCGGTGCGCCCGGCGTTCGAGAAGTACAAAGGCATCGGCGTGAGGATTGAAGATGACATGCTGATCACCGGGGACGGCGTGCGCTGGATGTCCGAAGCGCTGCCACGGAAGATCAGCGACATCGAAGACTTCATCGCCAAAGCGCGCCGGCAATCAGAATAGGACCACAGATTGACACGGATTGAAAACGTGGATTGATCTATCTTCATCCGTGGCTTTGATCTGTGTCATCCGTGGTTATTTTCGGAAAATGTTTTTCAGCCACCCTGAGAACCACCTCAGGGCTGTTCGAAAAAACCCGTGCTGCGGCGGCGGCTCGCCCACCTGAGTTGCTGCTTCCGCGCCCAAACT
>JBKPPH010000087.1:0-4002 GCA_046733535.1 Acidobacteriota bacterium
GTGGTTTATCTCAAATCCCTCGGCGCGCGATGGCAACTTGCTCCCGGAAGGTACGATCGAAAGAATTCTCCAAGCGGGCCACCGAATTGTTTACGATCTGGCTTACCTGGGCACGACCGATGAAAGAGAGTTTGATCTGAGTCACGAAAACATTGATGCCGCCTTCATCTCCTTCTCGAAGCCGTATGGGTTGTTTTCGCACCGCATTGGTTTTTCGTTCTTCCGCCGGCCAGTTCCCTCGCTTGAGGCGAATGCCCTCTGGTTTAAGAACATCTTCGGACTGACGCTGGCTTGGCGGATAATAAGAGAGATCGCTTATACCACCTACGCGGCTCGGTACAAGGAACTGCAGCGTATGATCGTAAAAGATCTTGCGGCAGAAACCAGGCTTCCACTGAAGGTGTCTGATGCATTCTTGTTGGCTCACGTTAGCGAAGAGGACGCGCTTGGTTTGAACGAGTCACAGCGCGCCGTCTTACAGCCGTTTGCCCGCGGCAGTCGGTATCGTCTCTGCCTTACTCCGTACTTCTTTGAGAGAGCATAACGCGAACTTGTCCTGCACGATCCGCCATTGGCATAGTTGAGCGAGCATTAGCGCTTCTGAAGAGGAGTGTGTAGGTTGTTGAAAAGTAACGGCTCCCACAGTGGACAATCTTCGGTGCGCCAAGCAAACCTTGGTGTTTCGATTGGGTGAAAGTCCCTCTTCTCGAGAGAGCAGACAATATCTGAACTCATGTCGAAGAAGGGCGTCGTTATCAATAACGAAACCGCTGCGGATGTCATCGCGAGCCTTGCGACGACCGAGCTAACTTAGGGTGCTAGTTTCTTCGTTCATCTTCAATTAAGGGGAGCCGGCTGCCGGAATTGAACCGGCGACCTTCTAATTGTGAATCTCAAACGAAGTGTTTCCCTGAGTTCTTGTCGATTCTTTCCTGTATTAATTCGTTAGCCTTTTCCGTGACTTAGTTTCAACGCATCCCTCCTCGATCCGGCTCAAAAACAAAAAGGGCTACGCTTGCCGTGTTCGTCGAAATGATCATCACTTGACACACTTTTCACCGTGATAAAGTTTAGGCGTCGGCCCGCGTACTCGCTGGTGAATACTAAAAGTGAGATCGATAAGCGTGAGGCTGAGTATCAGTGTTAAAAGAAGTCAGAGAAGAAAAAGAGAGTCGCATGATTTCACCGAAAGCATTGGTTTTGCTTCTGCTACTGGGACTCTGGCCTTTGAGTATGCAGTGCCAAACGCGGTCATCTAATGCGAAGCCATCATCTGGCTCAATCTGCATCGCGACAGTTACGCCGCCCAAGTCTGGGCAAAAGTCACTTGCTAATCCCTCAGGCGGAAATCGTATTTCGTCCTATTCCGTTCAAGTTGATAAAACAAGGCCCCTAATAATTTCGAAACATAGGTCAATAAACATATCCGGCGTGGCAGTTGATAGGAGGCATCTTGTCAAAATTTTTGGCGATGCTAGGCCGATAGCGTCTTTTCGGTTTGGGTTTTCGGAGTTTTCAACTACAAAACTCTGTTTGTGGTTCAACGCTTTGTACGAAACGTGGCAATTGTGGGATGCAAAGGACGGAGGCTTGAAGTGCAGGTGCAACCGATAATTTCCGCTGGTCAGTCAACTATATTATCCCCCTGTGTAGGGCTGGTGAGTGTTAACGCACTTTCCAGCCCGCTCCGTTTGTGCGGGCACTATAGGCGCAAGATATTCGCTTATCAAAACAAATCTTTGTTTATCACCATAGTTTTCACGGATGATATAATCAGACCATGAAAGTGATCGGCACAACCGAGGCAGCGAAACGGTTAGGCGTAAGCTCGAACAGAGTGCGGGCATTGATCGATAGCGGGCGTTTGAAGGCGCAAAAGATAGGGCGTGAGTATGCTATCGACCCTGCCGATTTAAAAGCCGTTCAGAATCGCAAAGCGGGCCGACCACGCAAAAACACAAAGCGATAATATGTCTAAAGAAGAAGACGTGCGGATTGAAATCGTTTGTGGTGCGCTAGTCGGGTTAGGCGTCATAGCTCTAGTGCAGATGCTTAGCGTGACCACCCTCGATGTGCCTCTGAGAATTTCTTTGTGTAGTTTTGCTATCTCAATACCATCGCTCACCGCAGTCTTTCTTAGTTTCAAAGAAAGAGGTCCGGCGGCGGCAGGCAGGTCTAGTCGATTGTTAACGTTTCTTTGGACGATTGGTAATATCGCTTCATTGATCGGGATTAGCGGACTATTTTTCCACTTCGCTGTCTATGCAGGCGTAATCTTTATCGTGATCTTCGTGCTGGGACTCGTGGCATGGAGTCGATTCCGAAACAATTAGGCCAATCGGTCGCTGGTCGGTCAACTATGTTATCCCCCTAAATAGGTTAGCCACGGCGAGTGCGGAGCAGAGCGAAGCGCGTCGCCCGTGGATCAATAGATTTGACACCCCCGCTCTGAAAGAGCGGAAGAAATAAAGAGTTGTTATTTCGCACTTACAGTGCTCTATTCAATTTCCCCGGGTGACCAGGGGCTAACATATTTCGCGCTTATTTCGCGCCTCCGGCGCTGTGCACACCGAATTCGTACTTCGCGAAGCCTTAACGATGAGGGATGGTTGGGAACTGAGGCGGTCAGCGGAGACCGGCAACGGAGAGAGCGAGGTTCTCGTTGTCGCCGACCAGCATTCGTGGGTTCTGTTGCAGCCTCGTGTCCAGCCGGACTTTCTGCTGAACGTAACGGAAGAGCTCGCCGACACTCACGAGACGATCGCCGTTCGTGTCAGCGCTTCCTTTCAGACCTTCGAGTAAGTAGTAAGTAAAAACGCCGTGACCATTACCCCACTTCTGCGATTCGCGTGAGACTTCATTGACATCGCTCGAAGTTATGATGGCTCGTCCGTCCTGTTCATAGAGCAGCTTCTGCAAGTAAAGATTAGCCAGATTGTTTGCTAAGTCACGCGTCCCTTCAGTCGACAGTCCTGCGCTGTGACAAGCATCGAAAAACATGATGACGCGCTTTGACCTGACGTTCTGCTCGATGAATTTGCGGAGGTTCGCCATGGCGAGGGCCGTTTGCTCCATCTCGGCATAGCTCGTGTCGTACGTGATCACGTAAAGGTTCTGAGGAGAAAAGGGATCAGGCGCACCATGACCGGCAAAGAATATCAGTAACAGATCGTTCTCTGATGCTCTATTGATGAAGTGCGTTAGCGCTTCACGAATGTTTGCCGTGGTGGCCTGCTCATTTTGAAGTAGCAGCATGTTCTCCCGAGCAAAGCTGCCACCTGAAGGTTTCTGGAAAAAGTCGTAAATGGATCTTGCGTCTTCATCGGCATACTTTAGGTTCGGAACGCCTTTGAGATTGTTCTTGTAGCGGGAGATTCCTATTATCAAAGCAAACTTCTGCCCGCCGACCGGTGTTGCGCCGGGCTTTCGAGTAAACACAGGCACGAACACCTGCGTGCGCGAGCCGGCCTTGTCTTCAGCTTCAACTAAAACATAACTCGCGTTCGCCTTGATCCTACTGGTCGTTTCGAAAGCCACACTCCGTTCCGCGTCGCTTAGCCTCGTGAGTTGGCGCGTCCTCTCCGCTGCCAGCACTTTGAAAGGAATGTTCTTGCCATCAACCGATATTCGCTGGACTTCGCTGGTAGTCACAACAATGCCACTGACAAGTACGTTCAGGTTGTTGGCCGCTGACGGAAACTCCAACGCGCGTTGCGGTTCCAGCAAAATAATCTGCGGCGGGACTTCGTTCTTTGCGTTCGGCGCTTGTTGGACACGATAGGTGAACTCCTTGTTCCACTCCTGAGTCGCCGTCTTAACAACAAAGCTTCCGTAGTAGGTACGGCCGCGCCTGCTCTGCGCCCAGATCTCGACAGTGTTGGGTCCATTCACAAACTGATATCCCGGCAACCGCGTCAGGTCGAGCTTTACCAACTTTCCACGGACGCCTGCCACAACCTCTGCAACCGGGGCTGCTGCTTTACCATTAACGCTTGCCGTAAT
>JBKPPH010000088.1:0-16505 GCA_046733535.1 Acidobacteriota bacterium
GGCATCTCGCGACGCGGTGGAGACAAGTCAGTCGAGTTTCTTTTAAGTCTCTACGATACGGAGAAGAATGAAGAGTTGAAGGACATAATCATCAACTCACTCGGCTCCGGCACTAATTTCTACGTCACTACTCCTATTGCAGGAGCCGCACCGGGCGAAGCCATCGGATTCAGGACGGGTAGCCGCCTGAACGATCAGCGCGTCGTTGCCAAACTCATCGAGATCGCGAAAAGCCCACAAGCTCCGATGGAGCGTCGCAAGCGCGCGATCGGCTGGTTGAGCAGGAGCAAAGATCCGCAAGTGCTCAAGTTTCTCGAAGAGTTGTTGAGATAGGCCACCCATTCACGCGGATAAACAGATCGGAGCCGCTTTGCCCCAAAAGTCGGATTTCGAGCTTGGACACAGTCAGTACAGGGAGCGGTAGCGACCTGGTCCACGATCGGGGTCAAGAACCCTTAGGAAATATTCGCATGCTGATCACTGACCAGGTCGCTACCGCTCCCTGTACTGACTGTGTCCAAAATGATTTTTGATTTTTGAGCAAAGCCGATGAGAGCCATGATCAGAAGAAACATATCAGCGACAGCTATCGTTCTGGTTCTATGCGCCGTGGCGCTGGGGCAGACGAAGAGTTTCATCCCCGTCGAGGGCGCCAATCTTAAAGCGAAGATCGACAGTGCAATCGTCACCGGCAAAGCGAATGCGCCGGGCGGCCGGTTTTGGGTGGGTTACCAGTTCGAAGTGAGACCAGGTGTGGGAGTGGATTTCGAGATTGTCGACAGTGCCGGAGGCGTTTATATCCAGACCGATGGGACCTCGATGATGTTCGACCCGCGTCACGAAACTCGCGAGCTTGGCATGTTCCTGCTCTTTGACACGCCGCGCGATCAATTCATTCGAGCTGAAGTCTACAATCTTCGTCGCACGCACGAGTTCAGCAACTATCCCGTTTACTGGGCCGGGCGCATCAGCAACGAAGAGAGTTTGAATTATCTCAAGTCGATCGTCGATTCACCCGCGCCTGACGTCAACAGGCTCGCCGAACGAGCAACGTTTGCGATTGCGCTGCACGATGACGTGCGAGTCGATTCCATTCTCACCGAAATGGTTCGACGGCCCGTGGCCGATCCGATGCGCTCCCGCGCGATTTACTGGCTCGGTAACACACCCGAGACGGCGACAAAAAACACTCTCTTCACCGAGCTCGTGCGCAACAACCAGGAAAGCAGTGACGTTCGCCAGGCGGCGATGTCGGCGCTTGCGATGAGCCGCTCGCCCGCGACGTTGCCGCTGCTTCAGAACCTCTATGAAACGATGACGACGCACGAGCTGAAGCGTCGCGCACTCGGCGGCATCGCGCGCAACGACAACAGCGACGCCGCTGCGACTTACCTGATTCGAGTCGCCGAAACAGAAAAGGACATCGAACTGCGCAAGAGCGCGATCGCAAACCTCGGCCGCGTGGCCGGTCAAAAGAGTTTGGGCGCGTTGACTAGCACGGTGGATGGCGACGGCGAGGTGGAACTACAAAAACAAGCAGTGATTGCGATCGGTCGCCGCTCGAAGGATGAAGCGATTCCGATCCTGATTCGTACCGCTCGCAATCATCCTAAGATGGCCGTGCGGAAGGTGGCGATTCAAGTGCTCGGTCAAACGGGCGATGAACGCGCCGTCGCTTTCTTCAGAGAACTTTTGAGCAAGGATTAATTTGGAGGTTATGTGATGAGTAGCTCGTTGGAACTCCCACTTCACAACTTGAACGGCTTGCGAGAAGCAGCCATTACGCTTTTACGTGAAGTTGAGTCGCTCGCAAGCAAACAGCCTCACACCGACCGCAAACTCGGATTGCAGGAGGAAGTTCAGCGATATGAGACGGAGCTCATTCGCGACGCACTCCAGCGCACTCGCGGCAACCAACGCCGCGCCGCTCAACTGCTGGGCGTGAAAGTGACGACGCTCAACTGCAAGATCAAGAGACTCGGAATTAATTTAGCCGCGGATTAACGCAGATTAACGCAGATTACACGAAATCAATCAGCGTAAATCCGCGTAAATCTGCGGCTCACTTCACCCGCACTCTGACTTTGTTGCTCGTGCGTCCGTGCAGCGTGACCACGAGAAAAACAATCACAGCAAAAATCTGTTTTGGCATTTTGTAAATCCCGGGAGAGGCGAGGCGATGATAGTAGGGTTAGACAGGATTTACCCTGTCTAACCAGAAAGCTCAGCAACGATTTCTCGCACGGCCTGCCGCGCTTCTTCAACCTCCTCCGGCTTGAAAGAGATCGCGCCGACTACCGCGTGTCCGCCGCCGCCGTAGCGTTCACAGATCTTCGCGATGTTGTGAGTGCGCGGGTGGGGCGCCCACGGATTTGAGCCCACTGAGATCTTTGTGCGCTGCGGAGCGCGGGTGAGCGCGACCGAATACGTCGTCTCGGGATGCAAGTAGTAAGGAATGAACTTGTTGAAACCTTCGTAGCCTTCGTCGATCAAATCAAACTGCACCACGCCGTTGGAACACGTCGCTTTGCGTCTCACCGCTTCGAGCGTCTCGAGATGTTGGTTGAGGATCGGCTGAAAGCGGCGCTGCACTTCCGCACTGGTCGCGACTTCTTCAAGCGATTGCGTGGTCAGCTCCCGAATAATTCGCTCGATAAACGCGTCGTCGGGATCCGCTTCGATCACCTGCATCAACTGCAACGCCGGCTCCTTCAACTCCACACACTGCGCCGGCGACTCGTAAAGCGCACCGTCGATAACGTGAGCCCAGTGGACCAGCGTCTTGATCGGCGCGTCGTCGAAGCCGAATCGCTCGCGTGCAACGTCGGCGATGAACTCGGTACACGACTTCCGAGTCGGATCCAAAAACTTCCTGCCGGATGTGTCCGAACGAAAGTGCGCCTCATCTTCGGGAGTGAGAAAAGCTGACTCGTGATGATCGAACCACCACGTCAGTTTCTCAGACGCCGCATACTTGAAATCGACGATCGCGTTCTCGTCTGAATCAAGCAGGCCCGTGTCAAACAAGTTGCCGGGCCGGTGCAGCAGTCCGGCGTAATTGACTTCAGCTTCGGGATGGATGCGTTCTTTGTAGAAGCGTGTGAAGGTCGCTGCGGAGGCAACACCGTCGAAGCAGTGACCGTGATACAGGATGCGGAGTTTCATTCTTTTTGAGATAGATCTTTGCCGCAGATTTACGCAGATAAACGCAGCTTATTTAATCTGTGTCTATCTGCGTAAATCTGCGGCCAAAATCAATTCTTACAGGGCTGGATGACAGCAGCGGACGCGGCGCCGACTTTCGACGCGATAAATTTATCGACTTCGTCTTCGATCAATTCGCCGTTTACAACCCACGCCTTTTCGGCAAGCACGTCGCCATTCGCGTTGACCTTGTCCGGTTCGAGAAAGATGTTCCAGGGCGAGCCCCAATTACGTTTGTCGCCGGTGAGTTGCCGGTATCCGTAGTGCAGACTCTTCTGCTTATCGTCTCTGGATTCCGATTCGGTGACGACCGGATACGGTGGTCCATCTGTACCAAAGTAACTGCGAACGTCGTCGCGCGACGCGTATTCGCTGACGCCGATCACCTGAAAGCCCTGGCCTCTATACTTGTCGTACAACTTTGCCGCGATGGGCGCTTCGTTGCGCCAGTTGCCGCACCACGGCGCGAAGTAAACGATCATGACGAGCTTCTTGCCGGCCATGAGCTTGCGGAGATCTTCGGGTTCGTCTGTCTTGAGATTTTTCAGCGTCCAATTTTTATAGTTGACGGTCGATTCGACGAGGGGCGAAAACTCGTGACCGGCCTGCCCGAGCGCCGGCGATGTGACGAGTGCAAGAATCGAAAGGATCAATAGTTTCTTCATCGTAGTGCTCCAGTAGTGCTTACTAATTCGCCGCGCTTGCGGTTGCGGGCGTCTCCGCCAGCAACGGCTTGACGGCCGCTTCCCATCCCGCCTTGTCTCGAGCCCCAATGATCTTTTGCCGAATGCGTCCCTGTCGATCGATCAGGTAAGTTGTCGGCAACACTGACTGCTGGAATTTTACCTTCGCATCACTGCCGCCGAGCAAGACCTGATAGTCAAACTTTGCGACTTCCTGCTGGTATGCGTTCACACCGTCGACACTGTCGTCGAGCGAAGCGCCGACGATCTTCAGCCCCTGCGCTTGCAGTTCGTGCTGCAATGCGTTGAGTGCCGGAATTTCTTCACGGCACGGAATACAGTAGGTGGCCCAGAAATTCAGCAGGACGACTTGACCCTGGAGCTCCTTGAGCCGAAACGGCTGGCCTGTGAGTGTTTGAAACTCCACGTCGGGCACGACCTCGAAATTTGTGTTTTGCGCATTCGTCGCCGGTGCTGATGTCTTTTGATCGAGCTTCAACTTGCCTTCGAAGTTCGGCAGCCACGCCATGAACTTCGAGCTTGCCAGCAAGGTGGATTGCCCGCTCATCACGAGCACGCCTACGAGTATCAGCACGATGCCTGAAACGACTTCGACCTTGTGCAAATGCTTGCGGAAGTTTTTGTAGAAACTGAGAAACTGATTGATGCCCAAGCCGGTTAAAAGAAACGGCACTGCGAGTCCCGCGGAGTAGAACGCGGAGAGCACGAGTCCACTGCGCCAGCCGCCGCTCGTCGCGGCAAGACCGATGATGCCGCCGAGTATTGGTCCAATGCACGGCGTCCAGCCGGCCGCGAAAGCCATCCCGAGCGCCGCCGATCCGAACACTCCGCGCGGTTTGTCGTCTGAGAAGAAGCGCGTGTCTTTGTACAGCGCGGAGATCTTCAGTAGTCCGATCAGTTGTAAACCGAATGCGATGATGACGAGCCCGCCGATGATGCGAACCCACGGATTGCTCGTGATTGCGGAGCCGACGAGTCCCGCGGTTGTACCGAGAATCAGAAAGATTACAGAGAGACCGGCGTTGAAAGCGAGCGAGTTGAGAATCACCGCGCTGCGGCTGCTCGTTCCTTCTTTCAATCCATCGATACTGACGCCGGAAATCAGCGAGATGTAGCCCGGCACGAGCGGTAAAACACACGGCGAAAGAAACGAGAGTATCCCCGCCGCAAACGAAATCGCGATCCGAAATAATGTAATGCCTTGGTCTTCCATCGCCTTTATTAAGCCGCAGATGAACGCGGATAAACTCAGATCTGCGTTTTATCTGCGTTTATCCGCGGCTCATTCTTCCAACAACTTCTTAATCAGCTCACCCAATACTTCAATCTCATCTTCACTCGCGCCGGACGAGATGTAACGTACGACACCCTTGCGATCGATCAAATACGACGTCGGAATCGAAAACACTCCGTAGTTGAATTCGTTTGTGTCCGAGTCAGAGACTACGAACCCGTACGGCAGGCGATTCCGTTTCCTGAATTCGCGAAGATAAACAAGCTCTTCGCTCGGTGTCAGTGGTTTTTGATCGCCGTGTCCATAGTACTTGGTCACGCCCAGAATCACGAGTCCCTTACTCTTGTAGGCGTTGTGCCACTTCGCCAGATTCGGCAGCGTGTAACGGCATGGACCACACCACGGCGCCCAGAAATCCAGCAACACAACCTGGCCGCGCAGGTCCGAGAGTTTCACCGGCGTCTGCTCGATCCACTGTTCGCCAACGATCTCAGGCAACGCGCTTTTTGATGCGGTCAAATTGTGGTCGAAGAGTTGATCCGCATTCAGCGTCGGATCGAGCCGCAGCAAACGCAGCATGATGTCTGTATAGAGTTTTGCCGAAGGCAGTTGGATCGACATCCGCCGCAGGTCTGCGAGCGTTTCAATCGCCAGGTCCTTGTGATTCGTTTTCAGGTATGCGTCTGCGAGTACTACTCCCGACTTCAGCAACATCTCATCGCGCCGGACCACCTGCGACTTTTTTGTCTCGGCAAATGATTTCGCCGCCGCGAGCATCTGCTTCGCGTGCGTCGTCGCGGACGCGTAATCCTTTGCACGCTGGTAAGCATCGGCGATCAGGAACTCCATGCGATAACGATCGTCGGAGTTTTGTGGCTGATGGCGTGCGTACGCTTCGACCGCAGCCTCCGCTTCTTTCACAAGGTCCGTTTTGATCGCGTAAAGAACGATGACCTGGCGAGCAGATTGTGCTTTGTCTCCGTTTGGATCGTCTTTCAACAGCAGACGCATCGCCGAGAGGGCGGCATCCGCATCGCCCGCGAGGTGATGAAGCATGCCGAGGTAGTAGAGATCGTCAGCCGCCAAAGGCACGCGAGCCTGGAGAATCGCAGCGTTTCGGATCGCAAGTTCCTTTTGCTCTTTCTTCGTTTGCGCTTCGAGCTTGGGATCGTACGGAAGTTTCTGTTTGTTGAACTCCTGATACCTGCGTCCGAGGTACCCGTTTGCGTCTTCGTACAATTCCTGAGCAGGACGTTTGTCGGGTTTTGCGTCAGGCTTGGCGTTTGGAGCAAGCCCCTGCGCCACCGTCGACATGGCGGCCAGAAGTATTAAAACGATCGTTGCTGAAACTCTTGAATTCATCTTAGGGAGGAGACGATTGCTTCGGAAATTAGCTCACCCGTTACAGGTGCGAGTAGGATTCCGTTTCGGTAATGTCCCGTTGCATAAAACAGCCCGTCAATTTCACCACAAGCACCCAGCAAGGGCAAACCGTCAGCGGCGCGCGGCCGCAAACCCGCCCACGTGTCGACGATTGGCAGATTTGAAATCGCCGGTGAGATCTGCTGCGCATGCTGCAGAATCGTGCTGATTCCACCGGCCGTGACGTATTTTGCAAAACCCACTCGCTCGCTCGTCGAGCCGGCAAGCAGGCGGCCATCCTGGCGCGGCACGATGTAACCTCGCGGGCTGTAAATCACGTGCCGCGCTAGCTGCGGCTTCGCTTCGAGACAGACCATTTGGCCACGTACCGGCTCAATCCACGGAGTCGGTTTGATGAAACCTGACCACGTGCCGGCCGCAACAACTGCAATCGAACAATTAATCGCACCGCGACTCGTCTGCACGCCAGTCACGTGGTTGTCTTCGACAATCAAAGAATCAACACTCGTTTCCGTCGCGATCGTGACGCCGTGTTTCTTTACAGTGTTCGCGAGGGCGCTCAGCAGTCGTCGATTCTCGACTTGAATGTCTTTTGGAAAGCGCAGCGCGCCGGCCGTCGACTCCGAAATGCAAGGTTCCAATTCGCGTGCTTCGCGGGCGCTGAGAAGCTCAACGGAAAGCCCGGCGCGAGTTTGCCACTCGTATCGTTTTTCGATCTCGGTTTGATCGTATTCGGTGAGAGCGAGGTAGAGGGTTCCGGTCGTGTCGAGCTCGACATCGATTCCGGTCTCTTCGCGCAGTGCGGCCGCGAACGATGGGTACAGATCGCGACTCCGGCACGCGAGGGCGAAGAAGTCGTCTGCTGCGTCAGCCTCCGCTTGCGGCGCGATCATCCCGGCAGCGGCGAATGATGCTTCAGTGCCGAGGCGTCCGCGCTCGACTAAACAAACATCGCGCACGCCGCGCAAAGCGAGCGCGCGTGCGATGGTCAGACCGATAACGCCACCGCCGGCGATAACAACGCCGGCACTTCCTTTGACAGACCTCATTTAGATACTATCGTCAAACAATGCATCCTATCACACTGATTCCAGGCGACGGCATTGGCCCCGAAGTGGCTTCCAACGTAGTGCGCATCATCGAAGCGTCGGGTGTCGAGATTCAATGGGAAACTCATTACGCGGGCGCGCAGGCGCTCGAAAAATTCGGCGAAACGTTGCCGCAGGAGTTGCTCGACTCGATCCTGCGCAACAAGGTCGCGCTCAAAGGTCCGATCACAACGCCGATCGGTAAAGGGTTCACCTCTGTCAACGTTGGGCTGCGCAAGACGTTGGATCTTTACGCGAACCTTCGCCCGGTGCGCGCGTTGCCGAATGTGCCGTGTCGTTATCCTGAACTCGATCTGGTAGTCGTGCGTGAGAACACGGAGAGTTTGTACGCCGGGTTGGAACACGTCGTTGTGCCGGGCGTGGTCGAGAGTTTGAAGATCATCACGGAGAAGGCGTCGACTCGTATCGCGAGATTTGCTTTCGAGTATGCGAAACGTGAGTCGCGCAAGAAAGTGACGGCGGTGCATAAAGCCAACATCATGAAGCTCTCGGATGGTCTGTTTCTTGACTGCTTTCGAAAAGTCAGCGTGGAGTATCCGGAGATCATTGCCGACGACAAGATTGTGGACAATGCGTGTATGCAACTCGTCATGCGGCCGGAGCAGTTTGACATCATGCTGCTCGAGAACCTTTACGGCGACATCGTTTCGGATCTGTGTGCTGGACTTGTAGGAGGACTCGGGTTGGTGCCGGGCGCAAACATCGGCGAGAAGGGCGCGGTGTTTGAAGCAGTGCACGGCTCCGCGCCTGACATCGCCGGCCAGGGTATTGCGAATCCGACGGCGCTGCTGCAATCAGGGATACTTATGCTGCGTTACATCGGCGAGCGCGAGGCCGCGGATCGAATTGAGAAGGCGATGCTTGCTGTGTTTGAGGAGGGCAAGGTCCGCACTCGAGACATCGGTGGAACGGCGAAGACCGCGGAGTTTGCGGATGCGATCATTCAGAAGATGAATTAGAGAATGATTTACAAGATTTTTCAGGATGACAGGATTTATCTTGTTCATCCTGAAAACATCTTGTTAATCCTGTCTCATTAAGACCTCAATCTCCTCAGCCTGCTTAGGGACTTTGTGCGTCAGCACACGCGGGCCGTTGTTTGTGCACAGCACGTCGTCCTCAATCCGCACCCCAATCCCAAGATACTTCTCGGGCACGTCCTTCGTGTCAGGCGCGATATAAAGGCCGGGCTCGACGGTCATCACGACACCGGGCTCGAGCGCGCGCGACTCCTTCCCGAAATAGTACTGGCCCACGTCATGCACGTCGATGCCGAGCATGTGTCCCAGCCCGTGCATGTAAAACTTCTCGTACTTCTTATCCTTGATAATCTCTTCAGTCTTACCCTTGAGCAGTCCCAGCTCGAGCATGCCTTC
The DNA here is from genome assembly GCA_046733535.1 of Acidobacteriota bacterium. Classification (GTDB taxonomy): domain Bacteria; phylum Acidobacteriota; class Blastocatellia; order Pyrinomonadales; family Pyrinomonadaceae; genus PSRF01. Next base: position 9,011 of record JBKPPH010000088.1, read on the forward strand.
CGTTAACACTTCGATCGAGTGCTGCTTCAACTGATCGTGTGTAACACCAGGCCGCACCATCTCGACGCACTCCATCTGCGCTTTCAACACCAGATCGTAAATCTCGCGCTGCGCTTGCGAGAAACGGCCGTTGATCGGAAATGTGCGTGTGATGTCCGAAGCGTAACCTTTGTATTCCGCACCGGCATCGACGAGTAGCAAATCGCCGTCGCGCAGTTCGCCGTCGTTGTTGATGTAGTGCAGCACAGTCGCGTTTGGACCAGCACCGACGATCGACGTGTAAGCCGGAGCCGCTGCACCGCGTCGCCGGAAGATTTGTTCGATCAAGGCTTCGACTTGATACTCCTGCATTCCGGGCCGCACCGCTTTCATCGCTTCGCAATGAGCTTCGGCAGCGATGTCGGCCGCAGTCTGCATGATCTCCAACTCGTCCGGACTCTTCAGCACGCGCATCTCGTGAACGATGACAGCCGGATCGACGATCGTCTGCGGCGGGTGAATCGGCTTGCGGTTCAGCGAGCGCATGCGCGAGATCTCTTTGACGATCGTGTCGTCGAGATCGTGATCTACTCCGAGCCGGTAATAAAGCACATCAGCACCATCGAGATACTCGGAAAGCTTTGCTTCAAACTCCGCGATCGGAAACGCCTCGTCAGCCCCTATCTCACTCTTCGCACCTTCAACTCCAGCGCGACGGCCGTCCCAGATCTCTCTTTCAGGATCTCTCGGCCGCACGAACAACGTGTACTTTGGATCCGTCTCAGGACGGATGATCGCAATCGAATCCGGTTCTTCGAAGCCGGTCAGGTAAAAGAAATCCGAATCCTGACGGAAACGGTAATGCGTATCGTTGGAGCGCCGGGGTTCGTGTGCGCCGGGAATGATGGCGACGGATTTTGGGGCCATGCGACGCATAAACTCCTCGAGCTGCGGTCTAATCATGTGGTTTTTTCGTGCCTCTCGTGGGTAATAAAGTTTTCGGAGATTGTACCCGACTGCGCACTGGATGGATAATCGTTCTCGCATGAGCACGCAAACTCTGCCAGCAACGCAAACGCGCGAGATCATTTCGCACGATCCGTCCACGGGTGAAGAGATCGGGCGTGTGCCGTTGATGAATGCCGGTCAGGTCGCGGCTGCTGTCAGCAGGGCGCGCGCCGCGCAGCACGCCTGGGGTGGTCTTTCATATCGGGAACGTGGTCGATACATCTTGCGCGCACGCGAGATCGTGCTGGACCAGCTCGAAGAGATCGCCAAACTCATCTCGCGCGAAACCGGCAAACCAACGACGGAAGCAATCGCGATGGAGATCGTGCCCACGCTCGATCTCATGCATCACTTTGCGGTGAACACGCAGCGCCTGCTGGACCACCGCCGAATCGACATCGGCCAATACAACCTGATGGGCCGCTCGTCTTACGTTGTTTACAAACCGCTCGGCGTCGTCGGGATCATTTCGCCGTGGAACTTTCCCTGGGCGACGCCGCTGGATGAAGTTGTCATGGCGTTGATGGCCGGTAATGCAGTCGTGGTGAAACCGAGTGAGTTGACGCCACTCACCGCCTTGAAGATTGGAAGTGTATTCAAGCAAGCTCAACTGCCTGATGGCTTGCTCGAGATCGTTACCGGCGACGGATCGACCGGCGCCGCACTCGTCGAGGCCGGCGTCAACAAGATCATGTTTACCGGCAGTGTGAACACCGGCAAGCGCGTCGCCGAAGCTGCTGCCAAACATCTGACTCCGGTCGTGCTCGAGCTCGGCGGTAAAGATCCGATGATCGTTCTCGAAGACGCGAACCTCGCAAACACGGCGCGCGCGGCAGTGTGGGGAGCTTTCTGCAATTCGGGCCAGGCGTGTGCTTCGATCGAACGGTGCTATGTGCACGAGTCCGTCGCGCAGCAGTTCATCGATCTGGTTGTGAAGGAAACTGAGCTGCTGAAGCAGGACAAAGCTTCAACAGACGCGATCGACATCGGAGCAATGACGAATGAACGGCAGTTGGAGATCGTCGAAGACCACGTGAGCGGCGCCGTCGAACACGGCGCGGAAGTGCTCACGGGTGGCCATCGCCTCAACCACTCGCGCGGCTGGTTTCACGAGCCCACGGTCGTCACGGGTGTCGATCATTCAATGAAGCTGATGCGTGACGAGACCTTCGGTCCGGTGTTGCCGATCATGACTTTCAAAACGGACGAGGAGGCGATCCGGTTGGCCAACGACAGTATCTATGGTCTGACCGCCAGCGTCTTCACCCGTGATATCGCTCGCGGGCGGCGCATCGCGGAACAGATCGACGCCGGTACTGTGATGGTTAACGAAGTGGTTTACACTCACGCCGTGGCGCAAACACCGTGGGGCGGCGTAAAACAGAGTGGTTACGGCAGGACTCACGGTCATCTCGGCCTGCTCGAGATGGTCACGCCACAGCACATTCACGTGAATGGAATGCCTGCAATACCCGATGTTTGGTGGTTCCCGTATACAAAACAGGCCGGAAATCTCTTTCGTGGCTTTGCGAGACGCTTCACGTCCGGTTCCGTACTGAGTTCGTCGTTGCTTTTGCCCAATATCCTCAGACGACTTTTAGAGCGGCGGTCTACACGCAAAAACCCGAATCCGAAAGAAGATTCGTGAGCCGGGTTTCTTCGTGTAATCCGTAAATGAAAATGCTATACTGCGCGGCCTCCCAGCATTACTTCTACTCTCTAGGGGTTCTGTACAGGTTCGCCGTTGGTTTTTGCGGCTGTAGTTTACTCCCAAATACTACTGCACGTCGTTTCTCACAATAGCCCTGACTTCTGGAGGATTTTCCGTGAAAAAGATTTATGCGTTTGTGATGATGTTCGTTCTGTGCGCGGTTAGCTCACTGCCTTTAACAGCCCAAGCCCAAAGCGACGTGGCGTTAAGACAGCGAGCGGAAATTAGCTATCCAGTCCACTTCGACAAATCGAAACCTCTCCGCGAAATGTTTGATACCGGCGGGCGCCCGGAGCCTGCTCGTGGCGGCAAAGATTTCGAACCCGGCAGACCACAGCCTGTCGGCAACAGTAACAAACCCTTCACCGATTCTTTGGCTGACAAGAGCGTCGGCATGACGTCGGCTCTGGCGGAGATCAAAGCATCGACAAACGGTACTCCGGTCGATCCAGCAGCTCGCGTTGCGCCCCCCGATACAACGGGTGACGTTGGACCAAATCACTACGTGCAATGGGTCAACCTGCGTTTCGCCGTCTACACGTTAACTCGCGACGCCAGCAACCAGATTTCAGGTTTCAACCTGGTGTCCGGATTTCCGAAAAACGGCAACGTGCTATGGCAGGGTTTCGGCGGTCGCTGCCAGACAGACAACGACGGCGATCCCATCGTGCAATACGATCAGTTGGCCGATCGTTGGATCTTGACGCAGTTTGCCGTCTCGAGCACACCGTACACGCAGTGCGTGGCCGTATCGACAACTCCGGATCCGACCGGCAGTTACTTCCGCTATGCGTTCTCGTATAGCCGAAGTTTTAACGACTATCCGCACATGGGCGTTTGGCCGGATGCGTACTACATCACGTACAACATGTTCCGCAATGGCGCGTCGTTCACCGGCAACACAGTGTGTGCTTTTGAGCGCGCGCAGATGTTGGTCGGTGGTGTAGCGCGGCAAGCATGCGTTAACACAACCGGAGGCCATAGTCTGCAACCGGCGGATCTCGAAGGTACGACACTTCCACCGGCAGGCTCGCCGAACCTATTGATGAGTCTGACGAGTACGGCAGTTCAATTCTGGCGATTCTCTGTGAACTGGGCCGCCGGCACTGGCACACTAACCGGTCCGACTAATGTTGCAGGAGTGGCCGCTTTCAGTCGCGCCTGTGGCGGCGGTACTTGCATTCCGCAACCTGGAACTACAAACCAACTCGATTCTTTGGCCGACCGCCTGATGTATCGTTTGAGCTACCGGAATCTCGGTACATCTGAAGCGCTGGTCATTAACCACTCGGTAACCAGTGGCAGCGGCACGGGAATTCGGTGGTACGAGTTGCGCAATGCTACCGGACAGACGCTGGGCTCGGCAGCGCCCGTACTTCGACAACAGGGAACGTTCGCTCCGTCGAATGATTTCCGCTGGATGGGAAGCGCGGCGATGGACAAGACCGGCGGCATCGCCGTTGGCTACAACATCTCGTCGAGCACAATCGTGCCGAGCATTCGCTATGCGTATCGAGGCCCTGCCGATCCACTCGGAACGATGGGTAACGAAACCATTATCCACCCCGGAGCCGGATCGCAAACAGGGACCCTCGCTCGCTGGGGTGATTACAGCACCATCAGCGTCGACCCGGTGGATGGATGCACGATGGTTTTCACGACGGAGTACATTCCGGCTAACGGAAGCTTCAACTGGACCACGTATATCCACAGCTTCAAGTTGTCCACGTGTAATTAGAACGCAGATTAACGCGGATGAAGACGGATTTTGATACGTTTTCATCCGCGTAGATCTGTGTGCTAGTATCCGCCATCCGTGACCTTTTGGAAGAACTACATGCACCGGCGCGAGCGCTGGTATCACCAACTGGACGACAACCGGCTGGTGCGCCCTTTTGAGTGGGGCTTGCAGTACATCGTCGACCACGTTAATGGCGACGATCCGCGCGAGCTGTTTCGCAGCCATACCGACCGCGTTATGCAGGCAAGCGAGGATTTTTATACTCTGCCGCCCATTACCGATTACCGGCTCGAGGACGATCAGCTAACCTGGACCAGCGCTGTCCACACGCCTTCAACCGAAAACAACACTGCCCGCGCGAGGTTCTTCCCGGCTAAAAACAAGAACGGAAAGAGACCACGCAATGCTGTAGTTGTGTTGCCGCAGTGGAACGCGCAGCCCGAAAGTCACGTCGAAGCGTGCCGCATCTTCAACATGATCGGCATGTCAGCGTTGCGACTGACGCTTCCCTATCACCAGCAACGAAGGCCGCCGGAGCTTGAACGCGCGGACCACCTTGTCGGCACCAACATAGGCCGGACGATTCAGTCGATGAGGCAGGCGGTGCTGGACACGCGTGCGGCAGTACGCTGGTTGAAGACGCAGGGCTATGAGCGTGTGGGAATTCTCGGCACTAGCGTCGGATCGTGTATTTCGTTCCTGGCATTTGCGCACGAGCCGGATCTGAATGCGGGTGCTTTCAATCACGTTTCAGGGTACGTGGCGGATGTCGTGTGGCATGGACTCTCGACGGCGCACGTGCGCGCGGGTTTTGCAGATCACTTAACGCTGGATGAGTTGCGCGACTACTGGGCGCCGATAAGTCCGCTGCCGTTTATGCCGAGGATAGCGCGCATGGGCCACCGGCCGATGCGCTTCATCGTTGCGCGGTACGATCTCACCTTTCCGCTCGACCTTTCTCAGGAAGCGATCGCCGAAGCGCGTCGTCACAACTTGCCGCTCGATGTCGTTTGGCTACCCTGCGGCCACTACACAACTGCCGAGCTGCCGTGGAAAGCAATCGACGCGTGGAAGATCGCGACGTTTTTCAGAAAACAGTTTAGCCGCAGATGAACGCAGATTGACGCAGATAAATTACATCCGCGTAGATCTGCGCAAATCCGCGGCCTTAAATTACTTCGCTAAAGGAAAGACCGGTTCGATATCCACCGGCACGTCCTTCAACTTGTCGAGCGCTTGCTGCATCGGCGGCCGGATCAGCGCAAACTTATCCAGTATCGCTTTCGCCTTGTCGTAAGACCCTTCAGCTTCGAGCGTCAGCAGATCGCGCGTCAGCTTCGTCACGCCTTCCTTGATCTTCGCATGATCGACGCTGAACGTTCCCTTCGCTTCGTTGAACTTGATCGCGCCTTCGTCAGTGAGATAGTTGAACTGCATTGCCACGCCGCGCCCGTGTGCCTCGGTAATTCCAAAACGCACTGAGCGAAACATGCTGGCAAGGTAAGTCGTGTACAGCGTGCGCTCCATGCTCTTCTCGATGATGCCGCGATCGATCATGTACTGGAGCGCCCAAAGCCCGGTCATGTCGGCTTTGGCTTCTTCTATCGCCGAATAGAGCTCCTTCAACTGCTTCCGCACCGCGGTTTCCTGACCATCGACGGTAATGTTGTGTGGACCGAGTCCGTGCATCAGTTCGTGGCAAAGTATGTGCGTGAAGAACGAGTCGAAGGCGAGGGCAGATTGTTCTGATGGATCCAACACGACGCGCGAGATAGGAATCAGCGTCTTGTTGAATTTTGCGTCCTGCACGTTCTTCAGCATGACGCGCTTCGAGCCCTTTTCCTTCACCACGCGCTCGTCGTTCGGCAGGTTGAATGCGGCGGTTTGCACGCCGCTGTTTCCCTCGCCTGACGCGAAGACTTCGTTGACTACCCTGATCGGCGAGGCCGCGCCGAGTTTCGGATTCCGATAACGGGGATCCATCGGGAGGTTGTTTTCGAGCTCTTGCAAGTGACCGCTAAACTTCGCAAGCTTTTCAGTCTCCGCGTCATCGCGCAGCGTTACATACGCTTCGAATGCCGCTTTGTAACCTAACAACTCGTCTTCGTAGGTTTCGTATGGACCGATAGTGACGTCGATCGGGGAATCGAGGTCCATCCACGCCACGTCGCTCTCGTAGTAATCATCTGAGCCGAACGCGCCTGCGCGTTTGTTCAGGAAGTTTTTCAACGTCGCGTTCGTAGTCAACGCCGCAGCTTCGCGCAGCAATGCCGCGGCCGGTACGAGATACTCTTTGTAAGCCTGGCTGTAAGGAACGATGGAGAGCTTCTTGTCGGGTCCGCGGCGAATCAGATAGAAGAAGCCGGTCGCTTTTTGCTTGTCCGCATCGGAGAGTCCCTGCAGCCAGGAGTTAAACTCGTCCTTCGTCATGTCGTCGGGATAATAGTTCGCGTTAAGCGGCTTCTCACGCGGCACACCGTCGATGAACGGCTCTTTATCGTCAAGTCGCGACCACGGCCCGTCGTTGATGTAGAAGTAGTGCAGACGCTGGCGCCCCGCAGCCGTCTTGTCAGCGAGGAGTTTCTTCTCCAGTGCGTCATTCCCACTCCACACCTGGCGCAGGAACAACGGATCGAGCAGCTTTGCCGCCGCGATGATCTTCTCGAGCGCTTGCCGGTCTTTCGGCGTGAGCTTCGACGTGTCGGCGGTCAAGGTCGTCGGTGCAAAGCGCGCGATCTTGCGCTCGAGTTCCGGATCGCCGCCCGCCGGTTTTTGGCCCGTCAGAGTGGTTGCAATTAAGCCCATAGTCAGAACAATCGAAATGGTAAGTTTCAATGAAATCATGTTGTTAGATTTGCCTGAAGATTTGACTTAAGCGACACGAGAAGCCTGGAAGAGCAGAAGTCGACAGTTCTTCGTCGTCTCGTAGCGTCTGCGCGAGACTCAAAAAGACTCCGTGCCGAACGTATTTTTCGACAGTGAGATTCTTCGGATCGACAATCCAATACTCCGGCACCTCATGTTTGGCGTAAAGTTGCAGCTTAGAGACACGATCG
>JBKPPH010000089.1:0-6511 GCA_046733535.1 Acidobacteriota bacterium
GACATCATCGGCAAACAGATTCAGGTCAACGCGGCAACAACGACAATTGTCGGCGTGATGCCGCCAAACTTTGCATTCCCTCCCGGAAGTAACGATCAGGTCGAGATTCTCGTCCCGTTTCAATTCGATCCCGCGAATCCCGGTAATCGTGGTTCCCATTTTCTCTCAGTGATCGGCAGGCTGAAACCCGGCGTGACTATCGGCCAAGCGCAGAGCGAAATGACGAGCTTGATGGCCGGCTGGAAGAGTGAGGGTCGCTCACAGCACTTGCTCAACCCTCAGAATCACCCGGTCGTCATGCTGGGTCTTCACGAAGACGTTGTCGGCTCAGCACGCAAAGCCGTGTGGCTGCTCATGGCCGCAGTTGGGTTTGTTCTGCTCATCGCGTGTGTGAACGTCGCGAACCTGTTGCTGGCGCGCGCGGAATCGCGTCATCGTGAGTTTGCAGTCCGGCTCGCCCTCGGAGCCGGTCTAAAACGCATGGTTCGGCAATTCGTCGCGGAAGGTTTCGTACTCGTTTTAATTGCTTCCATTCTCGGAGTAGCGCTCGCATTCGTGGGGTTGAAGGTCCTGCTGCTGTTTGCGCCTGATAGCGTGCCGCGCACTGAAGAGATTGGCGTTGGTCTTCCCGTACTCGCGTTCACTATTGCGGTTGCCATCATCGCTGTCTTTCTCTTTGGACTCGCACCACTGGCGCAAGTCAGTGAACGTAATCTGGCGAACTGGATTCGCGGCGCCGGGCAGCGCGCGATTCGAGGAGGAGGTCAGGCGCTCCGCAAGGGCCTCGTGATCACAGAGATTGCACTCGCGGTGATCCTCGTCATCGGGTCCGGCCTGATGATTCGAGCCTTCTGGAAGTTGCAACAAGTCAATACCGGCTTCGATCCCAAAGGTGTTGTCAGCTTCAGCTTGAATCTCCCCGCGGTTAAATACAAGTACCCCGAAAGCGTCCAGTTCGTAAACGCGCTCGAGCAGAAACTTAGCACTCTTCCCGGTGTGGCCGACGCCTCTATCGCAAGTGGACTACCGCCGCTACGCCGCATCAACGCTAACGACACGGAGATAGAAGGCTACCAACAAACACCCGACAGCCCGGCGCAGAACGTCGATTACTGGAATGTCGTTGGCAACGACTATTTCAAGGCGATGAAGATTCGCGTGTTGGAGGGCCGCACCTTTGAGCCGCAGGACGAGAACCCCAACGCGATGCCGGTTGTAATCGTGAACCAGGCGCTCGCGAAAAGATTCTGGACGGGCAGTCCGATTGGCCGGCGTGTGAATCCCGGGTTTGCCGATCCCAAAGTGTGGTTCACGATCGCAGGCGTGGTTGAAGACACGAAGAATGCGGGTATGGATAAGCCCGCCGGTCCCGAACTCTACTTTCAGGCAGGACAAGTCGCGAAGCAGTTCCTCGGCGGGAACGTAAATTTCGTCGTCCGCGCCTCGAATCAGTCGGCGTCGCTGGAAAGCTCGATTCGCAATGCTGTTCGTGAATTGGACTCGACTCTGCCGGTCTACAATCTTTCGTCGATGGATGAAGTGGTATCGAAGTCGATGGTCCAACCACGGTTCCTCGCGCTCCTGCTGGCTACGTTCTCGGGTATCGCGCTGTTCCTGGCGGCAATCGGTATTTACGGCGTGATGGCTTATTCCGTGGCGCAGCGCACGCAAGAGATCGGAGTGCGAATGGCGCTCGGTGCCCGACCGCTTCACGTGTTGCGACTCGTCCTCGGACAGAGTCTCGTGATGTTGCTGATCGGCACAGTCATCGGATTGGCAGGCGCATTTGCTCTCACGCGATTGATGCGCACGCTCCTGTTCGAAATTACGGCCACTGACCCGCTGACGTATGTAAGTGTGATTGGGTTACTGACTGTGGTCGCATTGCTGGCGTGCTACATACCGGCGCGTCGCGCAGCGAAGGTTGATCCGCTGATTGCCCTGAGATACGAGTAGGTCGCAATACAGAATCGCCGAGTCAATCCAAAAGAAGGGCGGATAAATTCCGCCCTTTATCTTTTCCCATCGTGTGGGCTTTGCACAAAAATGCTGTGAAGCTTACTTTATATGACCAATGCCTGAACCTAAAAAGAAAGTACGCTGGTCCTCCGCCTGGGCCGATGCACGGGAACTCGTGTGGGCGCATCGTCGCCGGCTCATTCTCGGCGCCGGTCTCATGATCGTGAATCAGGCGATGGGCCTTGTGTTGCCCGCTTCTACCAAATATTTGGTCGACGTCGTAATCGGGCAAGGGCGTACGGACTTACTCTGGAAGATTGCGCTCGCAGCGGGCGGTGCGACAGTCATTCAAGCCATAACCTCTTTCAGCTTGTCACAAGTCCTGGGTGTCGCGGCCCAACGTGCAATTACCGAGATGCGCAAGAAGGTTCAGAAGCAGATTTCCCGTTTGCCGATTAATTACTTCGATTCCACTCAGACCGGCAAGTTAATTTCGCGGATCATGAACGACGCGGAGGGCATTCGAAACCTCGTCGGTACGGGACTGGTCCAACTCGCCGGCAGCTTCATCACCGCCGTCGTAGCATTGGCTATTCTCTTTTGGCTGAATTGGCATTTGACTTTGATCACGATCGTCGTGCTCGGAATATTTGGCGGTGCACTTGCTTATGCGTTCACACGCTTGCGTCCACTTTTCCGCGAACGGGGCGAGATTACCGCAGCGCTCACGGGCCGCCTGGCTGAATCGTTGGGAGGCATACGTATAGTCAAAGCTTACACTGCGGAAAAACGCGAGGCGCTGACCTTCGCGCGTGGCGCTCACAAACTTTTTCGCAACATCGCCAAATCGATGACCGGCGTGTCAGCTACGTCAGCCTTTTCATCACTCGTGATCGGCGCCGTCGGCGTCGTGCTCATCCTGGTCGGCGGAAATTCCGTTGCGACCGGGCAGATGACCGTCGGCGACCTCTTCATGTATGTGATGTTCACTGGAATCATGGCCCTGCCGTTGATTCAATTCGCGGCGATCGGCACACAGATCACCGAAGCTTTCGCTGGTCTCGATCGCATTCGCGAGATCATGAACATGCGAACGGAGGATGAAGAAGATTCTATCCGCGAACCTTTGCCCGCAGTTCAGGGAGAAATCGAATTCGAGAATGTTTTCTTCGAATACAATCCCGGAGTTACGGTGCTGAAAAATGTTTCCTTTACAGCTCCGGCCGGCTCCACCACTGCGCTGGTTGGTTCCAGCGGTTCGGGCAAAAGCACGCTCATTAGTCTCGCCATGAACTTCAATCAACCGCTTTCAGGAACGATTAGAATTGACGGCAAAGATCTCCAAACGTTACGGCTGCGCGATTTTCGTTCGTACCTCGGCGTGGTGATGCAGGACAACTTCCTGTTCGATGGAACAATTGCCGAGAACATTTCCTTTTCGAGTCCGCACGCGACGATGGATGAGATTAAGAAGGTGAGCCGAATCGCTCATTGTGAAGAGTTCATCGAAAAGTTCGAGCTGAAGTACGACACGATTGTGGGTGAGCGCGGGGTAAAGCTGTCGGGTGGTCAGCGCCAACGCATCGCGATCGCGCGGGCAATTTTGGCAGATCCGAAATTGCTGATTCTTGATGAAGCCACTTCGAGTCTTGATAGTGAAAGTGAAGGACTGATTCAGGATGGGCTGCGTTCACTGAGACGAGGACGAACCACGTTCGTTATCGCACACCGGCTCTCAACCATTCGCAGCGCGGACCAGATCCTCGTGCTGGAAGGCGGCGAGATCATCGAGCGCGGCACGCATGAAGATTTGCTGGCAGCCGGCGGCCGGTATCGGGAACTTTACGATAAACAGTACAAGTTCGAACGAGATCAATTCATCAACCCGGGGGAAGACTTTACCCCCGAACCGCAGCGTGCACTCGGCAACCGGCCCGGATCGGGCCTTTCAAGTCTGTAGCACAAATCCTATCGGTCAAAAAAATATTTAGCAGATCGGCTAACTATCCGCTTGTTAATTATTAGCGAGTGTGCTAAGTATTCAGCGTCCCAATTTTCTAGGAGGCTGTTATGGAGAGATCAAACCCAGTCAGGATGCTGTGTACGTATCGCATTAAGGACGGTAAGGAAGCTGAGTTTCTGTCACTGCTTGAAAAACACTGGCCCACGCTGCACAGTGTCGACCTGGCGACTGACGACCCGGCCAGAGTGTTGCGAGCTCGAGATAAATCAGGCAGAACTGTGTTCATTGAAACGTTCTCCTGGAAAAATCGGGAAGCTCCGGGAGTCGCGCATCAGACGCCGGAAGTGATGTCTGTTTGGGAACCGATGGGGGCGCTGACCGATGAAATGAATTTCTGGCCCGTGGAAGACGTCGCCATCAATTTTGCGCAAGTTTGATCCAAAAAAGCGACTCGAGGAGCTCGACTCTCTCCTGTCGGCGCTTTCGCACGCTTCGAGGCGGCACGTGTTGCTGGTGGTGCAGTTCCGTGGCGGCACGATGACGGCGGGAGAGATCGACGAACGTTTCCAGCACACGTGGCCAACCACGAGCCGGCATCTGCGTGTGCTCGAGCGCGCCGGATTGCTGCTACACGAAAAGCGCGGCCGGACCAGGATCTACCGGGTGAATTCCGAGAAGCTTGGTGTAGTACGGGAATGGCTGGAATGGTTCGAGTCATCCGAGCCACCCGCTAAAACTTCGGTCTCGGCTAAGAAGGTTACAAGCAAGAAAAAATCGCGTACGTCAAAATAAAAAGCTGATCGTTCCCACACGTAGCCGGCCGCCGTAATCCCGACCGCTTTCCCACCGATTTCAATACGTTGCGGATTGCGCGATAGAAGCGTTTCCCGCCAGGAAAGCCGGATCGGCGACGGTCTCGATCCCAATCAATTAATTTTTTGCCGCAGATTTACGCAGATGAACGCAGATCAGGAAAGCTGTTCTGATCTGCGTTTATCTGCGTAAATCCGCGGCTAAATTCGTCATTCCTAAAACCACGAGCAGCTCCAACTTTCGGAAATAGAAGTTGCCGACCTGAACCGATCAAAATTTGTGACAGGTTCAGATAAAGCATCGGAATTCTCGTTTTCCTAGTGAGCCGGCTCGTATTGACATTCTATACGGAAAGGTCTATCTATCATCTACAGAACGTCTATAGGAGAGAAACATGGCGGGAAGGCAAGTCGACTTGTTGCAAGGTACGCTCCATCTGCTGGTGCTGAAATCGCTCGCTCTCGGTCCGCTGCATGGGCTGGGCGTTTCACGTCGCATCGAACAGATCACGAAGGGAGCCTTCAACGTCAAGCCCGGCTCACTTTTCCCGGCGTTGCACCGAATGGAAGAGGCGGGCTGGCTCCAGTCGTCGTGGGGTGAGTCAGAAAACAATCGCCGTGCAAAGTACTATCGTCTTACCGCAGCCGGCCGCCGCCAGCTCGAAGCCGAGACGCAGGACTGGCAGGTGATTTCGCTCGCAATCACCAGCGCTCTAAAAGCTACGTGAGGAGACGCAGTCGTGCCGTTGATTCCTCGCCTGACCAGCCTCTGGCGCAACCTGTTCCACAAGGACCGCGTGGACCAGGAGTGCAGTGAAGAGATCCAGGCCTACCTGGACATGGTGACCGAGGCGAAGATCAGGCAAGGACTCACGCCGCAAGAGGCCCGCCGTCACGCTCTCGTCGAGCTCGGCGGCGTCCAACAAGTTGAAGAAAGAGTGAGGGAAATCAGAATGGGCCAATTCATGGAAACCGTGTGGCGCGACATTCGAACGGGCGTGCGAGCGCTGGTCCATAGTCCAGTATTCACTGTAGTAACCGTGCTGTCCCTCGCGCTCGGGATCGGCGCCAACACTGCGATATTCAGTGTCGTCAATGGCCTACTACTTCGGCCTTTACCCTACCCCGACCCGGAGCGGCTCGTGCAGGTGTGGCACACGCCGCCTCAGCAAAGCTTCCCCGGCCTCGACAGATTTTCTGTGTCACCCGCGAACTATCTTGATTGGAAGGCACAGAGCACCGCCTTCGAACAGATGGCGGTTTACACGGACACGGGCTTCAGTCTGAGTACCAGTAATGATCCCCTGCCCTTGATCGGCGCGGTTGTGTCTTCAGACTTCTTTTCGGTGTTGGGCTCTAATGCAATGCAGGGCCGCACCTTTACACCCGACGAGGAGCGACCGGGACATGAACAGGTGGTTGTGATTGGTAACGGTCTGTGGCAACGAGCCTTCGGAGCCAACCCAAACATAATCGGTCAAACCGTCACTCTTAATAGCCGCAGTTTCACCGTCGTAGGCATCATGCCCGCCGGATTTGAGTTTCCGCGGGAGGCGGAGCTATGGGTTCCTCTGGCGTGGGACGATAACGAGCGTCAAGTTCGATCCGACCATAACTACCTCGTGCTTGCACGTCTAAAGCAAAACGTCTCGCCAGCGCAGGCGCAGGCGGAGATGAGTACGATTTCGAGCAGGCTCGAACAACAATACCCTGAAGCCGACAAGGGCTGGGGCGCCGTGGTCATCCCGCTCCGTGATGATCTTGTCGGCGATATCCG
>JBKPPH010000090.1:0-9800 GCA_046733535.1 Acidobacteriota bacterium
GCTGATGCGTTACGAGTGGCCGGGGAACGTCCGCGAACTGGAAAGCGTCATCGAGCACGCGGTGCTCTTTGCGACCGAAGATAAGTTGACGCCGGAGTGTCTGCCGGAACAACTTCACGCTGCGCAGGCGGGAGATTTCCGTTGCGTTTTTCCTCCCTATCTCACGATGGAAGAGATTGAGCGGGAAGCGATCGCGCAGACGCTTGAACGAACCGGAGGAAACGTTAAGAGGACCTCAGAGATCCTCAACTACCATCGGCCCAGGCTCTATCGAAAGATGAAAAGTTTCGGACTGCGCGGGGGCGCGGATACAGAGACTGAAACAGAGCCGCTCAAACAAAAAGGACATGCCTGAGAATTGTGTTCCGTGGTGGAACATCCAGCCGCCCTGCAACCCAAGGTAGAACACTCACAACAGAACCACAAAAGCACAAATGTCCGGCTTGTCTCAAAAGTCAGGACTGGCGCTTGGACACGGTCAGTACCGTAACGCGGTAGCGGCGGGTGAATCGTGTGCATGCGATTTCTTTGGATATTGAAGTAACCAGGTCCTACCCGACGCTACCGCGTTACGGTCCTGACCGTGCCCAACTGCGAGTCTTGTGGCAAGCACAAAGAGTCAACGAAAACCCTTTGTGCCTCTTCTGATTTGTTGTGGCTCACCGTTTGCTCAAGCGACCGCGACTGCAGATGAACTTCCGATGAAGCCTCGCCACCACATTGGCTGGTCCGCGCGGCGCGACTCAAACACACATTCTCCTGACTTCTCGAAGACCGTGGGCTTCGAGCAAGCGGAATGATCCGATTATCGATGTTCTGTGCCCGCACGGCCGGAACTTCTACCGATTCAATTGAGGTTAAAAAGTCTATGAAGATTAGAAATACTTTGCGGCAGTGGCAGTCTGTGTTCTCCGCCTGCTGTGCCGCCGCATTTGTACTGGTTGCGGTATCGGGCGCACACGCGCAAACGACTACCTGCGACCGTACAGTTAAGGCCGATGTGGTCGCATTGGACCAGGTCCTTATTTATAACCGCCTCGGGGCGATGAACCCCGCCGGTATGATCTATGCACTCAAGCGCGACGTTGTCCCCATCGATCCAGCAAAAGGTTTGGTTCCGGGCAACGTTCAACTACGTCCCGGCAAACGCCCACGTCCAATTGCGTTGCGCATGAACGTCGGCGATTGTCTCAGTATTAATTTCACTAACCTGCTGGCGCCGGATCCCGCAGACGTCAATTCGTTTGCGGCTAACAACGCGCCCGCAACGCGCACGGCATCCGCCCACATCATGGGTCTGAACCTTGTCGGCACGGCTCTCTCTGACGGCTCAAACGTCGGACAGAACCAGAGCAGCCTGGTTGCACCCGGTGCGTCGGCGACCTACACCTACACCGCCCAGCGCGAGGGCAACCACCTGATCTATTCGACCGCTGCAACAACAGGCGGCGAAGGCGATGGCGGCTCGTTGGCGATGGGCCTCTTCGGTTCGGTTAACGTGGAGGTAAAAACCGCCGAGTGGTATCGCTCGCAGCTAACCGCTGAGGAGATGGCACTCGCAACCGCGAAGAACGCGGACGGTACGCCGAAGAAAACTCCGGCCGGCCAGCCTATTCTCAACTACGACGCTGTGTATCCGGCGGGACATCCCCGTGCCGGTCAACCGATTGTGAAGATGCTCGATGCTGACAACAACATCGTGCACACGGACCTGAACGCTGTTATCACCGGCCCGAACAAGGGCCGCTTTGCCGCGGGCACCTACAAGCCGAATGCAGTAGAGCCCGATCGCGATCAGCCGTTCCGTGAGTTTACCGTCGTCTATCACGACGAAATCAAAGCAGTCCAGGCATTCCCGCAGTTTGAAGATCCGGTTCTCTCGCACACGCTTTACAGCGTCAAAGACGGCTTCGCCATCAACTACGGCACGGGCGGCATCGGCGCGGAAATTCTCGCCAACCGTCTTGGCGTCGGCCCGATGGCCAACTGCACTGAATGCAAGTACGAAGACTTTTTCCTATCGGCGTGGGCGGTAGGCGACCCGGCGCAGATCGTCGACGTCCCGGCCAACACGACCGATGGCAGCGGTAATTTGCTCAAGGGCGCAAAAGCGACGAAGGTCCTCTTCCCGGAAGATCCGTCCAACGTCCACCACAGTTACATCAACGATCACGTGAAGATGAGGGTGGTCCATGCTGGCCCGAAAGAGCACCACATCCACCACTTGCACGCGCACCAGTGGTTGAACACGCCTGACAGCGACAACTCCAGCTATCTCGATAGCCAGGCCATGGGACCCGGCTACTCGTTCACGACCGAGATCGCGCACGGCGGTTCCGGCAATCGCAACAAGACCCCGGGCGATTCGATCTTCCACTGTCACTTCTACCCGCACTTCGCACAAGGTATGTGGGAAATGTGGCGTTCGCACGATGCGTTTGAAGCCGGCACGCAACTGGATGCCGATGGCCGTCCGGTCGCAGGCGCGCGCGCGTTGCCTGACGGCGAGATTACCGCCGGCACTCCGATTCCCGCACTCGTGCCACTTCCGACAATCGCGATGGCTCCCATGCCAACCGCGGAATTCAAAGGTTATCCGTTCTACGTTCCCGGCGTCGCCGGACACCGTCCGCCGCACCCACCGCTCGACACCATCGATGACGGTGGTCTGCCGCGTCACGTCATCACCGGTGGTACAGCCGAAAGCGTCGAGACGCGTCTCGATTTCAGCAAGGAGATCGTAGTGGCCGAAGCGAAGGCGATTCCTGAGAATGGAACGCCCGATGAAATCGCCGCTATGAATTTCCACTCGCAGAAGCAGGTCGCGAGCTACAAGCCTGACGGCACCGCTGCCAGTTATGCGCTGAACGGTCTTCCGCCAAAGCCGGGAGCGCCATTCGCAGATCCATGTCGCGACGACGCCGGTAATGCGTTCGGTAAGCCGCGTCTGTACAAAGCCGCTGCGATTCAGCTTGATCTCAAGGTGAACAAAGCAGGCTGGCACTTCCCGCAGTCGCGCATCCTGAGTCTGTGGGGCGACGTCGCTCCGACTCTGAACGGCACGCGCGCGCCGGAACCACTGTTCTTCCGCGCGAACACGAACGACTGTATTACGTTCCAGCACACGAACCTGACACCGCACGTCTACGAGCTCGACGACTTCCAGGTGCGCACGCCGACCGACATCATGGGTCAGCACATCCACCTCGTGAAGTTTGACGTGACCTCTTCAGACGGCGCGGGTAACGGCTTCAACTACGAAGACGGAACGTTCGCTCCGGGCGAAGTCCTCGAGCGCATCAAGGCGATCAACGCCGGCGGCGGTTTGCAGGCCTTCAACAGCACGACGAAGACCCAGCTCACGGCCAAGCCGCACCCGTTCTTCGGCACTGTCGGTGCTCAGACGACCGTGCAGCGCTGGTTCGCTGACCCGACGCTTAATTTGTCGGGCAAAGACCGCACACTCGGCACCGTCTTCTCGCACGATCACTTCGGACCTTCAACTCACCAGCAGGCCGGTCTCTATTCCGGTCTCGTGACGGAGCCTGAAAATTCGATTTGGAAACACAACGAAACCGGCGCAACGCTCGGTGGACGTTTCGATGGCGGCCCGACGACGTGGCAGGCGATCATTCAGACGCAGAACACAGCGGACAGCTATCGCGAGTTTCTGCTTGAGTTCGCCGATTACACCCTCGCTTACAAAGCGGGTGGCGGCGTCAACGGCGCAGGCAATGCCATGCCCGATCCGGCGAATGCTATCAACCCGCCGGTGAGAGACGAGGCTGCGCTCCCGATCAACATTCAGAAAGCTAATGAGTGTCCGGGTGGCGTACCGCTCCCGTGTCCGGAAGCAGTTTCGGCTGCCGACCCCGGCACGATGGTGGTTAACTATCGCAACGAGCCTGTCGCACTGCGCGCACAGGATCCGTCGACCAACACTCAAGCTGCTGGCGACGCAGGCGACCTCTCGCAGGTCTATCGTTCCGACATCACGCGTGCTAATCCGGACCTGAACACGCAGCCTGGCTTCTATCCAGCATTGACTGGTGGTCTCCAGGGTGGCGATCCGTTCACCCCGATGCTGCGCGCCTACGAGGCCGACAAGGTGCAGGTACGCGTTCTCGTCGGTGCTCACGAGGAAAGTCACAACTTCAACATCCACGGTCAGAAGTGGCTCTACGAGCGCAGCGATCCGAATTCGGGTTACCGCAATTCGCAGTCGATGGGTATCTCTGAGCACTTCGAGTTCGAACTGCCTGGTATAGCGGCGATCAAGGGCAGCACGCCGTTCGTCGATTACATGTACCAGCCCGGTGGCTCAGTGGATAACCAATGGAATGGCACATGGGGTCTGTTGCGTGCTTATCGTGGCGCTGCCGGCCTCCAACCTGACCTTCAGCTACTGCCGAACAATCCGACGGGCTCGGCGAAAGCTGCCACCAATAACAAGGACTTCCAGGGTACCTGTCCGGTGGCTGCACCAAGCCGCAAGTTCAGCGTGACTGCGGTGGCCGCGAAGGACGCACTGCCTGGCGGGACGCTCGTTTACAACGACCGGCCAAACCAGGGCGGCAAACTGCACGACCCGACAGCGATCATGTATGTCCGCACGAACGACATTGACGCCGCGACCGGCAAGCTCAAAGCCGGCGTGCCGGTTGAGCCGCTCGTGTTGAGAGCCAATGCCGGCGACTGTATCGAGGTCACCTTGTTCAATAAGCTGCCTACCGACGTGCCGGATCTTCCGGGCTGGAACACGCTGCCGATGATCGTTGATGGTTTCAACGCTAATCAGGTGAAGCCGTCCAACCAGGTTGGTCTGCACCCGCAACTCGTCGCCTACGACGTGGTGTCGAGTGATGGGGCGAACGTCGGCTTCAACGTGAACGGTAACCCTGAATCGTACACTCCCGATGGACGTCAAACTGCGAAACCGGGTGAGTCCGTCAAGTACAAGTGGTACGCAGGCGACATCCGCATGAGCGGCACGACGAAGGTTGCCACTCCGATTGAGTTCGGTGCGACCAACCTGATCTCGTCAGACCCGATCAAGCACTCGAACAAGGGCGCGATTGGTTCACTGATCATCGAGCCGCAGGGTGCGACCTGGATTGAAGACGCGAACTCTCGCGCGCAGGCGACTGTCAGCAAGACTGACGGCACCTCGTTCCGTGAATTCGTGCTCCAGTTCCAGACCGACATCAACATGCGTCGCGGTGACCTGACGGGTGATGCGGCCGCGGTGCCCAACGTCGCGGGAGAAGAGGATGCTGAAGACTCAGGTCAGAAGGCCCTCAACTATCGCAGCGAACCGATGTGGAAGCGCATGGGCTACGAGCCTGACCTTCCGCTCGAGCAGACTCGTGCAATCGACTTCACTAACTCGTTGTCGAACGCACAGGTTGGGGGCGACCCTGTCACGCCTGTGTTCACGGCCAAGGCCGGAACGCCTGTTCGCTTCCGCGTGCTCAATTCAAATGGCCACGCGCGCAACAACGTGTTCCAGATTCACGGCCACCTCTGGCAGCAGGAGCCGTACATCAACAACTCGACCCAGATTGGCAACAATCCGCTCTCGGAGTGGAAGGGAGCCCAGCAGGGTCACGGCGCGTCGAATCACATCGACGCTGTTCCTCAGAACGGTGCCGGAGGAGCGCGGCGCGTAGCGGGTGATTACCTCTTCCGCACGCAGTCGTCCTTCCAGTTCGACAATGGGCTGTGGGGAATCTTCCGCGTAACACCATAACGCGAAGAGCAGCCACAAGGGCACAGGAGGCACAGAAGGGAAACCTTTTGTGCCTTTTGTGCTTTTTTGTGGCAAAACTTGTCTTTAATGTTCCACCACGGAACACCTCATTTTTCGTGATCTCGTAGTTTGCAGGACTAGCGCTGAGGCACGGGCCTTGCACTAAGGAGCGTGCGCACTGAAGCCTTGTTTCTCGACCCGGTTTACTTGCGCTATCTCAACACAGATGAAGGAATGATTGAAGCAATGATGAAGAAAATTTCGTTCGCCGCTATCTTTTTCGCACTCGCAATGTTCGTCGCCGCTCCGCTGGCCCAGGCTACAACGGTCAGCGAAGTGCAATCCATGATCACCCAACTCAGAGGTAAAGTGCAGATCATCCAGATCTCCGGCAAGTTCGCCGAGACGAAGGATCGTCCAGGTCTTCTTGGTCAGCTCGACGGTGTTTCATTGACACTCGATCAGGGCAAGTTCTGCAACTCAGTCACGAAGGTCAGAGACTTCCAGAAGAAGGTCAACGACATGATCTCTGCGGGCAAACTGAATCAGGATCCGACTCTTGGTCCAACGGGACAGGAGCTCCTCTCTGATGCAGACGCCATCGCCGCGGCTCTTAACGAGCTCGCCGTGCAGAGCACTGGCTCGTCCTGCTTCTGAAGCGCTTCGTAACTCTCACTAATTCAGATCACATCTGAATTCGGTTCGTGGCCAGGTCGACTGGCCTGTTCATATCGAGTGAACAGGCCGTCGCCGGAACGAGCTGAGTGTGCACTGACGATGAAAAATTCCAGCTATTCTGAAGAGCAAACAATGATGAAAACCATGGACCCGATTTCCGCCGCATCAAAACAGACTTATCAAACCAGCGACCTGACGCTCACCAGCTTTCTGCGCTGCCGCGGTTTCGCGATCGACAACATCAAGCAGAACAACGGGCGCACGCTCTTTATCTTCCAGGAGTCACCGGAACTGCGCGGGGCGATTCTCGACTACGCCAACGATGCGACCGTGTCTGTGCGATCGTTCTGTAGCACGATGCGCGACCTGAAAGCGATTACACGTTAGATGCCAAACTTTGAAGTGAAACTAATCATGAAGTTACCAAATCGTCTACTCCACATGTTGTTGCTTCTCCTCGCGCTGGTGATCAGCGTAAACACGACCACGCTCGCGCAGGAGAAATCCCAGGAGAAAACTGCTCCACCGGCCTCCGTTCCACAGAAGATCGAGCGAGACGGAGTCGAGGTCGAGTTCACCGTTGAGCCGATCAAAGAACCAGGAAAGCCTGCCGAGCTGATGGAGGCGAGGGAAGCTGTTGTTCGGTTCAAGATTAACGACAAGGCGACGAAGACGCCGCTCTCCGGAGTTAAACCAGCCGTCTGGTTGACACAACGCGACGGGAAAGAATCCGATCCGCAGGTGTGCCGCGAGAAGATTCAGTCGTTTCTCCAGGGTAGTCTTCGTTCACGGCCCGACGTCGATCTGAATACCTATTACCTGCTCGCGCTGAATGAAGAATCGAATATCTCCGTCATCGACCCGCTGCTTGGTTTCGGCACGAGCAAGCTCTTGACGCTCGTGATGCTGAAGAGCCCGGGTGAAGATTGGGCGCAGAAGGCCAGCGATGAAAAAGTTTTCGTCAGCATGCCGCTCGCAAACCAGATTGCTGTTGTCGACACCAGCACGTGGAAAGTCGTCGCCAACATCGAGACCGGCATGAAGCCGACACGCGTTCGTTTGCAACCGGATGAGAGATACCTGTGGGTCGCGAACGACGCGGCTGCGGCTGGTGCGACAAGCGGCGTGACGGTCATTGATACCACCACGTTGAAAGTGGTGGCCCAGGTGCCAACTGGAAATGGACATCACGAGCTCGACTTCAGCGGTGACAACCGGTTCGCGTTTGTTACCAACGAGCAAGACGGCACGCTTTCGGTCATCGACGTTCAGAAACTCGCGAAGGTCAAAGATATCAAGACCGGCGCTCCGGCGACCTCGCTCGCTTTCTCGACGCTCGGCAACGCGCTGTATGTCGTGAACGGAGCGGAGGGAAGTATCACCGTCGTAGATTCGCGCAGCCAGCAGATCGCGACGCGTATTCAAGCGAAGCCTGGCATTAAGAGTCTGCGCTTCGCGCCCGGCAGTCGCTGGGGCTTTGCGCCGAACCCGAAAGAGAATGCCGTTTACGTTATCGACGCCTCGACGAATCGTCTTGCACACACGATCAACGTGGACAAGGGACCCGATCAAATCGCGTTTACTGACACGTTCGCGTATGTCCGCTCAACGGGTTCGACTGAAGTCAACCTGATTCGTTTGAGCACGCTGACTGATCAACCCGACATCGCCAAGTTTCCCGGCGGGCAGACCGCGCCTGCTGAAGCCGGCGTCGAGACGAGCGCCGATATCATGGTGCCCGCTCCGGAAGGAAACTCAGTGCTGTTAGCGAACCCGGCTGACGCGAGCATTTATTACTACTCCGAAGGCATGGCCGCTCCGATGGGTAGTTTTCAGAACTACCGGCGCATTCCTCGCGGCGTGATGGTGATCGATCGATCGCTGCGTGAAGTCACGTCGGGCGTTTACTCAACCACGACCAAGTTGCCGAAGAGTGGGATTTACGATGTCGCGTTCCTGCTCGACTCGCCGCGAATGTCACACTGCTTCAGTCTCGAGCCGAAGCCGAATCCGGATGTGCCGCGCGAAAAGCAAGTCGCGATTCGAGTCGAATACTTGAACAAGGACAAGCAACTGCGCGTCGGAGAAAACTACAAGCTGCGCTTCAAGGTTGTCGACAACGCCACGTCTGCGGCGAAGAGCGATTTGAAGGACCTGCGCGTGTTGACGATGTTGTCGTCAGGAATCTGGCAGAAGCGCGACTTCGCTCGGTCGCTCGGCGATGGCGTTTACGAACTCGACATTAATGTTCCGCAAACGGGTTTGTATTTTGTGTTCGTCGAGAGCAGATCGCAGGGAGTGAGTTTCAGGCAACTGCCTCACTTCACACTACAAACGGCGGCGACAACCGCAGTAAATGGAACCGCGGATAACACGGATAAAAATCCGGATTGATCCGTGTAATCCGTGGTTAAAGCAACTCTTAAAGCTATCGATGAAGGAAATATATGTACCTCAAAACACAGAGTTCGTTACTCATTCGCATAACACTGGGTCTATTCTTTTGCGCGCTTGTCGGTATACCCGCACGGGCACAGATGGTGGCGCCGCACAACCATAGTCAAGAGACGAAGAAGACGGAGCAAACAAAGCAGAAGACTTATTCGTGCCCTATGCACCCCGATGTAACCGCGAAGAAAGCGGGCAAGTGTCCGAAGTGCGGCATGGATCTGCGGGCGGTGGACCATGACAAAGCCACCGCCGCTGACGCGTCGCACGACCTCGATACGTCCGCTGAGATGACAAAGGCCTCGTCCGGGCAGTTGTCGAAATTGAATATCCCTGACCTCGAACTGCTGGACCAGAACGGGCGGAAGATCCACTTCTACACGGATCTCGTGAAAGGCCAAACGGTCGTGATTAATTTCATCTTTACGACCTGCACGACGATTTGTCCGCCGCTCGGCGCGACTTTCGCACGCGTGCAAAAAGAGCTCGGCGACAAAGTGGGTCGAGACGTTCGCTTCATCTCGATCAGCGTCGATCCGGCGACCGACACTCCCGAGCGGCTCAAAGCGTGGGGCGAGAAATTTCACGCCGGCAATGGTTGGACCTTCGTCACCGGAAATAAGCCGGACGTCGACGAGCTGCTGCGCGTACTCGGCGCCTCATCGGCGCGCCGCGAAGATCATTCGCCCACCATACTCATCGGCAATGACGCGCACGGCACCTGGACGAGAACTTACGGTTTGGCGAAGACCAGCCAGTTAGTGCAAATCATCGACGACGTTATCGAAGGCAAGAACGTTAATACAACCGCGGAGGTATCGAACTAAATGACACGACGACTTTTTATAATGCTCATATTGTTGTCGGCGGTTTTCGCAGCGACACACAACTGTATGGCCCAGGCGCAGACCGCGCCTCAGAATCC
>JBKPPH010000091.1:0-18220 GCA_046733535.1 Acidobacteriota bacterium
ACCATCCACCTTCGTGAAGTCACCGAAGGTCGAGGCCGTAAAGGTGTTTTTACCGTTTACCGCCCAGGTGATCTTGCCCGCGTAGAACGGAATGGTCACCTTGTTCGATACGGGCTGGTGGAACGTTTGCGTCAGGTAATAGTTTTTGCGGTGCTGTGGATTGAAAGCTCCGAAGAACCAAAGCTTATCTTTCACGATCGGGCCACCGATGTCACCGCCGACGTCAGCTTCTGAGAAGCCGGTGAACGCCGAACCAGTAAACGGAAAATTCTTCACTTCGCGGACCAGGCCTTTGGTAGTGCCGTAGCCGAAGATGTCGCCGTGGAATTCGTTGCCACCGCTCTTGGTGATAACGTTGAAAATACCACCGGTCGATCTTCCGTACTCCGGACCGTAGGCGCCGGTCTTGATTTCGACTTCCTGCACGAACTCGAACGGCAGGTTCGCACCCGAACCACCGAAAGCGGGGTCGGTCGTGTTAACACCGTCGAGGATGTAGTTGTTCTCAGGACCCGATGAACCTGCTACCGAAGGATCTCGGTCGCGGCCGGTCGCATCGCGCAGACCCGAACGTGTAACTGTGGGAGCGATTGTGTACAGCCCCTGCACAGTACGCTGGGTGGGGAAGTTTGAGAACTGGTCAGACGAAACGTTTGAACCAGTCGTGTTACCGCTAACGTCTACAGCAGCGCCGGCAGTGTCGGTAATCGTCACACTCGCCTGAGCGCCCGCAGGCTGAAGCTGAATCTCTACCGATGAATTCCTGGAGAGATTTACTTCAACGTCGCTTTTCTCAAACTTCGCAAATCCCTTTTCAGCTTCAACTGTGACTGCGTACCTTCCCGGGGGAAGGTTCAGGATCCTATAGCGACCGTTGTCATCGGTCGTTGCCGTCTGAGCCGAAATCAAATTCGGGCTCGTGACTTTGACGGCGATCCCGGGAACGGCGGCACCCGTTGTATCGGTCACCGTCCCTTCAATTGACCCTGTCGTCGACGTCTGAGCAAACACGCTGCCAGCAAACAGCGCGAAGCACGTCAGTAATGCCGACAAGGCAAAATACTTAAAGACATTCTTCATTTTCTGCTTTCCTTTCTTGAACTAGACAAAGATGCTGCCCCCTCCTGTGTCAATTACCCTTTTTTCTTAGCAGCACCGAAGAATTCCAAAAACGAGCGGTTAAAAAGAGGCATCGTCCGTCGCGGATTTGGCAATTGCCATGCCCACATAGGGTTTTGGGCGAATCCCTTAATATTCGGAGACTTGGCTGGGAGTGTCGCTGAGCCGCCCAGCCGCTCAAATCCAAAAAAATGGGAAAATCCAGAATTCGCAACCGGAGGCTTCGAGGCCGCACATAACTTTAAAGGACGGCCAGATGCCTCACGATTAAACCGGTAAGTCTCTGTGTAATCCTGCAAAGCTGTAATAAGATTCACGCAATGGCTGAACGTATCTATCGCGATCCCGTCCACAACATCATTCGTTTGCAAACCGATTCTGATGAAGGCGAGTTGATGATGCGCTTGATCGACGCGGGGGAGTTTCAGCGACTGCGTCGTATCAAGCAGCTCGGTCTTGGTCTATACACTTACCAGGGCGCCGAACATTCACGCTTCACTCATTCACTCGGCGCATTTCATCTCATGACACGCGTGTTGGACCGTTTAGGTGAAACACATGCGATCGATCCGGACGACAGGATCGCCGCACGCGCCGCTGCGTTGCTTCACGACGTGGGCCATGGATCGTTTTCGCACGTGATGGAGAAAGTGCTCAACTTCCATCACGAACATTGGACCGTGCAAGTGATCCTGGACCAGCAGTCTGAGATCGGAGAAATACTGCGCTCTCAGTCGCGCGACTTGCCTGTGAAAGTCGCGTCCATCATCGAAGGCAAGTTTCAACCGTCAGCACTCGCGCAACTCGTCTCATCGCAACTCGACGTCGATCGAATGGATTACCTCTTGCGCGACTCGCTCATGACCGGCGCGAAGTATGGAATCTACGATCTCGAGTGGATCATCAATGCTCTCGCGATCGACGAAGCTGCGGATCGAATTTACGTGCAGGCGCGTGGCATTTATGCAGTCGAAGAATATCTGCAAGCGCGTTACTACATGTTTCGCCAGGTCTATTTTCATCGCACGCTTCGGTCAGCCGAAGCTGTGCTGCGATCGATCATTCGCCGCGCCTTGAAGCTGCTCGACGACGGGAAAGAAGTTTGGTATGCAGCGGGAAGTGCGTTTGAAAAGATCCTGCGACGTGAGCCGTTGACCGTGACGGAGCACTTGCAGGTTGACGATTCGGATTTCGTTTTTCACATCAAGCAGTGGCAGAGATCCGATGACGCGATTCTGAGCGATCTCAGTCGCCGGTTTATTGCGCGCCGGCTGTTCAAAGCAATCGATCTCGATATGCCGTTGGACCAGCAGGTTGAGTTTCTCGCCACCGCGAGACAAACAGTCGCGCGATCAGGTTTTGATCCGGACTACTATTTCATCGAAGACCGCGCCAGCGACGTGCCTTACTACGGTTACTACGAGACAGAGAAATCGGAACCCAAGACACACATTTACGTGGAGAGCGGTTATGCTTCACCGCAGATCAGAGAGATTAGCGAAGTGAGCAACGTGGTACGCGGGCTCCAACATGCTTACGAGCTTCATCGAGTGTGTTTCCCTGCCGATGTGAAAACGGAAGTGTATGAGCTTTATCATGGTGGCAGTCACAAAGAGGCACACAAAGCACAAGCGCTCAGCTAAAGCGTTTGTGCTTCTGCTGCTTCTTTGTGGCGTCGCAAGAGGACAAGCGCAAACAAGTCAACGCCCGCTGGTCAGTGTGCTGGACTTCGGCGAAACGCCGATCGCAAAAGCGGCGGCGGAAACGCTTCGAGATCGGTTTCGTGCAAGTGGTGAGTTAATGGTGTCCGATGCGGATTTGAGCCGCGCCGCGGCAAAGGGAATCGGCTACGCCGGCTCACTCAATCTCACCGTCACCGAAGCACGGGATCTCGGCGCGGCCCTCGCGACCGAGTTTTACGTCATCGGAGATGCGCAAACACTGCGGCGATCGTCGTTTCAGTCACCTGTTTATTTTGAATCTTACTGTTCGATTTTTTTAGTCAGCGCGCGTTCGGGCCGTCTTCTCTTATGGGAACGGCCGAGCTTTGAAAACAACGAGGCAACTGTTGCGGAAGCGCGACTGTCACAGTATCTCTCCGGCGACGTGCTGACGCGGCGTCTGGTAACAACGATTCGCAAAGCTCACGAAGACGAACGCGTTCAGCGAACAATGCTGACGCCAACTGCTGAAGCGTTGATCGAGGACGCACCGGAAGATGAAAAGGCCGCCGAGGTTCAGGGTATCCGGCTGCCACGGCCTTATCGACGATTGCGACCCGAATATCCTGACACAGCCGCTCGAGCAGAGGCGGAAGCCACGGTCGATGTGGTTGTCGATGTTGGGGCCGATGGCGAAGTAGGTGAAATACAGATCGTTCGCTGGGCGGGTTTTGGGCTCGACGAGACAACCGTTGCGACTGTTCGTCAATTGCACTTCTTCCCGGCAATGAAGAACGGAACGCCGATACCGATGCGCGTGCTGCTGCGCTACAACTTTCGCAAACCAGCGAGGTAGAAATGGGAAGAAACAGAACAAGCACGAAGACCTGGTTGAGCGTGGTGCTTTGTGTCTTGGGCCTCGTCGTTAATCTTTGGTCTCCCCAACTCACAGCGCGAAGTTTTTCTCGCTACGACTCATCACTCGTTTCAACCACCACCGTCGAGGGACGGCTCGCGGTTTTTGATGACGTTTGGGAAACGATTCAGCAGCGTTACTACGATCCAAAGTTTCACGGCGTCGATTGGCAGGCAAAACGCACCGCGTTTCGTCCTGCGGCAGCGGCGGCAAGCGGCACTCACGAGTTTTACGAACTGCTGCGCCAGATGATTGGGTCGTTGAAAGACGCTCACACGCGCGTCTATTCACCTGAAGAAAAGTTTGACTGGTGGAACCCTCGTTTTATTACAGCCGGTTTGGGAATTCGCGAAGTCGAAGGCATGCCGACAGTGATCCAGATCGAACCCGGCTCTGCGGCGGCGCAAACTGACATTCGACCGGGAGATGTCATTACGAAAATCGACGATCTTTCAGTCGCCGATCTGCTCGCCAAACGAGCCGAGCCCATGCGGTCGCGAACGATCGCAAACATTTTTGAAGGACCGGCGGGCACGGCCGTGAAGGTCGAATGGACCACGCGTAACGGCAAACAAAAATCCGCGGTGCTGCAGCGTTACTGGAGCCAGCGGCAGTTGGGCTTCAGCAATCAACGCAAAGGCAAGATCGCCGTGCTTCGCATCGATGCCTTCACGCAAACCGTGGCGCTCGAGTTTTCAAAGTCACTTCCGGATGTACTCGAAGGCGCCGCGGGCATCATTCTCGATCTGCGAGCGAACGGCGGCGGAGACGCTGAGGCCATGGCCGACGTCGCGTCGCTATTCCTCGACGAGGGAATCAACCTCGGGAAGTTCGCTGATCGTTATGGCGCTTCGTTTGAACTGCAAACGTATTCGAAGCGACTTTGGCGCACGCCGCGCCTGGGCCCAGTCAAACTCCCACTCGTTGTACTCACCAGTGAAACAACATCCAGCGCCGCCGAAATCCTCGCAGCAGCGCTGCAAAGTAAAGGACGCGCGCGCGTGATTGGCACCGGGACGTGCGGTTGCGTGTTGGCAATCAGAAACAGGCACGCACTGCCGGACGGAGGCGTTTTGGACGTGAGTGAGTTTGACTATCGTACCGCCGGCGGCGTGCGACTCGAAGGCGCCGGCATCAAACCCGACGAACTCTCCCCGCTGAAACGATCGGACATCTATTCCCGTCACGACCGCACCTTCGAACGCGCGAAGGGTTTTCTCGATAAAAACCATTAGACAGGATTTACGACAGCCTCTCTGTTATCATCCGCTTGAATGCTCTACTTGTCGCAGGTGTTAGGTCGGCCGATACGCGACCTCGAAGGTGAACGTGTGGCCACGGTGAAGGATGTGATCGTGCGGCTCGGCGCTGACGATCACCCGCCGGTCACGGGTCTAGTCGCGCGTTATCGCCGCCGTGATTTCTTCCTCCCGCGGTGGCGCATGACTGAACTGACTAAAAATGGCGTGCAACTGAACTCGGACATTCTCGACCTGCGACCGTTCGTGCGCCGTGAAAATGAAGTCCTGCTGGCCCGCGACGTGCTCGACAAACAACTCATCGACGTCGACGGCAAGCGAGTGGTCCGCGTTAACGACGTTCAGATCATCGAAGCCGCCGGCGAATATCGTGTGACCGGCGCGGATGTCAGTCTGCAGGGACTGTGGCGGCGACTTGCGCCGTCCGGATTTGCGGGCACAAAAAAACCTGTCGAAGTGCTCGACTGGGCCGACGTTGGCTATCTCGCCACTGACGCGGCGACAGTCCAGTTGAAATCTTCAAGCGACAAGCTCGCTCGTCTGCATCCGGTCGAGATCGCTCGGCTCGCGGAAGCGCTCTCCTATCACCACGGATCGGAAGTCGTCGAATCTCTCGACGATGAGACCGCGGCGGAAACACTCGAGGAAATGCCCGCCGAGAGACAGGCGCGAATACTCGGCGACATGGACCAGGAGCGCGCCGCCGACATTCTCGAATGGATGTCGCCCGACGAAGCTGCCGACGTGCTGGGAGATCTTCCCGAAGAGAAGGCGGAAGAGTTGCTTGGCTTGATGGAGCACGACGAGCAGGCCGACGTTGTTGAGCTGCTTCCGTACGAAGACGACACCGCGGGCGGATTGATGACGACGGAGTTTGTCACGCTCCCGCGCGCAATCACGGTTGGTGAAGCGCTCGCGAGGTTGCGCGAGATGGCGGAAACGCCAAACATGATCTACTACCTTTACGTCGTAGAGGCGGAACAGTCGTGGAAGTTGTTGGGCGTGATCGCGTTGCGCAGTTTGATCCTCGCCGATCCCTCGATGCCGCTCGAAGAAGTGATGCGAACCGAGTTCCAAGAAGCCCATCCGGGTGAGCCGGCGAGAGAGGTGGCACAACGAATAGCAGAATATAACTTGCTGGCGCTTCCCGTTGTTGATGAGTCTGGAGATATACTCGGCATCATAACGGTGGACGATGCGATGGAGATTCTGTTGCCGAAAGACTGGCGCCAGCGTCTACCGCGCCTTTTTGGTTAAGAGGATTTTAGCCGCAGATTACGCGGATAAACGCAGATCCGCGTTCATCCGCGGCTTAACGGTTTGTTTATGAAGGACGGAGAACCTCCAAGTGGCCGAACCACGAGCAGCAGTTCGAGCTGCCGGGCGACGCTTAATGCGTCGGGGCGCTCAGGGTGTGCGCAGAACAGTCGCACGCCGCAGACGTCTGCTCGCTTACGTCGCTATTCTCGGTCCGGGAATGATCACCGCGAATGCCGGAAATGACGCCGGCGGCATCGCCACCTTCGCTTCAGTCGGCGCAGACTTCGGTTATTCCCTCCTCTGGATCCTGATTCCAATCACGATCAGTCTCGGCATCGTGCAGGAGATGTGCGCGCGCATGGGCGCCGTCACCGGCAAGGGCCTCGCCGATCTGATTCGCGAGCGTTTCGGCGTACGCTGGACGGCTTTGATCATGCTCGCTCTGCTGGTAGCTAATGCCGGCGTGACGGTTTCTGAGTTCGTCGGCATCGCCGCGGCGACCGAACTCTTCGGCATCTCACGTTTTATCACCGTGCCTTTGGCAGCGGTCGGCGTCTGGTGGCTGGTCGTGAAGGGTTCTTATAAAAGAGTCGAACGCGCGTTCCTGCTGATGTCGCTCGTCTTTCTCGGCTACATCATTTCCGCGTTTCTGTCTCGACCCGATTGGACGGGAGTGGCCGTCGGTCTCGTGAGACCGGAGTTCAAGCTCGAGCACGCGTTTCTCTTCACCTTTGTGGCGATCATCGGTACCACGATCTCGCCGTACATGCAGGTGTACGTGCAATCCTCGGTTGTCGAAAAAGGAGTGACGCCGGACGATTACACGAAGACGAAGACTGACGTGTGGGTAGGCACCATCTTCGCGATTCTCATCGTGTTTTTTATCATCGTCTCGACCGCGGCAACTCTGCATAAAGCCGGCATCGAGATCTCAACTGCCGCCGACGCCGCTCGCGCCCTGCGACCGTTGGCCGGCCACTACGCCGAAACACTTTTCGGGATCGGACTCTTTGGCGCGTCGATGCTTGCCGCCGGGGTTTTGCCGCTCGCGACGGCTTACTCGATCAGCGAGGCCCTCGGGTTTGAAAAAGGTGTTTCGCGAAGTTTCAGGGAGGCGCCGATCTTCCTGGGAACGTTTACTTTTCTCGTCGCCGTTGGCGCAGCAATCGCCATCGTTCCGAACCTGCCCCTCTTTCGCGTGTTGCTGGTGACGCAGGTAATCAATGGACTGCTGCTTCCCGTTGTGCTGTTCGCCGTTTTGCGGCTCGTGAATAATCGCGAGCTGATGGGCAATTACGTTAACGGGCCTCTTTATAATATTGCCGCGTGGCTGACCGCGATCCTCGTCACGCTGCTGTCCCTGCTCTTCATCCTGATCACGATATTTCCTAACTTCATGCATTTTTGAGAGCATTAAACCGCAGATGAACGCGGATGAACGCAGATCTTAATCCGCGTCCATCCGCGTTCATCTGCGGCTTACCTCTCTTCGGATCTTTGCGTGAAACCCATTTGGTGATAAAAAGATACCCCTTGTGACCCGTCCCCGTTTCACGAACAAGCTCGCTCTCTTCCTGGTGGCGACGTTAATCGCTTTGCTCGCCACTTACTTGTTCTGGTCCTTCGCCGATCAGGTCAGGGTGCTGCTCGAGCATCGCATGGGCGGCGCCAAAGCCTCGCCTTCCGCGGACACGATCGTCAGCGCGGTGAAACTGTTCCTCGTCGGAATCGTCGGCTACCTGTTTGTTCGCGCTCTGAACTTCCTGTTCTTTGGACTGGCGTTTCGACTCAAGCGAATAGACGCACCCACGCTCATCCGCAACATCTTCACGATCGTCGCGTTTACGCTCCTCTTTTTGATCGCGTTCACGTTCCTGTTCCCGGACGTAAACCTCGGCGCGCTGTTTACGACTTCCGCTATCTTCGGCGTGATCCTCGGTCTTGCGCTCCAGGACACGCTGGGCAACTTCTTCGCGGGAATTTCCCTGCAGGCCGACCGCCCATTTCAGGTGGGCGACGTGATCACGGTCGGCGCGGAGCGCCACACGGGTGTGGTGGAAGAAATCAGTTGGCGCGCGATCAAGATTCGCACCTTTACCAATCACGTGGTCATGATCGCCAACAGCAACGCCGCCAGGGAGCCTATCGAGGTGTGTCCACGCGGCAACCTGAACGCGCGGACTGTCTTCTTTAATACTCTCTACACGGATTCTCCGGCCAAGACGATTCACGTCGTCCGCGAGGCTGTGCGCGAAGCTGATAACGTCTCAACCAAGGTCGCGCCAATCGTCAGGATCAGAAGCCTCGGCGATAACGGCGTCGATTACGAAGTCAAATACTGGCTCGAAGATTACGCCAAATATAACGACACCGACGCCCTCATCCGGCAGCGGATCTGGTACGCGTTCCGCCGCGCGGGATTGAACTTCGCCTTCCCAACGCGGACGCTGCACGTCGAGCGCCGCCCAATCGCCGCGCTCCGCGACGGCGATGGCGGTGCGATCGCTGAAAGGCTTTCGGCAGTCGACATCTTCGCCCCGTTGTCAGCGGAAGAAACCACGATGCTGGCCCAGGCGGCGGTCAGCCACGTCTTCGCTCCCGGTGAAACCGTCATTCGGGCGGGCGATCCGGGTTCGTCGATGTTCGTCGTACACAAGGGTAGAGTTCGGGTGCAGGTCAGTGAAAATGGCCGCCCGAGGACTGTAGCCACACTCAACGAGGGCGAGTTTTTTGGCGAGATGGCCTTATTTACTGGCGAGCCCCGCACCGCCAACGTGCTGGCGCTCGAGGAAACGGAAGTACTCGAAATCGGCCACGCTGCCATGAAACAGGTGTTCGATACGAACCCCGATCTGGTCGAGTCGCTCAGCTTCATCATGGCCGAACGTCGCCAGGGACTGGCCTCACAAACCGACACCGCCGCCACGCCATCCGACTCCTCAGCCGGCATCCTTTCGGCCATCAAGCGCTTCTTCGGGCTCTCTCAGTAAACGACGAAGAGGACTCAATCAGAAAATGATTGAGCCGATTTTCGTGCCTTTTTCCGGCCTAATTTCAGACTTGACAGGCGGAGACTCAACCTTTATTATTACGCCACGCTCAGCTAGGAACATTCGGAAGCTGAGAGTTCAAACCAAGGAATAAAGGAGGAGACACTCATGGCTATCGTTCGATACGACCCGTTCCGCGACTTGAGAACGCTGCAGGAAGAAGTGAATCGTTTGTTCTCGACCAACATGACCCGTGCCTTTGACGATGAGGGCATTGGCCGCGGCGCCTGGGCACCCAGCGTCGACATCTATGAGAACAAGGACCAGATCGTGCTCGAGGCCGAATTGCCTGGAATGAAACAGGAAGACTTCGACCTCTCAATCGAAAACAACGTTCTCACCTTGCGCGGTGAGCGGAAGTTTGAAAAGACGGACGAGACTGATAACTATCATCGAGTCGAGCGCTCGTATGGCGCTTTCACCCGTTCCTTCACCTTGCCGCAGACTGTGTCTGCGGAGGGAGCAACCGCCGAATACAACAACGGCGTGCTGCGTGTGACATTGCCAAAACGAGAAGAGGTTAAGGCCCGTCGCATCGAGGTTTCGGGAGCGCAGGCAGGTAGTCAGCAGAAAACGATCGAGACTACAGCCGAGACCGGGAAGGCGAAGGAAGCAACCGGCGGGCGGTAACTAACGGAAGGTTAATCACGAGCGGGCTCGTCGTAGTTTGGGATACGAACATCGAGCCCGTTCGAGTCTTTTTACAGCATTAATGATTTTTCAAGATTATGCGTTTAGATAAGTTTACTTTACGAGGGCAGGAAGCAATTCAATCCGCAATCGAGCTGGCGGAAAAAAATCAGCACCAGCAGGTTGAGCCTGAGCATTTGCTGATCGCGATGCTCGAACAACCCGAAGGGATCGTTAGACCAATCCTCGGGAAGCTCGGCGCTAACGTTGCTGTCATACTCAACGACACGCAAGCGGCCGTGGCTCGCCTTCCGCGCGTGCAAGGCGGCCAACAGTATTTCAGTTCGCGCTTGAGCCAGGTATTTACCGCGTCACAGAAAAAAGCGGAAGAGATGCAGGACGAGTTCGTTTCGACCGAGCATCTTCTGCTTGCGATCGTCGAGGAGAAAGACGGCGATGCCGGGAAGATCCTACGCCAGCACGGGATTATCAAAGAGGACCTGGTCAAAGTAATCGAGCAGATGCGCGGCGGTTCGCGAATCACGGACCAGAATGCCGAACAGAATTACCAGGCTCTTTCGAAGTATGCGCGCGATCTAACGGAGCTTGCGCGAAAGGGAAAACTCGATCCGGTGATCGGCCGCGATGATGAAATCCGGCGCACCATTCAGGTTCTTTCACGCAGGACCAAGAATAATCCGGTACTGATCGGTGAGCCCGGCGTCGGTAAGACGGCGATCGTTGAAGGCCTGGCTCAGCGAATCGTGTCGGGCGATGTGCCCGAGACGCTGCGTAACAAGCGTCTTGTTGGACTTGATCTCGGTTCAATGCTGGCGGGCGCGAAGTATCGCGGTGAGTTTGAAGATCGACTCAAAGCTGTTTTAAAGGAGATCGAGAACGCACAGGGCCAGATCATTCTGTTCATCGACGAGCTCCACACACTCGTCGGCGCGGGCGCTGCGGAAGGCGCGATCGACGCGTCGAACATGTTGAAGCCCGCACTCGCTCGCGGCGAGCTACGCTGCGTTGGCGCGACGACGCTCAACGAGTACCAGAAATACATCGAGAAAGATGCGGCGCTCGAACGTCGCTTCCAACAAGTTTACGTCGGTGAGCCGAGTGTTGAAGACACGATCGCGATCCTGCGTGGTTTGAAAGAGCGCTACGAGGTCCATCACGGCGTTCGTATCAAAGACTCGGCCATCGTCGCCGCTGCGACGCTTTCCAATCGTTACATCACGGATCGTTTCCTGCCGGACAAGGCCATCGATCTGATCGACGAATCGGCATCGCGACTCCGCATCGAGATCGATTCCCTGCCGCAGGAGATCGATCAGTTGGAACGCGAGATCATCCAGCTCGAAATCGAGCGACAAGCGTTGCAGCGTGAAGAAGATGAAAAGTCGAAGGCGCGTTTGAAAGAGATCGAGCAGCGTATCGCCGATCTGAAGGAAACATCTTCGGGAATGAAGGCGAAGTGGCAGTCTGAGAAGGAATCGATCGATCACATGCGGACGGCGAAAGCCGAGCTCGAACAACTCCGGCTCCAACTCGATCAGGCCCGCAACGCCGGCGACCTGGCGCGTGCTTCTGAGATTCAGTACGGCCGCATTCCTGAACTCGAGCGCAAGCTGAAAGCTGAACAGGATCGGCTTGCCAAGTTTCAGCAGGACGGCGTGATGCTGAAAGAGGAGGTTGACGAAGAGGACGTCGCGGAAGTCGTCGCCAAGTGGACGGGCATTCCGGTTTCGCGAATGCTGGAAGGCGAGATGCAGAAACTGGTGACGATGGAAGACCGGCTGGCCCATCGCGTCATCGGTCAGGAAGAAGCACTGACCGCGGTTGCAAACGCCGTCAGACGCGCTCGTGCCGGTTTGCAGGATCCGAATCGTCCGATTGGGTCGTTCATCTTTCTTGGTCCAACGGGTGTCGGTAAGACTGAAACTGCTCGCGCCCTCGCTGAATTTTTATTCGACGACGAGCGGGCAATGATTCGTCTCGACATGTCCGAGTACATGGAGAAGCACGCTGTCGCGCGCATGATCGGAGCGCCGCCGGGATACGTCGGTTACGAGGAAGGCGGGCAGCTCACGGAGGCGGTTCGCCGGAGGCCGTACTCAGTTGTCCTGTTCGACGAGATCGAAAAAGCGCACTCGGATGTTTTCAACGTGCTGCTTCAGATTCTCGACGACGGCCGGTTGACGGATTCGAAGGGCCGCACGGTCGATTTCAAGAACACCGTTTTGATCATGACTTCGAATCTCGGCTCGCGTGAGATTCAGGCAGCCGAGGGCGATGAGAAACAGGTGCGTGAAGCCGTCATTCAGGAACTGCGACTGCATTTCAAACCGGAGTTTCTGAACCGTATAGACGACGTGGTTGTGTTCCATCAGCTCTCGCGCGAACAAATTGGTCAGATCATCGAAGTGCAACTCGAACGTCTCAGGCAGATGTTGACTGATCGCGGCGTGACGCTGGTGCTGGATTCGTCCGCCAAAGAATTGCTGATGCGGGAAGGCTACGATCCGACTTACGGCGCGCGTCCGTTGAAACGCGCCATTCAGTCGCTGATTCAGAACCCGCTCGCGGTCAAACTGCTGCAGGGAGAGATCCTGCCGGGCCAGACCGTGCACGTGTCGGCTAACGGCGACAAATTGGAGTTCAAGACTGACGCGGCGTTTGCGACCGCATGAGCATTAACCGGAGAAGAGCATGTCACAACAATGGAACCCGTTGCAGGATTTGATGGTGCTGCAAGACCGTATGAACAGACTTTTTGAAGACGCCACGCAGCGACGCACGCAGGCGGGCGCAACTGCCAGCGATGAATTCGAGCGCGCTGACTGGACCCCCGCGTCGGACATTTACGAGACCGAGTCGGGTTATCTAATCGCGATGGACTTGCCGGGCATCAAGCGCGAGGAACTCCAGATTGACATCGATGAGAACCGGTTGATCGTGAAGGGGACGCGAGAAGTTGCGGAATCCAGGCAGCACCGTACTGAAAGACCGCGCGGGAAATTCCTGCGCACGTTCAGTGTGCCTGCCTCGGTGGACCAGTCTCGGATCGGCGCCGAATACAAAGACGGGGTTTTGCAGATTCGCCTGCCAAGACGAAGCGAGCCGAAACCGAAGAAGATCGACATCAAGATTTCGTGAAGTAGGCCGCAGATAAACGCAGAATTACGCAGGTCAGAACTGTAAAGCTGTTGAAATCTGTGGCTGGATTTGAGCGTGGGGATATCATGGACCAAGAAAACGAGCTAAGGGTAACGGATCGGCGTCGCATCTCTCTCGATTCGGAAGGTGCCGAACACGTCAACGCGGAAGCTGAAGGCCCGAACCTGAAACCGACTTACGTTGAAGAACTCGAGGCCAGGACCAAAGCCGCCGAAAAACAGGTGCAGGAAGTCCAGGCGCGTTTCGATCAGTTGCGCCAACAACTCCAGCGCGAGACTGACGAAACACGACAGCGTCTCAATCGTTCAGCGAACGAGCGCTCCGCCGGCGAGATTGCGAAGTTCATCACGTCGTTACTTCCCGTTATGGACGACTTGAATCGCGCGATCGATGCTGCTTCAGGCGAAGACACACCGCAGGGATCAATCCTCGAAGGCCTGCGAGGTATTGCTGCAAGTTTTCAATCGGCGTTGACGAACGCCGGCGTTGAGCCGCTCGTGTCGGTGGGCGAACAGTTCGATCCGGAGTTGCATGAAGCAGTGGACACTGCCGAAACGGACAGCGACATGGACGGAAAAGTGATTGAAGAATATAGTCGCGGTTATCGCCTCGGAGATCGGTTGCTGCGTCCGGCGCGAGTGAAGGTTGGGCGCGCGGCCCAGCAGGCCAAACAATCTGTGTAATCTGTGGTTAACCCAATAAGGAGAGAACGAGAGTGCCGGCAAAAGAAGTGAAGTTCAGAGAAGAAGCGCGCAACGCGATGCTTCAAGGTGTAGACACGCTCGCGAATGCGGTGCGCGTGACGTTAGGCCCAAAAGGTCGCAACGTGGTTCTCGGTAAGAAGTTTGGCTCGCCAGTAATCACCAAAGACGGCGTCACGGTCGCGAAAGAGATCGAGCTGCAGAACAAATACGAAAACATGGGCGCGCAGATGGTCCGCGAGGTCGCCGTCAAGACTAACGACAAAGCCGGCGACGGCACTACGACTGCGACAGTTCTGGCCCAGGCAATATTCCGTGAGGGTGTGAAGAACGTCGCTGCCGGTGCGAACCCGATGGCATTGCAGCGTGGTATTCAGTTGGCGACGGACCAGGTCGTTGCTGAACTTGAACGGATGTCGAAGAAGATCAAGAGCAAGGAAGAGTTGATGAACGTCGCGACCGTTTCGGCAAATAATGATCGCGAAATCGGGCGCCTCATCTCCGAAGCGATGGAGCAGGTCGGCAAAGACGGCGTGGTCACAGTAGAAGAATCCAAGACGTTGCAGACTGAGCTCGACATCGTCGAGGGAATGCAATTCGATCGCGGCTATTCATCTCCGTACTTCGTTACGAATCCCGATCGCATGGAAGCAATTCTCGACGAGCCCTTCATCCTGCTTTACGAGAAGAAGATTTCGGCGATGCGCGATCTGCTGCCGCTGTTGGAACAAACAGCGGGCGCCGGACGCGCGCTCTTGATCATCGCAGAAGACATCGAAGGCGACGCGCTCGCGACGCTCGTTGTGAATAGATTACGTGGAACTATCAAAGTGTGCGCGGTGAAGGCGCCCGCGTTTGGCGATCGGCGTAAAGCGATTCTCGAAGACCTCGCTACGCTGACTGGAGGACAAGTCATCACCGAAGCTCTCGGCATTAAGTTGGAGAACGTAACGGTCGACGACCTCGGGACAGCCAAACGTGTGATCGTTGACAAGGAAACTACGACTATCGTTGAAGGTGGTGGCGATCCGAAAGCGGTGCAGGGCCGCGTCGCAACCATTCGCAAACAGATTGAGGAGACGACGTCTGACTACGATCGCGAAAAACTCCAGGAACGGTTAGCGAAACTTGCAGGCGGTGTAGCTGTCGTGCGCGTCGGCGCGCCGACGGAAACCGCGATGAAAGAGATCAAGATGCGTGTTGAAGACGCACTGAATGCGACGAAAGCCGCCGCGCAGGAAGGCATTGTAGTTGGAGGCGGTGTAGCGCTGCTGCGCGCCTCCAAAGTGCTCGACAATCACGAGAATGCCGATCCTGATGTTCGTACGGGAGTGAACATTGTGCGTCGCGCGTTGCAGGAGCCGATCCGGCGTATCGCTGAGAATGCCGGTACCGAAGGCGCGGTGGTTGTTGGTGCA
The DNA here is from genome assembly GCA_046733535.1 of Acidobacteriota bacterium. Classification (GTDB taxonomy): domain Bacteria; phylum Acidobacteriota; class Blastocatellia; order Pyrinomonadales; family Pyrinomonadaceae; genus PSRF01. Next base: position 15,195 of record JBKPPH010000091.1, read on the forward strand.
GTAGAACAGTTGAAGGGAAACAAGGGTTTCAATGCGGTCACCGGTCAGTTTGAAGATCTTGCGGCCGCCGGAATTATCGATCCGACAAAAGTAGTACGCACTGCGTTGCAGAACGCGGCATCGATTGCAGGATTGCTCCTGACGACTGAAGCCGCTGTGACCGATTTACCGGAGCCGAAGAAAGGCGGCCCACCAATGCCGGGTGGCGGCGACGATTACGATTACTAAGAGCAACCCAGGCATTGTTATTAACGCTTTGAAACGCGGGTCGGGGCCTTGTCTCAAAAGTCAGACGTCGGACTTGGACACAGTCAGTACAGGGAGCGATAGCGACCTGGTTAGCGATCAGAGCATGCGATATTCGCTAAAGACGCTCGACTCCATCGACCAGGTCGCTATCGCTGCCCTGTACTGACCGTGTCCAAGAATAATTTCGGATTTTGGGGCAAAGCTATGCGGCGGCCTGGTGCCGCTTTGATCTCGATCAAACGATATCGAGTAACAAAGCGACGCCAGGCCGCCATACTACAATGAGGCGTTTTATTTCAAATTGAAAGAGTGTATTGCGGCAAGAAAATTGCAGGGGAACCCGCGCCGGGAATGTTATTGCATTGAAACGCAACGGCGCTTATGCTGACGACATCCAAGTCCAGCAACTTGGATAGGAAACGAGTTGTTTGAAAGCGAGTGGGACCGTCGCACAAATTGCTGATCTGATTGAGTGCGCTGGTCGTAAAAAGAATATGGTTGATTTAGGTTCATACAAAGATAAATTTGGCGATAGTGGCCAGCGCATCTTGGAACATGCGCTGAATGAGTCGCGTCGCCGTGACCAAAACTTTGTCTCAGTGGAACATATCCTCCAGGCCCTGACGATTGAAGAGCCGGATATGTTCAACTCTGCGATGCGGGAGTTGTCGCTCGACCCTGTCGTGGTCAAAATGGCTATTGAGAAACGACTCAGTAGCAGCCGGCAACAACACGTCGGCAAAGGGTTCCGCATCGGTCCCGACACCACAGACCTGTTCAAGCGGGCGATGGATCGGGCCAGAACTCAGGGACGTAAAACAATTGAAGCGACAGATATCTTCGAAGCGTTGAGCAGTCACGATAGTCTCTTTGTAGACGTGCTGCGAACCATGGGCGCAAGTCCCGAAGCGGTGGTTGAAAACGTGCGGGCACAGGTGCAAAAGCGCGAACAGGAAGAAGAGCAAAACAGAAAGAAGTTTGAACTTCCGCCTTATCTGAAACACTTCGGAGTCTCACTTAACAGGCTGGCACGTATTGATAAGATTCCGCCTACCATCGGGCGCGAAAAAGAAATTCAACAAATTATCGAGATTCTCTGCCATCGTGAGCGTGCGAACTCACCGATGCTCGTGGGTGAGCCAGGCGTTGGCAAAACCGCTGTAATAGAAGGACTCGCGCGTTTAATCGAGTTGGAGCCGGAAAAGGTTCCGATGCGTTTGCGTGGTTCCCACATCGTTCAACTTCAAATGGGCGGCATCGTCGCAGGCACTATGCTGCGCGGCATGTTTGAAGAACGAATTAAGGGAATCATCGACGAAGTCAAAGAACGCGACAACTTGATCCTCTTCATCGACGAAGCGCACACGATCATCGGCGCCGGCGCCGCTCTTGGTACGTCTTCGGACGCTGCCAACATGTTCAAGTCGGCACTCGCTCGCGGCGAGATGCGCATCATCGGCGCGACCACGCTTTCCGAATACAAAGAATACATCGCGGACGACGAAGCGCTCGCGCGACGTTTCCGCATGGTGAAAGTGGTCGAGCCTTCGATTAACGAAACTCGCGAGATACTTCTCGGACTGCGTCCGCGATTAGAGAAGAACTACTCCGTCAAAATTTCGGATGCGGCCATCAACACCGCGTTGGAGATGGCGCCTAAGTACATTCGCAATCTGCATCTTCCGGACAAGGCGATCGGCTGGCTCGACACCGCGGCCGTGAAAGTCGAGATCAACGAACCGCAGAAGATGGTGGTCCAGCCCGAGCACGTTATCGAGGTGATCTCGCAGGAGTCCCGTATTCCGCGCGACATGATCTTCCGCGATACGAGCGATCGTTTCGCGATGACTGAAGCAATGCTGGGCCGGCGTGTCATTGGTCAAAAGGACGCAATCAAGGCGGTCGCGCAGCGTTTGCGATTGAATAAAGGTCCGCTCAAGGAGTCGCACTATAAACCCGACGGTGTGTTGCTGTTCCTTGGTCCAACCGGTGTTGGTAAGACCGAGTTGGCGAAGGCTGTTGCTGAGTTCATGTTTGGTGACGAAGAAAAGATGGTTCGCATCGACATGTCTGAGTACAGCGACGGCACCGTCAGCATCGAGAAGCTGATCGGCATGCCGCGCGGCATCGTCGGTTCCGAGCGCGGCGGCATCCTGACCGAGCAACTGCGCGAGAATCCGTACACGGTGCTGCTGCTCGACGAAGTTGAGAAAGCCTCGCCTTACCTGATGAATCTTTTCCTTCAGGCTTTTGACGAAGGTTGGTTGACGGATGGACGCGGCAAGAAGGTTTACCTGTCCGACGCCATCATCATTATGACGTCGAATCTCGGTTCGGAAAGCTTCAAGAAGTTCGAGAAACCGTTAGGCTTCGGCACCAAGACCGCATCGGATTTCCGTGCGGTAAAGAACGAAGTGATGAAGGCTTCGGAGCAGCGGTTCTCGCCTGAGTTTCGTAACCGCATCGATGAGATCGTCGTGTTCTCGCCGTTGACGATGGATGAAGTGCGGCAGATTGCGAAGCTCTATCTCGAGAAAATTCGCCGGCAGATGGAGCGCCAGGGCAAGCTCGTTGACGTGACTGAAGCGGCAGTGAACCTGCTCACCGAAAACGGCTTCAACACCGCTTACGGCGCGCGCTTCCTGAAGCGTCACATCGATGAGAAAGTGAAACTGCCGATCACCGGTTTGTGGAAAACGTCTTCACGATTCCGGGTTGATGTCGAGAATGGTGAAGTCGTCGTGAAGCCCGACGGCGGACCCAAGCCCGAGTTCAAT
>JBKPPH010000092.1:0-15804 GCA_046733535.1 Acidobacteriota bacterium
ATGCGCTTCGATCAGGCCCGGCATCAGGGTGAGGCCGCGAAGATCGATGACCGTCGCGCCGGCAGGAACCGCACCTGCCGGCCCAACCGCCTCGATCTTCTCGCCCCGAACGAGCACGGACCAGTTGTCGTGAAGCTGCGCTGATTCGCCGTCCCACACGTGCGCCGGCTTGAGCAGGTAGAGCGTCTCAGGGGGAGCGGTGCGTTGCGGTGTTTGAGGGAACATAAAAGCGAGACAGAGTAAGAAAAGGCACAGAAGGCGCATATGAATCCTCAGCTTGCATGACAGGATTAACTATTGAGCCGCAGATGAACGCCGATCCAATCCGCGTTTATCTGCGTTCATCCGCGGCCCAAACTCGTCAACCATCTCACTTCTCGGAGATCACAACCTGCTGAAATGTCGGCGGCAGCGCATGTAGTGTGCTGCGCGAGAACCCCGCGTTCGCGAACATTCGCTCCAACTCAGGAAACGTGTACGCGTCGCCGCTCGGCGTACCGATAAGCATCTGCATGCTGAAACGCGCGGCATCGGGCGGCGTCACGCGATCCTCATTCGGCACAAACTCCAGCGTCACGGCCCGACCACCATCCGCCAGCGCTGCGTGCACCTTGCGTAACAACGTCTCGTTCGTCGGCGGATCGAAGTGATGCAGGAAGTTGGTCAGCAGCACGAGGTCGTAGCCGGTGCCGAACTCAACGTCGAAAGCGCTGCCCTCGATGGTGCGATGCCTGTCTGACACGCCGGCCTTCTGTGCATTCTCTTTCGCCACTTCCAACACCGGCTTCCAATCAACGGCGGTGATTTCAGCTTGCGGGTTTCGACTGGCGAAGGCGATGCCAAACAAACCGTGACCGGCGGCGATATCAAGGATCTTTAGTTTTCGATCGGCGTTTGGATCAACGAGCTTCGCGATCATCTGCGCCGGCATCATCATCAGCGGCGCCATACCGCGGGCGAACTTCACCCAGATCGGGTTCTCCGCGTCGACGGTGCCGTTATTCTCCATCGCGGTGCCGCCTCGCCGCACCGCTTCCGTCATGTTTTTCGTTGCTTCGGTCAACTCGGGCGAACACATGAATTCAACTGCGCCCCCGACATACGCGGGCGAACGCTTGTCGAGAAAAGTCGCGGAGTCGAGCGTTAGCGCATAATGGTCGCCCTGCTTCGTGAGCATTTCCATGATCGTCAGGAAGTCGCAAAGCACGCGGATTCCTTTCTCGGACGCCTGACATCGCTTTGCGATCTCCGCGACGGTGGTGTTGCCCTCGCCGATCGCGGTGAACACTTCAAGCTCGATTGCGGCTTTCAACGCCTCGGTGCGCTGAAACGCGTTGACTGTCTGAAAGAATAGTTGTGGTGATGGTTGCTGGGCTGCGGAAGTTGACATGAAGATTCCTCTCTTTTTTGTTCGTATGAATTTGTATAAACCGGTGGCCCATCCTATCGGATCGGCTCACGTAAAACCATCTCGGCGACCGTTGCCGCCATTTGCGCCGCTTCGGGATGGCTGCGACGCAGGCCGGCGATCTGCAGGAGCGCTTCGCCGGTCCGGGAAAACATTCGAAACAGATCGCCTTCTTCGGCGCGCGTCTCGCTGACGATCAGCGACCATGGGGTGCCCCCTGCCCATCGCACCGCAGCGCCCGCGGCCGAGAAGTTCAACTCAGGCGCGGGCTCGAGACCGTACTTCCATTCTTCAGCGGAGACTTTGAAGCCCGTGTCTTCGAAACGCGCAAGGGCAGTGACGACGTCGTCGTCGAGTTCGAGCTCGCCGTAGTCGCGGTCTTCGTCGGCCGTCAGCGCGGCCATGATGCCGGCGAGTTGTTTTGGCTCGAGCGAGTTGAACAACTTGTTTTCGAGCGCTTCGCCGACGAGCAAGGGTCGATCGATATGAAGGTCGGCGAGCCAGCGGCCGCGTTCAGTCACCTTCTCCGCGGCGTAGTCAAGATAGCCAAAGACGGCGAGCACTTTTGCGCGTTGCTCAAACGGCAGCCACACCTCTTCACGCAATGCTTCGATCCGGCGCATCGCGCGTTGCAGATCCTCGGCGGTCGTGTGCAGTTGCCAGATGACTTCGGTGCACCGCTGCGTGTCGGCGTTCTGCGGCAGGAGATTTTCGATCGCGTCGTCGACGATCTTGAGCGCGTCGGTCTCTTCAGCATAAGCATCGCGAAGCCTTGGTTCGACGAGCGTGAGTTCTTTGCCGCGTTCGCGAATGTCTTCAAAAGCCCGCTCGATATCTTCTTCGCGCAGGCGATAGATGGGCGAATACACGCGTCCGATCCGCTCCTGCGGAAAACTCGCATAGCTCCCGTCTTCACGAACACCGCGAACACTGCCGTCGCGCTTTTCAGTCACCATCACGAGCCTGCGGCTGGCGCGACCGACGCCGACTACGCGGCCGGGCTTTACAACCTCGTTCAGCCAGCGATGAAAAACCTCGGCGCGTGTTTGCGGCTTCGCTTCCTGCAAGCGCGCGCGAACTCCGACGAGTCGTTCCAAACCAAGCACGACGGAAATCGGCAGCTCGCAACCGGTTTCTTCAAGTGCGCGTTGGATTTCCTGCTCGCTTTCGTTGCGACTCCGTTCGAGTTGTGCAAGCTGGCGAGCGGAGTCGCGATAAGCGAAGCTGCGCTCGGCGATCTCGCGAACGGATTGAAAATTTCCGTACGCGTCGAGCAGGTTCAGTAGCGTCGTGTAAGTCGCGCGAAATTGACTGACGAGCGAATCGGGTGGGGCTTTCAAGATTTGTGCGATGCGTTGCGGATCCTGGTGCAGGCCGGGCGCGGCGACGATGAATCCGACGTTGTCGCGACCGCGACGACCGGCACGGCCAGTCATCTGCTGAAGCTCCGAAGCAGACAGCGGACGCCAGCCGCTTCCTGTTCGTGCGTCAGCGCCGGTCAACACAACCGTGCGCGCGGGAAAGTCGACGCCGGCAGCAACGGTGGCAGTAGCAAAGATCGCGTCGAGCAAGCCGGCGCTCATCAGTTTCTCGATCACGAGTTTCCATGCCGGAATGTGACCGGCGTGATGCGACGCAACACCACCGCGAATGATCGTGTCCCAATGCCGGTGACCGCGCACCTCCTCATGTTGTTCGACAAACGCGCGCATGAAGTCGCGCCGCGCTTCGCGACGGTGATCGTTTGGATCGCGGCGCGCGAGTGCTGCTTCCGAGGCGGCCTGATCGCAGCGTCGACGCGTCGGCAGGAAGACGATCGCGGGCAGTAAGTTGTAACCGTCAAGCGCCGTGAGCAACGCGGCCGGCGGCATCTCGGGCATGCGCAGTTTCATAATTTAAGCCGCAGATGAACGCGGATGAACGCAGATTCAATCTGTGTTCATCTGCGTTCATCTGCGGTTAACCGTATTACTTCAGAATTCAATCTTCCGGAGTCATCGAGCAACGGCAGCAATCGTTTGTCCGGCAGCAAGACCGCGGAACGCAAAGGCACCGGTCGCTTTCCCGGCCCGGTGATGACTCCGCAACGCACCCCGCGGATTTCCTCGAGCCACAACGCAAACTCATGTGCGTTTCCAATCGTCGCAGAGAGCAGTAACAACCGGATGCGCGGCGGCGTCAGTATGATTGCTTCTTCCCACACGTGCCCGCGCTCTTCGTCGGCGAGATAATGTGCTTCGTCAAGCACGACGAGATCGGCGCGGACTTCACTTCCGCCGCGCAACGAGTCGAAAAGTTGATTGCGGTAAATCTCAGTTGTGCCGACGATCAGCGGCGCCTCAGAATTCTCTTTTCGATCGCCCGTTAGGATTCCGACTCGCTCCGGTCCAAACTCGTCGATGAACTCCTGGTACTTGGAATTCGTGAGCGCTTTGAGCGGCGACGTGTACCAGGCGCGACGTCCACCTTCCAAAAGCCTCCGGATCTCCTCGCGCGCAATCCACGTTTTGCCGCTGCCAGTCGGCGCCGTCACGAGCACATCTTCGTACTCCAATGCCGCCAGTGCTTCGATTTGAAAAGGATCGGGCTTGAACGGAGCTGAACGCGGCGTGCCGATTCCTTCGAGCAGTCGTTTGACCTCTCTGGATTGCGGGGGAACGGGCCTCGCGTCACCCTTTGACCCGGACCTTTCCGGGCCACGTCGCCCGCGCGGCTTTCTTTTGTCCCAAATTTTTCGATTATTTCGGCGCAACGAGAGTTATTCTAACGTCGTGATGGCGGCCTGCAAGTGCTAATGCGAACCTGGCGAGTTACAATCCGTATCACAACGTGTTGAGCGTTGCGGGCGTCTAAGACAGATTGCAGGACGAAATGACTGAGTTGTTCGAAAATTTCGAGGTTAATCGCGACCCAAGATGGCCGGTGCTGGCGCGGCTCGTCGTCGCTTCGCTCATCCTGCACCTCGCATTGTTGCTGGTGACTATTTACGTTCCGGCGTTCCGCGACACCTTAAATATCACCGCCTTGATAGCCAACACGAAGTTCGTGGAAAGGGACTACGAAGCGACTCAAATTGCCGATGACGTGCAGTTGGTTCAGTTGAACGAGAAGTTTCGCTATCCGGAGGGCTACTTTTCACCCGATGGCAAGGTCGCCGCGGAGTTTCCGCCGCAGCCGACGCCGAATCCCTTCGCGCCGCAGATAATCGCGCAGGCCCAACCACAAAGAAACGTCGTACCGGAAGTTGTTCCGTCGCCGAGTCCGGAGCCGAGTGTTTCTCCAGAGGCGAGTCCTGCTCCTTCGGTGTCGCCATCCGCGATTGCTCAGGCGAGTCCATCGACTTCACCGCTGACACCCGAAGAAGCACAGAAGCAACTCGAGAAAACCGCGGCGCAAAATGATGTTCCTCTGCCCGACGAGAACCAGATCAATAAAAAGGTACTGAAAGACTTTGCCGCTTACGCAAACGATCTCAAAAACCAGGGCAAGCTGGATTTGGATAAGCCATTTGAGATCGTGATCGAAGCCGAGCTCGACGAACAGGGAAAACTGAAGAACCCGCGATTCACGAAGAAAGTCGGCGACGAGAATCTTGTCGATGTTTTCGGCCGAATGGTCGCGGCGCTGAACGACAGCGGTTTTCTCACGTACCTGCAACCGATCAGCAAAGACAATCCGGGTTCGACGGTGAAGATCACGGTGAAGCAGGGCGAGAAGGAAGTGCTGGCGTCAGTGGAATCGGAAGCGTCTTCGCCGCAACGTGCCGAGTCACTCGCGCGGGCGTTGAATACCATGCTCTTCCTCGGCGCAGGATCGAGAGCGGGAAAAGACGAAGAAGTATTGATGAAGAATACCAACGCAACGCCGGACGGCAAGAAGGTCGTAGTTAACTTCTCGATGCCGCGGCAGAGCGTTGTTGACATGATTAAGAAGCAGTTGCAGTCGGGTGTTTGAGCCACAGGTTTCACGGATGCATCCGTGGTCATATTTGGAGTAATTTATTAGACATGAGTTTCGATAAGTTTTTAACCAAAGTTTTTGGTAGCAGCAATCAGCGCTTCTTGAAATCGATCGCGCCGCTGGTGGAAAAGATCAATTCGCTCGAGCCGTCCGTTCAAGCGCTCTCCGAAGACGAGCTGCGCGCGCGCACCGCCCGTTTTAAAGAGCAGGTCCAACGTGCAGTCGGCGATACGACCGACAAGGAAGAACGAAAGCGACGCGAACGTGCAGCGCTCGACGAGATCCTGCCGGAGGCTTTCGCGACTGTCAGAGAAGCCAGCGTGCGCACCACCGGAATGCGTCACTTCGACGTGCAGTTGATCGGCGGCATCGTTCTTCACCAGGGCAAAATCGCGGAGATGCGAACAGGTGAAGGTAAAACGCTTGTCGCTACTTTGCCTTCGTATTTGAATGCACTCACCGGTCGTGGCGGCGTTCACGTCGTTACAGTCAACGATTACCTCGCTTCGCGCGACGCTGAGTGGATGGGCCAGATTCATCGTTTCCTCGGTCTGGAAGTCGGTTGCATCCAGAACGACATGGACGACTTCGAGCGCCAGGCCGCTTACGCCGCCGACATCACTTACGGTACGAATAACGAGTTCGGCTTCGACTACCTCCGCGACAATATGAAGTTTGACCTCGCCACCTGCGTGCAGCGCGGTCACTACTTCGCGGTCGTCGACGAGGTTGACTCGATCCTGATCGACGAAGCTCGTACGCCGTTGATCATTTCAGGACCTTCGGACGAAGCTACTGACAAGTACAAGAACGCGGACGCGATCATTCCTCATCTGAAAAAGGGCGAGGACATCGACGGTAAAAAGACCGGCGATTACGTCGTCGATGAAAAAGCACACACAGCGGTACTCACGGAAGAGGGTGTCGATAAGGCTGAACGCTTGTTGGGCGTGGGCAACCTTTACGATCCATCGAACATGGAACTGCTCCACTGCGTCGAGCAGGCCTTGAAAGCGCATACGCTGTACAAGTTGGACCATCAATACGTGGTCCAGGATGGCGAAGTCATTATCGTCGACGACTTCACCGGACGCTTGATGAAAGGTCGTCGCTGGTCAGACGGGTTGCACCAGGCGGTCGAGGCCAAAGAAGGCGTCGAGATCGAAAAAGAGAACCAGACGCTCGCAACGATCACGCTGCAAAATTACTTTCGACTTTACGAAAAGCTATCAGGCATGACCGGTACCGCCGAAACCGAAGCGGCGGAGTTTGCCTCGACTTACAAGCTCGACGTCATCGTTATTCCAACGCATATGCCGATGGTTCGCACCGACTTTTCGGACGTGATCTATCGGACGCTGCCGGAAAAATGGGACGCGGTGATCGAACAGATCAAGGAGTGTCACACGAAAGGACAGCCGGCGCTGGTTGGTACAGTCTCCGTTGAAAACTCCGAATTGATCGCGCGTCGTCTCTTGAAAGACAAGGTCCCGCACAACGTGCTGAACGCGAAGTATCACGAGCGTGAAGCGGAGATCGTGGCGCAGGCAGGTCGAAAAGGTTCGGTGACGATCGCTACCAACATGGCCGGCCGCGGTACCGACATCCTGTTGGGCGGCAATCCTGATTTCATGGCGCGCGAGTTTTTGAAGAAGGACGAGATCGACCCCGACGAAGCAACAGACGAGCAATGGAATAGTGCGCTGGCGAAGGCGAAGCGCATCGTTGAGGACGAGCACAAGGAAGTAGTGTCGCTCGGAGGCCTGCACATCATCGGCACCGAACGTCACGAATCGCGGCGCATCGACAATCAGCTCCGCGGACGTGCCGGACGTCAGGGCGACCCCGGATCGTCGCGGTTTTTCCTCTCTCTCGAAGACGATCTGATGCGGATCTTCGCAGGCGATAAGGTCAAGGCGCTGATGCAGCGTCTCGGCATGGAGCAGGGCGTCGCGATTGAGTCGAAGATGGTTTCGAAGCGAATCGCGGCAGCGCAGAAGTCAGTTGAAGGCCGGAACTTCGAAGCTCGCAAACACCTGCTTGAATACGACGACGTCATGAACAAGCAGCGCGAGACGATTTACGGTCTGCGCCGCCAGTTGATGGAAGAACCCGACCAGCGTGATTACTTGATGGGTGATCCGCCGCAATCGGGGGTCGCTTACGATCTGTTATCGGATATCACGAGACAGTACCTCAATCCCGATGTGTCGCAGGACGACTGGGACATCGACAATTACAAGATCCAGATCAAGACGATCTACGACTTCGACATTGACAGCGAGCGACTAGACATTCCGAACATGACTTCGCAGGAAGTCGTCGACGCGATTTGGGAACGGCTCAAGGTCAAGTACGAAGGGAAAGAAGATCAGATTGGGCCGGAAGCGATGCGCACGTACGAGCGCATCATCATGCTCAACATCATCGACGCGCAGTGGAAGGACCACCTGCTATCGCTGGACCACCTCAAACAGGGTATCGGCCTCGTCGGGTATGGTCAGAAGGATCCGCTGGTTGAATACAAAAAGCAGAGTTTCGATCTCTTCCAGGAAATGCTCGACCGAATCGACACCTCGACCATTCGATCTTTGTTCAACTTGCAAGTCGTGTCGGAACAGGCGCCGGAGAGTTTGCAACAGCGACGCATGGCGCGCCGCCCTGCAGCATTGAGATTTACCGGACCGAACCAGGGCGCAGCTCCCGCCGGAGAAGAAGACGGAAAGATTAAGACTGTGGTGAGAGATCAGCCGAAAGTCGGGCGCAACGAGCCTTGCCCATGCGGCTCGGGCAAGAAGTATAAGAAGTGTCATGGAATTGCGGCTTGAGTTCGGAAACCACCTCTACAAACCCTGTAGTTCAAGCCATCATTAGTGGCAGCGCTCCACAGCCGGCTCGCCTCGCAGCCGCGCGTGGAATGTTGCCACTCCAGCAGAACGATCTTTTGGAAGTGCTCGTCGCCCTCGCCACCAGCGACGATCCCCAAATTGCTTCAGCGGCAAGCGAGACACTGAAAGCCGAAACGCCTGAAGATCTTTTGATCGCGGCCTCGGCGTCTGACACTGCTCCAAACGTGCTGGCGTATCTGGCCACTCAAAGCGATGGCAAGCACGAAGTTTACGAAGCAACGATCCTGAACACGCGCACTCCCGATCAGGCGCTCGCAAAGTTAGCCGCAACTACTCCGCACAATTCGCTTTTGGAACTCATCACCATTAACCAGCAGCGACTGGTCCGGTGTCCTGAGATCATCGACGCGATTCTCGGCAACCCGGCGTGCAGTGGCGAAGCTGAAAGACGTGCTCGCGAAACGCGCAAAGAGTTTTTCGAGAAAGAGCGTGGCGCGCGTCAGATTGCGGACGAATTGAGAGCACGTGGGCAAACCGCGGCGGCCGAGTTCTTCGAAGCCGCCGAGCTAACCACTGTGTCCGGTGAACTCAGCGTCGAAGATGCATGGCTGATCGCCGAACATATCGAGGTCTCGGACGCTGATCTTGACGACGCGTGGTTACCAGCCGAACGTTATGAAGAACTGATTTCGGAAAGTGCGGAAGAAGTTTCGGCCAATGTCCAACGCGTAATCGAAAGTGAACGTTTAGAGGCGGGCAGCGTCAGTACTGAAAGAATCTCGCTGATTCGCAAGATCATGTTCATGAACACGAGAGACAGGATGAAACTGGCGATGAAAGGAGATCGCGAGGCCCGCGGCATTCTGATCCGCGATTCGAACAAGGTGGTGTGCTCCGCTGTCGTGAACAACCCGCGAATCACGGAACAGGAAGTCGAGAATATCGCATCAATGAGGACTGTGGCGGATGAGGTGCTGCGCCTGATTGCCATGAATCGGAGTTGGGCGCGTTCGTATCCGATTATTCACAACCTCGCCCGCAACCCGCGAACGCCGATACCCACCGTAATCAACATTCTCCTAAGAATTCGGACCAAGGACCTTCAAGCCCTGACGCAGAACCGCAACATCTCGGAGGCCGTACGCCGCCAGGCCCAGCGACTTCATCAGACCCGCTCCGGCGGATAAAGACAGTTTTTTGGTGAGGATTGGAACCAGCCCCTACTGAAGTTGTCACAAGAATTTTACGAAATATTCAATATTGTGCTTGACAGGTCACGGTTCAATCGTATAATTTCACACAATCGAAATGACCAAGGGGTTTTTGGATTTTCGTAATCATGCTTCGGGGGCAGTGTTGAGAGTTGGTGCGTAGGCCTTACGTTATTTGGCTTTATCATTCCCCGCTTACGCGCCGCCCGATTGAATCGTAATTTTCGCGATTCTCATGCTTTGCACCGCCACCCTGTTTGCCCGAACCTACCCGTAACGCTTTGCCTCGCCCGTTCTTTGAATTGGCGAGGCCCTCTTCTTTAAACCGACGTTACTTCTGCAAGACCTGGGCGGTGGATTCAGTTTCCACCCCGACCGGTTGAGCGGACATCGTCGGCTGCCCGCTCATGCGGGCGAACAGTTCTTCGTACTGGTCCACCACCGTGTCCCAATCGTAATGGCTCTGGATGCGTTGCTGTGCACGGTTTCTGAAGGCTTGCACCAACGATCCATCTCGCAGAACCCTTTGTAACTTTTCGGCGAGGTCGTATTCGTCCGTGTACGGCACGCCGGCGTCGCCAACGACCTCGAGGTTTTCGGGTGTTGCGAGTGTGAGCACGCAGTTTCCGAATCCCATCGCTTCGAGCAGCGCCGGGTGTGTGCCGCCGACCTCGGTCGCGTGAATGTAACAGTAAGCGTTCTGCTGGAGCGCGCGATAATCCTGGCCAAAAACAAACCCGGTGAAAATGATTCTCTTGTCGCCGCGGGCCTGGGCTTTCAAACTGCTGATGTATTGTTCGGCATACGGCGCATCGCCGACGATCAGCAGCCGGTATGCGGTTCGTACTCTTTTGAAAGCCTCGATTACGAGATGCGCATTGTTTTCAGGTTCGAGCCGCGAGACGTACAACACATATCTGTTTGGCTCGACGCGCCACTTCCGCACTGCCGCGCGATCCGGACGTCGCTCTACCTCACTGCCGTAAGCGATCATCGTCGATGCCGTATTGTGACGCGCGAGGTAGTAATCCTGAATCACTCGGGCGTCGGTCACCATCTCGTTCGGCAACAACGTCGAGAGATACTCCGCGAGCCGGTAATAACGCCGGCCCAACCAACCCCATTTCTTACGTTTGTGTTCGAGACCATCGACGTTGATTGCCACCGGCGTCCCGGTAAGTCTCAAAATCGGACTGAATGGAGCATTCGCGCAGTTACAAATCAAAGCGGCATCGTAGCGTCCGGCGACGGCGTGGATAGCTGACAAAAAGGTGTGAACGACGGTATCGAAATACTTATGTCTGATCGTGGGTAGAACTTCGAGTCTGACGCCGTGATATTTCAGTTGTCTCGGCGAAACGTAGTGAGCGCGGCAATAGACGGTGACTTGATGGCCACGGGCCACGAGGCGGGTCGCGAGATGTTCTGCAAAGGTTTCGAAGCCGCCGTAACTGGCTGGGATACCTCGCGTGCCGAGAATAGCGATGCGCATTGGATCTAGAGACATAACCGGGCCACTTCTTCGTAAACCATGAGCGTTTTGCGTGCAGTTTCCTGCCAATCAAAAGCCGCTGCTCTTTTTTGACCTTTCACGCTCAACTCCTCACGAAGTCGTGAATTGCTAATTAGTAGTTTGATTGCTTCGGCGATGGCGTCCGTGTCGAAAGGATCGACGGCCAACGCTGCGTCACCAACAACTTCGGGCAAGCTGGTCCTGTTACCAACGATTACGGGAGCACCACACTTCATCGCTTCGAGTGGTGGTAATCCGAACCCTTCGAAGTAAGACGGATAAACGAAGCAAAGCGCACCAGTATACAGTGCCGGCAAATCTGCTTCAGGTACATATCCGGTTAAAACAACCGAATCTTTTACGCCGGATTCTTCGAGTGCGCGCAGGGTTTGGTCGTAAAGCCACGCACACTTTCCGACGAGCACGAGTTTAGGCAGCTTAGCTGCTGAATGGCCGCCTCGCAATGAAGCGTAAGCCTTGATGAGTCGGGCCAGATTTTTGCGAGGCTGAATAGAACCTACAGACAAAATATAGTCGCCGTCTATCCCGTAATTATGTCGTACGCGTTGAAGTTCGCTGTTGTCGTCGACGGGTGCGAAATGTTTCGGCGCAGCGAGCGGGATGGCCTTAATTCGTTCCGCTTCGATGCCGTAGGTTTCCATAATATCGCAACGCGTGTGTTCTGACAGCGAAAGAATTCGAGCGGCTCGCCGGGCAGAATGCCGCACAGTCAGCCGCAACTGCGTTCGACTGCGACGATTGAAGGTCTGCGGCAAGTGTTCAAATGACAGATCGTGAATACTGACAACGACGGGACAGGGACAAAAAGGCGGCGCGGTAAACTGAACGTGCAGCACGTCGACCGGATTTTTTCGCAGTTCGGCGCTGAGTGTTAAGGGAATGCGGATGAGCGGCGTGTGCGGAAGAGTTGAGCGAACTTTGAAATTGGGCCAGCGCTGGTGAAAGCGATCGCGTGCCTCGTCGGTCGTGACGTAGATGGTGTAGCTGTTGGCGCTGTCGATCTGGGCGAGGGCCTCGATCAGATTTATGGCGTAGCTTTCGTTGCCCCCAAGCTTCGCGCCAACAGCGTGAGCATCGATCGCGATTCGCAAAACCGGATCCTGCCAATCCTGTAACTACTTCTTGGCTGCCGAAGCCTGGTTATCGTCCGCCTGATGACCGCGCGTGTCACGCTCGCGGATGCGTGCGGCCTTACCGCGAAGTCCACGAAGATAGTAGAGCTTGGCTCTCCTGACGCGGCCTCTTTTTACGAGATCGATGTGGTCGATGATGGTCGCGTGCAGTGGGAAGATTCTTTCGACGCCGACGCCAAAACTCGTCTTTCTCACGGTGATGGTCTCGCGCGCGCCGCCGTGTTTGCGCGCGATCACGACGCCTTCAAAAGCCTGCAATCTCTCTTTGGTCTCAGATTCCTTAATCCGCACGTGAACACGGACCGTATCGCCTGGCTGAAACTGTGGAATATTATTACGCAGTTGGCCCTCTTCAATGTTGTCCAATCGATTCATTTCGCGATGCTCCTTATTAATTCTATTTCAGCAGGTCAGGCCGCTTACGCCGTGTTTTCTCTATAGCGGCTTCCTTACGCCAACGCTCGATCTCAGCGTGATTGCCGCTCAACAATACTTCGGGCACTTTCATGCCCTTAAATTCCGCCGGTCGCGTGTACTGCGGATGGTCCAGCAAGCCTTCCGAGAACGACTCGAATACCGCCGAGGTCTCGCTGCCGAGCGCACCCGGCAACAGTCGAACAACGGCGTCGATCACCACGAGCGCGGCTGGTTCGCCGCCGGACAAAACATAATCGCCGATCGAAATCTCGTCGGTGACCAATGCGTCCGCGACCCTTTCGTCGACTCCTTCGTAGCGTCCACAAAGGAGAACGACGTGGGATGTGTTTTGTGAAAGATCCTGGGCCAAAGGCTGTGAAAACCCCTGACCTTGTGCCGATAACAAAACCACTCGCGTCTTTGCTGGAAAATCTTCTCGTCGAGAAGCTCCGGTTAGTGCTTCAACACCGGCGAAGATCGGCTCGGGCTTGAGAATCATTCCGTCGCCGCCACCGAATGGCCGATCGTCTACGACGTGGTGCCTGTCGGTGGTCCACTGCCGCAGATCGTGGGCCTTCACATCGACCAGTCCAGCATTACGAGCCCGCCTCAAAATCCCACAATCTGTCGTCTCACGAAAGAACTCGGGAAAGATCGTAATGATATCGAAGCGTAACATCCCTTATTGCTCAAAGATCTAAAAGTCCTTCGGGTGGATCGACGACGATCGTCTTCGCGTCCGCGTCGATCTCGACCACGATATCATCGACCAAAGGTATCAAACGTTCTTTGCCGTTCTCGTCGGCAATCGCCAGGATCTCGGCGCCGCCGGTCCTGATCACTGACTGAACTTTGCCGATGCTTTCACTGCCGACTCTTACCGTGCATCCTTCCAATTCCCAATCGTAGTAATGATCGGAGGGAAGTGCGACGCGCTCGGCTTCCGGAACAGCAAATTCAAAGCCTACTAGCTGCCTGGCCGCGTCGACATCGTCGTACCCAGCTAGTTTCAAAACTACTCGATCGTTTTGGAACCAGTAATCCTCGAGCCGCCCGAGTGTTCGTTCGCCGGTGGGCGAAACGAGCACTAGTTCTTCAACGTCTTCAAATCGCTCGGGAAAATCCGTCAAAAGCTGCGCGACGAGTTCGCCCTTGAGACCGCGTGCTTTCACCGCCCGAGCGATAATCACCAGTTCACCCGAGCCTGCGTCGTTCATCTGATCACTCGACGATTTCCAACAGGTAGCGGCGGTTCTTCTTTGTTCCCGCGATGCGGGCGAGAGATCGCAGGGCGCGTATCGTCTTTCCCTGTTTGCCGATGATCTTTCCAACGTCATTGGGCGCGACGCGCACTTCGATGAGCGTGGATCCATTGCGCTGCTCAATCTCGCGAATGTCCACATTCTCGCTATCGTCAACCAACGACTTGACGATCATTTCAATAGCGTCACGCATGATTTCGCCCTAGACAGGGACTCACGACTGCGCTTCCGGAGCCGCAGCCTGTTCAGCTTTCGCGGTGGCCTTGATCAGCCGGCTAACCGTGTCAGTGGGCTGCGCGCCTTTCTCGATCCAGTAGTTGACGCGGCTCAAGTTGAGCTTGATCTCCGCTGGATTGCGCGTGGGATTGTATGTGCCCAGGTTCTCCAAATAGGCTCCGTCGCGTTTCGACTGCTTTTCTTTGACTACAACGCGATACGAGGGGCTCTTCTTCGCACCAGTGCGCATTAACTTAATGGCTAACAATTCGTTCCTCCTTCAGCGCCACTGATTCGTGGCCTACCTTCGTTTCTTCTTTCGTTTCTTTTTCAACTTCTTTCGTGATGGTGCAGCCGGTAACGACGGCATTTCCCCCGCGTCGCCCGCGAAGCCGGCCATGTCCGGCATGCCCGTCATCTTTCGCAGCATTTTGCTTTTCAGCCCGCCGCCTCCAAACAGTCCGGAACTGGAAAGCTGCCGCATCATCTGACGCATCTCGACGTACTGCTTGATGAGCTGATTTACGGACGTGACTGACGTCCCCGAACCGCGAGCGATGCGACGCCGTCGGTTGGCGTTCAGGATCCGGTGATCGTTGCGCTCTTCCCAGGTCATCGAATCGATGATGGCTTCGGTGCGTTTCAGCTCCTGCTCCATCTGCTTCGATTGCTCTTCGTCCAACTGCGGCATGCCGATGCCGCCGAGAAGCTGGTCGGGCAGCAGCTTCATGATTTTTGAGAAAGAGCCGAGCTTCTTGACTTGTCGCAACTGCGAACGAAAGTCGTCGAGCGTGAATTCGTTCTTTTGCAGCTTCTTCAGCTGCTGTTCCGCCTCGCTCTGATCTACTTTCGCCTGGACTTCTTCGATGAGCGATAAGACGTCGCCCATGCCAAGAATGCGCTGCGCGACGCGATCCGGGTAAAACGGTTCGAGCGCGTCGTAACGTTCGCCGACACCGACAAACTTCACCGGCTGCCCGGTGACCTGTTTGATCGAAAGTGCCGCGCCGCCACGAGCGTCGCCGTCCATCTTTGTCAGGATCACTCCCGTGATTCCCACGCGACGGTGAAACTCTTCCGCGGAGCGAACGGCGTCCTGGCCCGTCATCGCGTCAGCAACAAAGAGAATTTCGACCGGGTGCGTTTCCTGCTTGATGCTGACGAGCTCTTCCATCAACGCATCATCGATGTGCAGGCGGCCTGCCGTGTCGATGAGCAGCGTGTCGAAACCGGTTTGCTGCGCGTGTTTCTGCGCTTCACGCACGAGCGTGAGCGGATCGTTGGTTTGCGGATCTTCAAAGATCTGTTGGCCGGTGGCCTTTGCGATGACCTTCAATTGCTCGCGAGCGGCCGGCCGGTAAACGTCTACTGAAACCAGTAACGGCTTTCGATCCTGATTTGCAGCTAGCCAACGGGCGATCTTTCCAGTCGACGTGGTTTTGCCCGAACCTTGCAGGCCAACCACCATAACTGTGTTTGGTAGCTGTTTCGTAAAGACGAGCCGCGACGATTGGCCACCGAGCAGTTCAACCAGTTCGTCGAAAACTATTTTGACGACTTGCTCGGACGGTTTGAGTTCCTGCCAAACCTGCTGCCCTTCGGCCTTCTGCTGAACAGCAGCAATAAAGTCTTTTGCGACTTTATAGTTGACGTCGGCTTCTAAAAGCGCCAGCCGGATTTCGCGCAGCGCAGCGTCGACGTGCTCCTTCGTCAGCACGCCCTCGCCCCGCAAATTCTTTAGCGTGCGTTTTAATTTGTCCGAGAGCGACTCAAACATATAACCCTAGGCGAAGTTCCGCGCTGCGAACGGAAAC
>JBKPPH010000093.1:0-3139 GCA_046733535.1 Acidobacteriota bacterium
ACCAGGTACTTATATATACAAATCCAACGCTGTTGCAAGAAATCAGTAAGGCCATGCTTGCGAATACGCAGCGGACTCCTGTCGTTTGGATTCCTGCAACTGAGAAACTTGGGAGTCCGGTGTTGGACCGAGGTCGCCTTCATTGTAAAGCTCTGGTTTCTCCTACCTAGTAGGTCGGAAAAGAACGTTGTTTAGCAAATACCTGGACGGCGATTGGTCGGCGGGTTCTATTAAGCTCTGTGCTTCTGGAATTGTCTTCTTCGCCGGCTGTGCCCACCTGTCAACTTTGAAAAGAGGCGAAACAAAGGAAAACCGCAAAAAGGTATTGAGTGCGGCGTACCTTCTAAACCAACTGATGTGGAACGTGATTGGGCGTTAACTAAGTCGGTAAAACGTTGGAGCCTAACCATCAAGAGAATAAGGGCCGCAAAGTGCGCCCAAATTGTATGCGTCATTTCACTTTCCCTCTTGTATTCAGGTCCTCCACTCCAAACGCCCAGCGCCGAACTATTGAGTTGATGCGGGTGCCACCCCTTCCTGAAGATCGGTAGCCGTTTAGTCAGAAGTTCATGGGCATACGTGAGGCCCAACCAGCGGAGTTCATGTGAGCGTTTTCTCTTGATTGTCGAAGTTAAAAACTAGTCTGGACAATGGTTGAAACGACAGCGAGGTTTGACTGAATCCTTGAGTCTGAGCTTCATCACGCCTGAGGAGTGTCTCGTGAACCGGTACGATTGCTAACTGCTTCCACCCCTTTCAGGATCGCGATGATCTAATCTTCGCTGAATTGCTCTTCCTCATCGAGGCCTCGTCATAGTCGCCCGAAACCTCTAGTTCTTAATGGCCCCATGTTAAGGGTGTTTACAGCTTTTTTTTAATGCATTCCAACCATTCCGTCTCCGAAGAAACCGTCGCTAAGTAGCCAATCGATAGGACCAGCAGGTGCCGGGATTTTAGGCACTCGTTAACGGTTTTCTGGGCACTCGAGTGAACCCGTTGGCGAATAGTCCTAGTTCTGGGCGAATTTGGAGGCGTGTAGAACCCGGATGCTGTGGCATTGCCATTGCCAAACTGCACGTAGCGCACCTATGGAAAACCGGCGCTTGGGCCGACTGCTCAGCGTAAGTGAGGAGTTTTATGGCAACACCTGCAAGACAAACAAGAGATGATGATTTAATGCGTGATGATCCAGAACGGCTGCTCGACGTGAGTGAAGCAGCGGCGTTGTTACATGTGAAAAGCAAAACGCTTTACGCCTGGGTCTCTCGCAACAAGATTCCTTTCCGCAAGATCTGCTCGCTCGTGCGATTTCATCGTGGAGAGTTGATCGATTGGGCCAAGGGGCAACAGCAAAATGCCTCCAAAACAACACCAAAGCGTCTAACCGTGGTAGAGTAACGCTGCTTCTTTCGGACGGCTGCTGAAAGGAGCGGCAAATGAAGATTCGAATTTGGAAGCCGGGCGAAAAGGGTAATCCTTGCGCTCAGCATTACTACTACCAGTTCTTTCAACGTAAGAAGCGGTACAGGGGCGTTCTGGAAGCTCGCAATGTCGAACAGGCAAAACAGGCTGCCCAGCAAATCTGGGATGAAGAATGGAACAAGCGGTATGACCCAGAGCCGCCCGAACCAGAACAGGTTTTGTTTGCGGACTTCGTAGTAGAAACTTATCTACCTTGGTCCAGGATACACAAGGCTAGTTATGACGATGATGTCCGAACAACATCTGTGCTGACCAGCTTCTTTAAGGGAAGGAACCTGCGGGAGATCAAGCCCGCGATGATCGAGCAATACAAGGCAAAGCGAATCGGAGCTGGCAGGGCTCAAGCAACAGTTAACCGCGAGCTTTCTGTGCTATCCAAAGTCTTCACCTTAGCGGTACGACATGAAAAGGCAGACCTAAATCCATGCCAGAGCGTGGAACGGTTTGCTTTGGATAATGAGCGTGTTCGTTATTTAACTGAAGACGAGGAGCAACGGCTCTTTCAGGCAATGGGAGATAACGAGCAACTGAAGGACATTGTGACTGTCGCCTTGCATACAGGCATGCGTCGAGGAGAAATCTTTAACTTGAAGTGGTTTGATCTGGACTTCGACCGCGGATTGATTCAGGTACGTAAGACCAAGACCAAGCTCAACCGGGTAGTGCCAATGAATGCGAGGGTGAAAGAAGTCCTTAATCAACAGAGACGGACTAGTGAATTTGTATTTACCAGTCTTAAGACTGGCGGACGTCTCAAGGATGTAAAGAAGGCATTCAACACCGCCCGCCTCGAAGCACGCCTTCCGGACTTTCAGTTAAGAGACCTTCGACATAGTTGCGCCACGCGTCTCTCCGACGTAGGAGAGGAGCTTGTAACTGTCGCTGAGATCTTAGGTCACACCGATATCAGAATGACGAAGAGATACTCACACGGTATGCAGGAGCGCAAGCGCGAGGCTTTAGAAAAGCTCGTGTGTTTCTCGCCACGTCAACGTGACGCCAAAAACGTGCGAAAAGAAAAAAGGCAGGGTGAGCGCCCTGCCGTAAATACTTGATTCTATTGGTGGAGCAGAGGGGGGTCGAACCCCTGACCTCCGCATTGCGAACGCGGCGCTCTGCCAAACTGAGCTACTGCCCCACGCGGACTAGCATATTAGGTAGCTGGTTACAGCGTGTCAACTGAGGGTGCGGCGCTGAGCAGAAGAAAGCTCTGCCGTGCGTGCAAAAACGACGAGTTAATGCTCTTCTGGCCGGCGCCCTTGCCTCCGCTGCCCTGGCTGAAAATTGGAACGATCCGAATGTCGCCCGGTTTAATTTGGTCGATGAAAATACGGCCGTAATCTTCGTCACAGGTGGCGACGCTGGAAGGTTTGAAGGAAGTACCAATCGTATTCGCTTTGAAGCGAGGAACAGGCGCAAAAGCCACTTGGCGATGGCGTGAGCAGCCCTCCACAGGTTACGCAGATTGTATGGATGGATCACGTGTGCGCAGGCTGCGGGCTGCGGCTTCGAGGGCATCAGTAAGCTTCGAAATGTTTTTGCCGCCGCCCTGGGCCAGGTCAGGTCTGCCGCCGCCGCGGCCGTCGAGCATGGCGCATGCTTCGCGCATCAACGCATTCATATCGCCGGCCGCGTCAGTCGAACGTGCAAACACGAC
>JBKPPH010000094.1:0-17496 GCA_046733535.1 Acidobacteriota bacterium
AGTTTGTAAATCACACGCCCAATCAGCTTGATGCTCTTCAAAAAGTCGTCGACGCGAATGTTCTCATTTGGCCCATGAGGATTTGATCCGGCGTAACTCGTCCCAAAAGACGCCACCGGCGTCGGCGGTTCCGACACGCCACACACCGCGCCCACTGGTCCACTCGAAGGATCCATCGGATAAATAAGCGGCGGTTTCCCGTAAACCTCAGTCGTCGACTCAATCACCGCGCGAGCTACACGCGACTTTGCCGACGATTTCGCCAACGGCGCATGTCCGAGCTCTATGATCTCGATGTCTTTGAAACCGCGAACGTCGAGATGCTCGCGCAACAGTCCGACTACGATCTCCGACGTCAGATCGGGCACGAGTCGAAAATCGAGCCGCGCCATCGCCATGCTCGGCAAGACGGTTTTCGCGCCTGCTTCAGTGTGTCCGGTGTGAATACCGCAGATCGTGCACGTTGCGCCGAAGATATGTTCCTTGACGAGCGTCTGGCCCTTCATCGCCCTGACCCAGCCGCCGATCCGAAACTCGCGTTTCAATCCCGCTTCATCCAATTCGATCGCACGGAGGACTTCGAAGTCTTCTTCACTGATCGGTGCGATGTGCGAGGAGAAGCCGTCGATTGTGATCACGCCTTTCGGCGACGTGATCGTCGCGAGAGCCTGGACCAGGCGCCACGCGGGATTGGGAACGATTGCGCCCCATTTCGAATGCAGATCGGAACGCGCGCCGAACGCGCGGAGTTCGAGAAAGGTGATGCCTTTGAAGCCGAGACTGATGATCGGCGTCTCTTTCGTGTCGCTGGAACCTTCATCCCACAAACAACCGTTGGCTTGCAACAGGTCGGCATTCTCTTTTGTGAAACGATAAAGGCTGGGGCTGCCGAGGCCGTCTTCTCCTTCGACAATAAACCGCAAGGTCACCGGCAGCTTGCCGAACGTCTTTTGATAAGCTTCGACGGCCGCGAGCCGCGCTAACAGATCTCCTTTACTGTTCGCAGCGCCACGCGCGTACAACTTTCCGTCTTCGATAGTCGCGGCGAAAGGGCCTGAGGACCAATCGCTCAGAAGGCCCACCGGCTGCACGTCGTAATGACCATAAACAACAAAAGTCTTTGGACCACTGCCGCACTCACCGTAAATGATTGGATAGCCGGAGCCGATGCGAAAGGAACGCGTGCCGATCCCGACGCGCTGCATTGACTGTTCGACCGTTTCCGCAATCACGCGCATGCCGCTGCCGCGCGCCGCAACCGAAGGCATCCGGCAGAGGTTCTGCAAGCGCTCCGTGAAGCTGCGTGCATGACGATCGACATAGCGGTCGAATTTACTAAAACTCATGCATCAAAAATGCAGCTTGTAAATCTTAAAAAATTTTGTAAATCACCCTATAAATCACCTTCAGGCTCGAACAACAGATACCGCGACTGGTCGTCACCTCGTTCAAACCCCGCGCAAATCAGTTGCTGCGCAAACGCTTTCTTGAACTCCTCTCGCACCCGCGCTTGCTCGTCGCGCGCGGAGGCAACATCCTGCTTCACGAATGCATTCCATTGCGTTGGTATGGCGATCGTCGCCACCGGCTTCGCATCCACCGGCGCCGCTAAACCAGCAGCGAGAGCAACCACACGTGCAGAACTCAGCGTCCACGTCGCAAACAGCCGATCACCTGGGAATCCTCCAGACTCGACACCGTAGAAATCGTCAGCATACGTATCGACAGTAGCGCCCAGCCGGTTGAGATTGAAATGCGCGTTTCGCGCCTGCATCGGATCCCACGTCCACTTGATGAACGTCCGGCCTTCATCGAGCGCGCGCTGTCGCTGTGCCCACTTCAAACGCGCGCCGACGCCCTTATTCTGATAGTCCTTCGCCACGGCCATCACGTGCGAATAGCCGAAGATCTCGTTGCCACGCACCGCCGCGAGATGATGAACGAAGCCTACCATCCTCTCTCCGGCAAACGCGCCCAACGTCCATCCGCCCGCGCGACGCGAAACGATCAAATGTCGGCGCGGCGAGAGTTCCAGATCAGGAAGGCCGAATGCTTCGCGTTGCAGTTGAACACATCGATCGAACTCTTCAATCGTCGTGCACTCCCGAACTGTCGTCTCTTCCATCCGCCGCGTTATCCCTTCGCTGGACGTGCCGGTATTTGAATCGTCGCCGCCAGCCCGCGCGGCACGAGGTTCTCCAAACTTACTTTGCCGCCAATCAGTTCGAGCAGTTTACGACCGATGATGATTCCGAGTTCGTTGATGTTCGGCTCACGGCCGGGCGAGCCATGTTCGGGATCGAAGATGTTTGCCGTGTCCGCGCGCGCCTCACCGTTGTCTATCACTCGAATCCACAGCATTCCCTGGCCATCGATGTCGGCCGTAACATCAACTGATTCACCCGCGGGGCTGCGACTAACGGCCCACGCGATGAAGTTGAACAGCGTCTGTCGCAGCTTGCCCTGGTCGGTAACGATTGTCGTGACCTCGGGAGCGACTTCGTAGTCGATCTTCACCTGCTGCTTCTGCGCCATGCGTGCGGCCGCCGCACACGACTCGCGCAACACCTCTCGCAACGAAAACTCCTGGACAAACACTTCCGTATGGCCGGCTTCAATCCGCGACAGATCCACGAGTTGATTCAGGCTCGCTTGCAACTGAAAACCGGAGTCCTGGACCTTCTGGCAAAACCTGCGCTGCGTGTCGGTCAGTTCTTCCTGATCGAGCAGGATCTCGCTGAAGCCCAGAATAGAAGTGAGCGGGGTGCGCAGCTCGTGCGACATGCGCGCCAGGAACAACGACCGGTAGTGAGAAACGCGTCGCAATTCACGATTAGCTTCTTCGAGTTCGGCAGTGCGCTTCCTTAACTCGTCTATCAGCACCTCGACGCGTTGATGTGAATCGTCATCCGGCGCCGCGCTCACAGCCGCACCTTCGGAAGACGCGGTTGTTTGCGTCTCGATGCTGTTGCTTGCCAGTTCATCCATATAGATCTCAACCTGCTTGAAGTTCTTCAACCGGGGTCAATCAGAGTTGTTATGTGGCATCAATATAGAATTCGCCCGCACGACTGTCAAAGTCTAAGAAATCAGCCACCCGGCCCCAAAGTTATAAGAAAATAGCCGTCTTCATTCACCATTTTGTGTCTTTGTGCCTTTGTGATTAAGTATGTTCCGGGATGAACGGCCAACTCGGCGAGCAGCCGCTCGCGGAACTCATTCGTGAAATCTCGTCGAAGTCTCTGGGCGGCCGGTTGCGCCTCGAGCACGAGCGTGTGAAGGTCGTCGTCTATTTTGATAACGGCAACTGCGTCTATGCGGCTTCGAACGTGCGCACACTTCGCCTGCGCGAGTATTTGCTGAAGAGCAACTGTGTTTCGGAACAGGACCTCAAGCAGTTTAATGAGCGGGTTTCCGATTTCGATCTCGTCAAAGTTTTGTGCGCGCAGAATCTGTTGACAACGCGTGTTGCCGAGCAGATCCAGACGAGGCAAGTTTTCGAGATTCTTCGCCTCGCACTGTCATGGACTGAAGGTATATGGGACTTCGATCCGCGCTCTCGACTCAACGAACAATTGAACCTCGAGATCGACACGCGCTCGCTGCTGCTCGAAGCTGGACGCCGGTTGGCGGCGACGTTTGCGGCGTCACGTTTCAGCGACCCCGGTGAATTGATCACGCCGCTCACCGATCCGATCAATGACAAGTTACTACCGGCCGAGGGTTTTTTGCTTTCGCGTCTCGATAGACCGATGATGTTGAAAGACCTCGTTGCTGTCAGCGGAATGGCCGAAGCCGAGACGTTAGAAATTCTTTACTCACTTGCGTTGGCTGAGTTAATCAAACGAGAAGGTTGGCCAAGCGCGTTTGTCAATTCTCCACTGAGCCGGCAACGACCGAGTGCGCCGCCGAGTCCGCCGGCGAAGCCCGCAAAAGAAGCTCCGGTCCGCGAGCAGCCGGAAGTCGATCCAAATGACCTCGAGAACTTCCTTGCTCGAGTGAAAAACGCGCAAACGCATTACGACGTGTTGGGTGTAAGCGCTGATGAGTCGCCTCAGAACCTGAAGAACGTCTATTACCAACTGGCGCGTCGCTATCATCCGGACAGGTTCCGCAAAGCTGACGCCGCTTTGTTGACTCGCATCGAATCGGCGTTTGCGCGAATCACGCAGGCTTATGACACGTTGCGTGACGACGCTCTGCGAGCGAGTTACAACTCAAAGATCGCTGCGTTAAAGAAGGCGGCACGACTGGCCGAATCAGCGCCGAAAGCAACGACGACAGAACCGGTTGCCGCAGGCGCAGAGTCTCGGGCAGCGACAGCCGAGCGCGCTGAGGCGCAGTTCAAAGAAGGCTTCGCAGCGCTCGAGCTCGGACAAAAGAAGGCCGCCATGGGACTATTTGCGGCCGCGGCGCGAGCCGTTCCGAACGAAGCGCGGTATCGCGCGTTTTACGGCCAAACGCTGGCGGCCAATGAGAGTACGCGGCGCGCGGCTGAAACAGAATTGCAAGCCGCGATCAAACTCGATCCGAACAACGCAGAATATCGAGTGATGCTGGCGGAGTTGTACCGCGACCTGGGATTGAAACTGCGCGCAAAGGCCGAGGCCGAGCGGGCGGCCGCCGCCGATCCGAACAACCGGAAGGCCCGTGACCTGTTGCGAGCGTTGAAATAATCATGTAAATCCTGTCCTTAGATTATGGCGGCAGTGCAAACCACAGACTTAATCGACAGCGCGGCGGCGGAAGCGTTCATCCAGCTTGCGCGGACGGTAGATAAGTTCGAGCGCTACGAGAACCCGCATGCGCAACGCATCGCGGTGATTGCTGACGAGCTCGCCCGCGCCTTTCAACTTGCCAGGCACGACCGCGGATCGTTGCACACCGCTGCGTTGTTACACGACCTCGGCGAAGTGGCGATGGAACGCGATTACATCCAGGCCACTGGTGTTCTCTCCGCTGAGGAACGACTCGATCTCGCTCGTCATCCCGTAATCGGCGAACGCGAAGCATCGAGAGTGGGAGCAGATCGCGCTGCGCAACTGCTGGTGCGCTGGTCTCACGAGTGGTGGAATGGCGCCGGATATCCCGACGCGCTGCGGCGCGAAGAGATTCCGTTAGCCGCTCGCATATTGCGCGTTGCAGATTCGTATGCGGCGCTCACCGATGCGCGTCCGTTTCGTCCGGCGCTGACTGAAGACGCTGCCAAACGCGAGATTGTCGATCGCGCGGGAATCGAATTCGATCCGGGCGTGGTGAAAGTGTTTCTCTCACTCGAAGGGATCCCGGAGCTGGAGTCGTTTGCTAAAGTTGAGGCCGAAGAGCCGGCTGACGACACGGTCGAGGAGAAGAGCCGCGGCTGGGATCTGTTTTCATCTTTCTCGAAGTAGTCATTATGCAATTCTCAAACGGATGGCTGGCTTTTGAGTTGGGCGTGCTCCGGCGACTGAAGTTTAATTCAGTTGCATTGCCGTTTACCGGAGAGCCGGAGATGTGCGTTCAGTTGAAGAATTGGAAAGTGCGCGTGGCCGCGAACGATCCGATGATCTGGTCTTACACGAAAGCGTTCGCGCTCGTTGAAAACAACACGGAACAGCTCGACGAAGAGGATCTCAACGTCCTGCTCGACGACGCTTACGTTCCGCGCGAGAAACTCGAAAACGCCGCTCTCCTGAAATGGTTCAACGAGACCGACGCCTGGTGGTTTGATAATTTGCGTTTCAACGCTGAGCGTCTCGAGCCATACAAGCGTGCCCTCGCGCTGACGGCGGGAATGATGACCGGCGATTACGTCCTCTCCTTCAACGAGGAGACGCGCAACCTGCGCCGGCCTTTTTCACTCCCCGACGTCTTCCGTCGCCTGCTTGCTTGCCTGCCGAAGCCGCAAGACAACGCGATGCGCAACAAGAGCACGAACCAGGACGTACGAAACTTCGTCGCGGAGCGCCATCACACCGATCTGCTGTTCTTGCGATTGCCGGTTCCGGTGACACAAACGACGACGGCGAAAGATCCGATCGTGACGTGGCGCGAGGAGTGGCTGCGCGGCAGCGACGACTTCTGGGTGGAGCTGGAAAGACAACGCGGCGCGCGACTTGGATCGAGAGTGCAGAGCAAACAGCAGTATCTCGGGTTTGTCGAAGACCTCTTACGCACCGCGTCACACATTCCGGCCTGGGCCATCGCGCACACTGAAAATGGTTTTATCTCGACTGAAGAGCTGGTGGAGAAGATCGGGCGTGTGAGAAAAGTCACCTCAGTCTACACGAAAGATTTTTCAGACATGCTTGGCGTGCGGGCGTCGTTGATCGTCGCGAATAGCTAATCTCATCGGTTCAATTCTTGCCTGCCAATACTTTCGTTCCACCCACCGACGTGTACGCGGCGTAAATAGCCAACAGCACACAGATAAGCAGCGCAAAGTTGAAGTCGCCGGCGTACCACGCGGTAAAATCTGTCGTGATCGGGAAAAACACATACAGGTGGGCGACAAAGAAAGCGGCAGACAACGCCAGCAGACCATAACGACGCAACGCAAACACCATGAGAAATGCTGACAATGCACTGAAGGGCAGCATGATCAAACTCGCGTCTGATATGAGCATTCCCAGCACCGTAGTCAATACTCCGACTGTGATCAGCGACAGCATCTCACTGCGCAATACCGCAACAAACAACAGCAAGAGAAACATGAAGATGAAGGCGAGGAAGAGCCCGGCTGACAACTGTGAGGCGAGGCGACTGAAGAACCGCCCGGTATCGATCATGGCAGTGGCGGGCGTAATCGTCACGGGTGTTGCCTGCCCTATCCAGTTCGGCGCTATCCGGCCGACTCCCGAGATCGCGATCATACTCGCGCCGATCACCGATCCAATCAACAGATCGCGACCGACCAGCGGGTCGCGATAATCGCCGCCGAGCAAACGACTCCACGAAATGATCCAGCCGGGCCATTTCTTTCTGACGAACGGTTCAAGAGCGACGTAGAGCACCCAGAGAAAGGCAGCGAAAAAGACGGCAAAGGCGAGGTGAGTGAGGAACAGATCAAACTCACGTCCGACGACGCCGTTGTGATGCTCCGCGAAAGCCCACACCAGCATTCGCACCAGAAAGAAGACGACCGCCACTCTCATAGCGCCACGCCGATCACCACGCCCCAGTTGAAGGTTTCGCCGTGCCAACACCACACTGCCGAACAAAGCCAGCAGGCAAATGACGATGAGCATGGCGGTCAGAACTTTGTTACGCCAACTCTCAGTCGGCTCAACCTGTCGCGCTGACTGGTCCCACGGATATACCGTGTCAAAGTAAACAAGACGCCCATTGTAGGCGGCGGCCTCAATGTGTACTGGATGCGTCGCGTCAGTACTGTCCCAGGCCGCGCGTTCGTCGTATGCGTGCAGCGGCACCCAGGTGGACGTCACCGGTTGGAAGTTTTTGAGATCAAGGCCTGCGGCATGAAACGGAATGGACCAGTCGACGCTTGCACGTTCACTTGTTTGCGGGTCACGTTGTGGCGGAACAGCGAGGAACCAATGCAGCCGTCCATTGACGTCAAGAAACAAACTCGCCATGCCCGATATATCGAGCGCCGGCTGGTTGACCTCGATAGGCATTATCGTTTCGAAATAACGCGGACTCTGGCGATACCAGTAACGGTAAGGACCAGGCGCGATGTTCCGCATCTTCGACCAGCGTTGCGGTGATGAATCGTTGTTGGCAATGTACTCGAGATAGTCTTGTTGCAGGACGAAGCCGTCGGCGTAATCAACTGGAGGTTCCGTGTAGCCCAAACTGTTCATTACGTCGCGGGCACGTGCTCGCAAAACTTCGGGCGAATCACCAAACGGCGCCAGACGATAAACGGCCGTGTATCTCGTCAGCCAACTACCAACGCCCAGCAACAGCAAAAATGCCGCGAGCAAACTGCCGGCTACGGCGGGACTAAGAATTCCTTGTTTCGGTGCCGCAGCCACCATCTCCGGCGAGGGCGTTTCACCGGCAGCGAGAGCTGCGGCAATCGGATCTCCGCCTGGCAGCGCAGCCGCAACCTGTAACACCGAGGCAGGCCTTAGCGCCGGGTCAGTTTGTAAACAACGCTCGATCACTCGCTCAATAACCGGATCGAGATCTTTGACGTGTGAAGATAAAGGCGCCGGCGCGGTGTTGTTGCGGCGCAGCTCAATGAGCTCTGCCAGTGTTTTTCCTTCGAAAGCTTTTTTGCTGGTGAAGAGTTCATAGAGCACCAGGCCCAACGAGTAGATATCCGTCTTGGCCGTTTGTTCCTTACCCTCCAGTTGCTCGGGCGCCATGTATGCGGGAGTGCCCGCGGCCAGCTCACTTTGGGGCAACTCTTCGGACAGACCGGCAAGCCCAAAATCGAGAATACGAGCGTTGCCGTCGCCGTCGATCATGATGTTCGCCGGCTTGAGATCGCGGTGTAGTACACCGGCGTCGTGGGCCGCGTTGAGACCAGCACAGATTTGGCGTGCCAGTTGAATCGATTTATCGATTGGAAGAATGCCGATGCGTCGCAGCAGGGACGAAAGCTCTTCACCTTTGATGTATTCCATCGTCAGAAACTGGCGTCCGTCCGTTTCACCTATGTCGTAAACGCGACAAACGTTCCGGTGGCTAACTTGCCTCGCGACGCGCACCTCACGATGAAACCGAGCCAGGGCAGCGCCATCGCTCAAGAGATGATCCGGGAGGAACTTGAGGGCGACGGGCTGGCCGAGCTTTAAATCGTCGGCTCGATACACTTCCCCCATTCCACCTTTGCCTAACAGGCCGACGATTCGATATCGCTGGCTCAGGATTGTGCCGGGCACAAAACGGGCGTCATCGATGGACGGGTGGGATTGAGTGGGAGTCTTTTGCGCGTCGAAGCGCCGCGTAGCTGCACCGTCAACGCGAGCGCCGCAACCCGCGCAAATCTCTGAGTCGATGCTGATCTCTTTTGAGCAGGAAGGGCAATTGAAGTGACGGCTCATCGGCCGCGCATTTTAGCAGAGCAAGTCAGGCATTTGGACACAGATAAACGCGGATAAGTACGGATTCGTAGTCAGACTTCGGATACGAACTTGTAACCTACACCTCTAACCGTCAACAGATGCCGCGGGCGTGACGGCTCGTCTTCAATATACTTCCGCAGACGCACGATGAAGTTGTCGATCGCCCTCGTATCCGTGTCCTCGCGCAAGCCCCAAACGTCTTCAAGAATCGCGCTCCGCGACACGATCTTTCCTTGGTGATTGATCAAATAGCGCAGCAGATCCGCTTCCATCAACGTCAGGTTTACGGTTTGCGACCCGGAACGCAGTTCCAGCGCTTCGAAGTCGATCGTCTTCCCACCGAAGTCGAACACCTGCCCTGCGCCGTTCGTCGAAACGCGGTTGCGATCTTTATGAAACCACTCACGCCTGCGCAACAACGCATTAATTCGAGCCAGCAAAACTGAAAGCTCGAAAGGCTTGGGCAGATAATCGTCCGCGCCTGCTTCGAACCCGCGCAGCACGTCTTCAGCCTGGTTTCGCGCTGTCAGCATCAGAATCGGAACGAACTGTCCCTGCGAACGCAGTCTCGAAGCTAACGAGAATCCATCGATGCCCGGCAACATCACGTCCAACACTACGACGTCGTAAGTCTTATTGCGATCGACCAGGAGCGAGAACGCGTCTTCGCCAGTGCCGACTGCAGCGACGTCGTAACCTTCCGCCCTCAGGTTGTAGCTCAGGCCATCAGCCAGGTGTTTCTCGTCTTCGACGATTAGAACTGAACTCATCGTTAATTAAACCCGCGGCAAGTGAACGGTGAACGTGCTTCCGTGTCCGAGGCCGGCGCTTTCCGCAAACACTCGACCGCCATGCTTCTTCACCACGGAGTGAACAATAAACAACCCTAACCCCGTTCCCTTCACGCGCGCCATGAAACGACCGGGAACACGATAGAAGCGTTTGAAAATCCGTTTCAGTTGCGCGCTTGGGATTCCGATTCCTTTGTCTACGACGCGCACGGCCACACGTTTGTCGTCCAGGGCTGAAACGGAAACCGAAACGCGCACCTGTTCGTCTGAATACTTCACCGCATTGTCCAACAGGTTCGAAAACGCGGCGCGCAACTCGTCGATGTCGCCCGACACCTTTGCGGAATTTGCGTCCGGCGACGCGTTGTAGATCAGCGCGGTTTCATCGAGCCCGTAACGAATGCGTGTCAGCTCCAGACATTCCTGGACCATCTCACCGAGATCGATCACCGAGTTAGCAATGCGACGGCGTTTGTGTCCGGTGCGTCCGGCGCGCAGCACCTGCTCGACCGTGAGCAGGAGTCGATCGCTGTCGGCCAGCATGATGTTGTAAAACTCCCGCCGCTGTTCCTCGTCGACGTCGCGCGCTTTCAGTGTTTCGAGATAGAGACGGATGGAAGCGATCGGAGTTTTGAGTTCGTGAGTGACGGCGTTGATGAAAGCGTCGTGCTGTTCGTTGCGCCGTATCTCGCGGATGAGGAA
Source organism: Acidobacteriota bacterium (assembly GCA_046733535.1). Classification (GTDB taxonomy): domain Bacteria; phylum Acidobacteriota; class Blastocatellia; order Pyrinomonadales; family Pyrinomonadaceae; genus PSRF01. The sequence goes on from JBKPPH010000094.1 coordinate 10,508, forward strand.
CGTCGTGTTGAGCACTAGTCCGAAGATCAGGACCAGAAAGAAGATGATGCCGAAAACCAGGAGGGCGACTTCACGCCAGTTGAGAATCACCCACCCGACGTTCAACGCGATCGCGAGCGCAACGAGACACGCGCCCAGCGTGATGAAGAATGCTACTGATTTGCGACGGCGAGCTCTGACGCGCATGGTTCGTGATTGTAACAGCAGGATTACAGGATTCTTAAAGAAACCCTGTAAACCTTTTAATCGGCGGCTGCGACTTGCTCCTGCTGATTTCGTCCTCCAGCCAGGCGCTTTGGCAACCGCACCTTTCGTGACATGAACAGTAGCAGCCATGCGATTCCCGCCGTTCCCGACAGCAAACCGGAGATGACCGTCAACGTTCGCGGCGTGATCGTATGCAGCGACCATCCAGCCACGGCGGTTGAGAAGGCCCAGATCAACATTTCAGCAGCGCGATCGCTGGTGGAGACGCGGCCTCGCAGGTTGTCAGGAACCAGACGCATCAGCAATGTTTCCTGGACGGCAAACTCAGCGCCCAGTATCACGCGTGAGATGCACATCATCACACAAGCGAGCACCAACGTCGGCATCACACCGGACAGCGCGTAGAACACTCCCTGAACAAAAAGTGTCCAGCCGATGAAAGCGACCGTTCGTTTCCGCAACTCGAAATATGCACCGACACGCCGCGCGATGATCATGCCGATGAACAGGCCGAAACCTCCGGCAAAATAGAAGGCAGCGACCGCTGAATCGGCATTGACGCCGTTCTCACCGCCAAACACCAATGCGCCAAGTCGATCGGCAATGAGATTCATCGCACCGCCGCCAGTGGCCCACAAAATGTTCATGCCGAGAATGGCCGCCACCGGCGCATGCGTCACGATGTAAGTCCAACCTTCACGCATGTCGGACCAGTAGCCGCGATAAAGACTTCGCGGCTGGTCGGGAACAGCCTTGGTTGAACGTGTGTCGCTCTCCGGCACGAGCCACACGGAATACGCCGACGCAAAGAACGAGAGCGCGTTGATGATGAATGCGGCCTCGTAGCCGACGTGCGCCGCGGTCCAGCCGCCGAGCGCTGCACCTAACGACATCAGCAGAAAGCGCGACGAAAACATCAACGCATTGCCTGCGAGTAGATCGCGTTCCCCCGTGATGTTCGGGACCGCCGCGTTCTTTGCTGCTTCGAAAAACGTCCCGAAGAACGAAAGTAAAGCGGTGCAGAGATACGCGAGCCACAGATCCTCAGGACGTCGCACGAGGAGAAAACCCAGCGCGACAACGACGCGCAGCAGGTCCGTAACAATCATCACGACGCGACGTGACCAGCGATCCACAAACGCACCGGCAAGCGGAGCGAAGAGTGTGAACGGTATGAGCCGGGAGAGCAGCAGGATGGTCGTTACTTCCGGCGCTGCATGAGACACAACACGGACCAACCCGAGCGCGGCAATGAAGTTGAACCAGTTGCCCATCTCGGAGATGACCTGCCCGGACCACAATCGTCTGAACGACCGATTGCGCCGCAGGAGCTGTGTGTAAGTCAGCGAGTCCATCCTGAAAAATCCTGTAATCCTGTCAAAAGGCCCGTCAAATAAGAAAGCCGCCCGTTTGTTTCAGGCGGCTCGCGATCTGCATCGTTCTCTTCGAACGTCAACCTCCTACAAATCGCGGCGGCCGTTTTTCTAGAAATGCTGAAACACCTTCTACAAAATCCTTTGTCTTTCCTGATTCAATCTGTGTCTTCCGTTCCAAATCGAGTTGACTCCCTAAATCGTTTGTCGCGCTCGCCTCCAAGAGCATCTTGATTTGCGCTATTGCCGCGGTCGGCGCCTGGGCCAGTTTGTCTGCGATTGCCATCGCGGTGCTCATCAACGCGTCGTCGGGTGTTATCGAGTTAATCATTCCCATCGCTGCTGCTGTCTTAGCACTAATCAACTCACCGCTGAACAACAACTCGGTTGCCCGTTTCCATCCTACGAGTCGCGGCAGCAGAAATGTTGCGCCGCAATCAGGCGTCAGACCAATCTTTATAAAAGCCTGATTGAACCGCGCGCTCTCAGCCGCAATCACCAGGTCGCACGCGAGTGCGAGATTGCATCCGCCGCCGGAAGCGACACCGTTCACCGCCGCGATAAACGGCACTGGCGTGCGGCGAATCATGAGTATCGCTTCGTTCAAAAGTCTCAAAGGCTCGTCGAAGAAAGCTTCCACGCGACCGTCTTTCTGTGCGATCTCCTGCATCTCGCGCAAGTCGCCACCGGCAGAAAACGCGCGGCCAGCGCCGGTGAGAACGATCGCTCTCGCACCCTGCTCGAGTGCTTCATTAACCGCCGTCTTGAAATCGTTAGCGACTTGTACGTTGAGCGCGTTCAAACGTTCCGGCCTGTTCAAGGTCAACACACAAACCTGACCGCGCATCTCGAGTTGAATCGTTTCGTAGTTCATCAAGCCTTTTTTGAGGCGTTCTTCACCGTCAATCGCGTAAACAATCTCCGCGTCGGGAAACTTACTTTAACTTTAAATCGGGGCCTGGGCGAATTAGGTCCTTGGTTGCGCGCGATTCGCGCTAAAACACTCGCTGCATAAGACCGGCCTGCCTGATGACGGCTTGAACGGTACCGAATCGCTCTTGCCACATTGATCGCAGGTGATCTCAAATCGTTGACGGTCACCACCTCCCTGTGTTTTTGCTCCACCAAAGTTTGCGCGCCTTGCATCGCGGCATGGCTTACAACGCTTCGGATGAGTCAGGTTACGTTCCCGGTAATAGTCTTGTTCGCGTTCCGTGAACATGAACGGGGTGCTGCACTCGGAACACGTTATCTCAAGGTCTGGCATCGCGGTTTCTCCACGAGAGTGATTGAGGACCATCACTCTCTTGCTCTTCGGAGCGCTGGCGGTGCGTTTCTTTCAACCACACTCGTGGTGCGAAAGCGCTGTTTTTCTTCAAACGCACGCCGAAAAGCTCTGGCGTCCCGACGGTTTGTTGACCTGCAGTTTACTCCAGCATCTAGGTGTATTCAAACTTATAGAAGAACTCTCCACCGAAAAACTGTGGCAGAACGTCTTCACAAGTCTCGCGGATGTGGCCTGCGCGCCACACGAAGATCGCAAAAACCCAGCGTTTGAAACGGCACATTGGTTGCTCACATCGAAGACCGAAGTATGCATCATACTCGCAACAAGGGTCCCGACTTTTGACTAAACAGACCACGCTCGGCAGTGCCGTCGAAACTCACGGGATAGGACTGCACACTGCCGTTCCCGTTCACATTCGTCTGGTCCCCGCTCCACCTGACACCGGCTACGTTTTCCGTCGCACCGATCTCGGCGGCTTCGAAATTCCCGCGACTGTCGAGTCTGTTGCTCATTGCGGTTACGCAACGACGCTGATGCGTACCGGCGTGATGCTCTCGACTGTCGAACATCTCCTTGCTGCCTTACGCGGACTCGGCGTCGATAACGTTTTCATCGAAGTCGACAATCTCGAAATCCCGATCATGGATGGTTCCGCGGAAGACTTCGCGCAGATCATCGAACGAGCAGGGATAGTCCAACAGCCGCTCGCGAGACGTGCGTTGCTCGTACGTGAAAAAGTTTCGTTCGAGCAGGGCAATCGTCGGATCAGTGTCGAGCCGGCGGATACTTATCAGATCGACTGCCTGATCGACTTTGCGCATCCGATGATCGGCGTGCAGAGTTTGTTTGTGGAACTGAACAATGGCGCCTTCAGCCGCGACATCGCAGCGGCGCGAACGTTCGGCTTTACAAACGAGATCGAGGCGTTGAGGCGGGCGAATCTTATTCGCGGCGGATCACTCGACAATGCGATCGTACTCACGCCCGAAGGGATGTTGAATGAAACGGGTTTGCGTTTTCGAGATGAGTTCGTGCGTCACAAGATTTTGGACATCATCGGAGATCTCGCACTCTTGGGGATGCCCATACTCGGGAAGGTTGTCGCTGAACGCAGCGGGCACATCATGCACGCGGGTTTGATGTCGAAGCTCCTTCGTGTTCGATCTGCATGGGACATCGTCGACATGTAAAAATCTTGTCAATCCTGTCTAGAGCCCGCTCCTCACAATATCGTGCACTCGAATCAACCCCACACACTTCCCGTCGTGATCGATCACCGGCAGCACCGAGATCTGCGACGGCCGGTCTTCCATCAAACGCAACGCATCAAACGCAAGCAACTCCGGCGTCGCCACCACGGGCTTGCGGGTCATGAAATCATCTCCTGTTAAGTTCGCCAGTGAATCCCCGCTGGTCTGTTCAATCGCTCTTCGCAGATCACCGTCGGTGATTATTCCCGCCAAATGACCTGCCGCATCGACAACGCACACCGCACCGAGTCCGCCTTTACTGATCGCACGCACGACCTCGACCCACGAAGATCCGCTCGCAATGGTCGGGTTCTCACCATCGCAGTGCATCAAATCCGCAACGCGCAACGTGAGTCTCTTCCCCAATCGCCCGGCAGGATGATTTACGGCAAAGTCGTCGGACGTGAGTCCTTTCACTTTCATCACCGTCATCGCGAGTGCATCGCCGATCGCAAGGGCAACTGTCGTGCTCGTCGTCGGAGCGAGATTCAAAGGACACGCCTCCTTGTCGACAGACGCGTCGAGCACGGCATCGGCGCGGCGCGCGAGCGTCGAGTTGAGGCTTCCGACGATTGCGACGATCGGCACGTCGCGGTTCTTCAAGTAAGGCAACATGGCAACGATCTCATCCGTCTCACCGCTGTTGCTCAAAACAATTACGACATCCTCGGACTGAACAATTCCAAGCCCGCCGTGAAGCGCGTCTGACGGGTGAAGATACAGCGCCGCAGTGCCCGCACTGGTCATCGTCGCCGCGATCTTTTGTCCAATAATCCCCGACTTCCCTACGCCCACAATCACGACTTTCCCTTCGCACTTCGCCAGCAACTCGACCACACGCTCAACCTGCGCGCGGTCAAGGCGCGTCGCCGTTTGCGCAATCGCCTCTGACTCGATTCGGAGTAGTTGCTGAATGTCTGCCAGGTGGTTCTGGGTCATGGTGGACTCGCCTTTGATATACGACGAGTGCCACGTTTGGCAAGTCGGCGACTCATAAGTTATAGTCCGGGCTTCCGTTCAGATTTAATTCAGACACGGCGGGTGTGTGCTATGGGTCTATTAAGCCTCCTTCCCAAAGAAGATCAGTACTTTGATCTGTTCACGCAGATGACGCTCTACATTTCTGCGGCCGCGCGCGAGTTGAAGGAGATGCTCTCGGACAAGAACCACGAGTACGCCGACTACGCGCAGCGAATCAAAGGTCTCGAGCACGCCTGCGACGAGCTCACGCATAACATTTCAACGCGGCTGAACAAGTCGTTCATCACGCCCTTTGACCGCGAAGACATTTACATGATGTCGAGCGCGCTGGACGATATCGTCGACCTGATCGACGACGCCGCGCGCGCGATCATCATCTTCGATGTCAGGGAAATTACGGACTACGCTCTCGAGTTCGCGGATGTAATCGAGCGCATGGCTGATCAACTGAAAGAGATTGTTTCGACGTTGCAACGTCCTAAGAATGTTACGCAGCGACTGGTGGAGATTCACCGTTTGGAGAACGAAGGCGACGACATCTACCACGCCGCCATCGCGGAACTCTTTCACGATCCGCCAGACTCTTTGACGGTGCTGAAGTGGAAAGAGGTTTACGAGAAACTGGAAGCCGCGGTCGATCGTTGCGAGAACGTGGCTAACATCATTGAGAGCGTGATTATCAAGCACACTTAAACTCGTTGCTGATTGCCGATTGCCAATTGCCGATTTAAGGCGAGCCCGGCACGCTAATAAATTGGCAATGGTGAATCTGCAATTGGCAATCTGACCATGACCGCAACCCTGGCCTTCATAATCATCCTCGTCTTCCTGGCGCTTATCTTCGATTACATCAACGGATTCCACGATGCCGCGAACTCGATCGCGACAGTCGTCTCGACCCGGGTCCTTTCACCGGGCATGGCAGTGATCTGGGCCGCCTTCTTTAACTTCGTCGCCTTCGCGATATTCGGCACGCGGGTCGCGAAAGCGATCGGCGACGGAGTGCGCATGGATCTGATCAGTCCGGAGTTGCGTCTTTACGTTTTGCTTGCCGCTCTGCTTGGGGCAATTATCTGGAACCTTATAACGTGGTACCTCGGACTGCCGACGTCCAGCTCGCATGCGTTGCTCGGTGGCTACGCCGGCGCAGGCATCGCGGCGTACGGCGGTGTGAGCGGATTGCTCAAAGCTGAAGTATGGTTTCGTACGTTGAAGTTCATCGTACTGTCACCGCTGATCGGTATGTTCGTCGGTTTCGCGCTGATGGTGATGGTCTACTGGATCTTTCGCCGCTTCTCAGCATCGCGCGTGGACAAGATATTCCGCCGCGGCCAACTGCTCTCAGCGGCAGCTTTTTCATTGGGCCACGGCGGTAACGACGCGCAGAAGACGATGGGAATCATCACGGCTGTGCTCACCGCCGGTGGAGTTTGGGGTATGGCGTATGGCCCTGATGGAAGCTTGCCGCCAATTCCGACGTTGGTCGTGTTGAGCGCACACGCTGCGATCGCTTTGGGCACTTTGTCGGGAGGCTGGCGCATCGTGCGTACGATGGGCACACGGATCACGAAGCTGAAACCAGTGGGCGGTTTCTGCGCCGAGAGCGCAGCGGCACTGACACTCGCCTACGTCACGCTCACCGGAACTCCCGTTTCTACCACCCACACGATCACCGGATCGATCGTCGGCGTCGGCGCCACGCGCAGATTGTCGGCGGTGAAGTGGGGCGTCGCCGGCCGAATCGTTTGGGCCTGGATCCTGACAATCCCCGCCGCCGCCTTCGTCGCCGCCGTCTCCTTCTGGATCGTTTCCGCCCTCCACAAACTCGCCGGATAAGTAGCCACAAAGCGCACAAAGGTTCAGCTAACTCATTTGTGCTTCTTTGTGGCT
>JBKPPH010000095.1:0-17662 GCA_046733535.1 Acidobacteriota bacterium
TCGCATCCGGAGTATTTTTCCGCCGACGGGTTTCATCCATCTGATGAAGGGTATGAGTTATGGGCGACGCAGATGTGGCCCACCGTGGCGAAGGTGGTTGGCGTTGAGGAGTAGGGGTGCTGTAGTTCTGCCTGGATACGGTCAGTACCGTAACGCGGTAGCGTCGGGTGAGTCATGTGCATGCGATATTCCTGGGTATTGATGGTCCAGGGTCAACCCGACGCTACCGCGTTACGGTACTGACCGTATCCAAGTGTCTCCCGAGACCGGGTCGAAGAAATACGCCTTGTCGGTCACTAGTTTGAGCCAGACTTTGCTCTCCAACTCGGCTCGAAAGTCCGCCGGCGCGCGAGCGATCAATCTGTGTGGGCCAACCGAAAGAAAGACAAACGTTTCGTTCCCCATCAACTCAGTCACATAAACACTCGCGGAGATTGCGCCGTCGCGTGGCTCAGTTAGCACGTGAACGTGTTCCGGCCTGATGCCCATCGTCCACCGCGATTGCCGCGACAGTTCGCTTAATTGCTCTGCGTTCAGCGGAACGCGCAGCGAATCACTCACGAACGCCCCCACCTCGATCGCGCCCTCAATGAAATTCATACTCGGGCTCCCGACAAACTCCGCGACAAAACGATTTGCCGGATGGTTGTAAATGTTCATCGGCGTGTCGAACTGTTGCAGGCATCCTTTCTTCATCACTGCGACGCGCGTAGCGAGCGTCATCGCTTCAGCCTGATCGTGCGTGACATAGATCGTGGTGGTCCCGAGTTGATGTTGGAGACGTTTCAACTCGCCGCGCATCTGCACGCGCAAACGCGCGTCGAGATTCGAGAGCGGTTCGTCCATAAGGTACGCGCGCGGCTCGCGCACAATCGCCCGCGCGAGCGCAACGCGCTGCCGTTCGCCGCCTGATAACTCTCGCGGTTTGCGTTCAAGCAGTGATTCGATCTCCAGGAGGGCCGCCACGCGATTGACGCGTTCAGCGCGCTCGGCCTTTCGAAGTTTTCTGACGCGCAGCGGATAGCCGATGTTCTCCGCGATCGTCATGTGCGGATAGAGCGCATAACTCTGAAACACCATTGCGAGATCGCGATGTTGTGTGGGCACGTCGTTGATGCGTTCGCCGTCGATCTCGATGTCGCCGGAAGTGACCGTTTCCAGACCAGCGAGCATTCGTAACGTCGTCGTCTTGCCGCAACCCGACGGTCCAAGCAGCACGATAAACTCGCCGTCGTCGAGCTCGAGCGACAAGTCGTCGACGACGCGCGTCGCGCCAAACGTCTTACTCACATTCTGAAACTTGATACCCATCTAACCTTTGACTGCGCCCATCGACAGGCCACGCACGAGGTACCTTTGCAGCGCGAGCGCAAACACGAGAATCGGAACGATAGCTACAGTCGCCGCAGCGCTCATGACGCCCCACTTGATCTCATACTGAGTAACTCGCCCGGCGATTCCGACTGGTAACGTCATCGCCGCGTCGGTCTGTGTCAACACCAACGCAAAGAGAAACTCGTTCCACGAGATAATCAAACAAAAGACCGCGGTCGCCGCCAGTCCGGGCGCGACGAGGGGCAAAACCACACGCACGAGCGCGCCTAAACGCGAGTCGCCGTCGACGAGCGCGGCCTCTTCGAGATCGCGCGGCAAGTCTGCAAAGAAACCGCGCATCATCCAGATCACGAATGGAAGGTTGAAGGCCGTGTAGACAATGATGAGCGACGCCCGCGTGTTGAGCAGACGCACGTCGCGCATCATCAAAAACAGCGGCACGGCCGTGACGATTGCGGGAAACATGCGCGTCGAGAGGATCCACAAAGAGAGCCGGCGGTTGAGCTTCCAGGGAAGTTGGAACCGCGCGAGAGCGTAGGCGGCGAGCGTGCCGATTACAAGCGCACACGCGGTTGAAGTAACGGCCACGATCGCGCTCGTGAGCAGGTATCGTCCGAACGCGCGTGTGACAAAGGCGTCGTAGTAGTGTTGCAGTGTGGGCGAGAAAACGAACCACGGCGGCGGACTGGCAAACTGGTCCACTTCCGTCTTCAGCGAGATCGTGAGCATCCAGTAAACCGGCGCGAGGGCGAAGAGCAGCGCAGGCAAAAGCAGAACATAGCGGAATATTTCACGCGAACGCGCAAAGGACGCAAAGGATGGTTTTCTTTGCGTTCTTGTTCGCTGCCGTTGCGCCTTTGCGTCAAGAAACTGATCCATTCCTAAACGCTCTCCTTTGCCTGGAGAAAGCGGATGTAGATTCCGCTGATGATGTTCGTCAGGGCGAGCAGCACGAACGACATCGCCGCCGCATATCCGAAGTCGAAGAAACGAAACGCCGTGCGATAGATGTAAAGACTGATCGTCTCGGTCGCGAAGCCTGGTCCACCTTCAGTCAGAATAAAAATCTGATCGAACACGCGCAGCAGATCCATCGTGCGTAAAAGCAGGACGATCAGGATCGATGGTTTGAGCAACGGCAACGTCACGTGCCAAAACGTTTGCCAGCGGCTCGAGCCGTCGATCAGTGCTGCTTCATACGGCTCCTGTGGAATGGCTTGTAGTCCGGCCAAGAGCACGAGGAACACGAACGGCGTCCATTGCCAAACGTCAACAGCTATCACCGACAACATCGCGAGCCGCGGTGATGCAGTCCACGTCAAACTCTCAGTGTTGATGCCGAATTGCTTGAGCGTTCCATTCACCGCGCCGAAGTTTGGGTTCAGCATCAAACGCCAAACCACGCCCACGACGACGCTCGGCAGCATCATCGGCACGAGCAGGCTGGCGCGAAACAGACCACGCCCGCGGATCTCTTTGTTCAGCAAGAGCGCGAGACCGAGGCCGAGCAGGAACTCGCACGCCAGCGCAGCAACGGCGTAGACAAACGTGTGGGCCATCGCCGTCAGGAAGAACTTGTCCGTGGCAAGTCGCGCGAAGTTTCCGAAGCCCCACCTGATGCCGGACGCAGTCTCGCGTTGCAGGCTAATCGTTACTGAGTAGATGAGGGGATAGATCGAAAGTGCGAGGAGCACCGTCAGTGCCGGCGCAATGAAGAGCAAGGGCAGCAGCCACTCGCGCCTACTGCGCCGCCGGGGCGCGTTGAAGAATCTTCTCGATTTCGGCATTCGCCTGATTCATTGCTTCCGCGGGAGACAGTTCACCACTGTTCGCCTTCGAAAGAAAGATGCCAAATGCGTTTTCAATCTCGTTCCAATACGGCGTGCGCGGGCGTGGTCGCGAACTTTCAAGTGAACGCAACTGGGCCTGATACGCAGGATTCTTCGCGACGAGCTCAGCATCGCGAAACAGCGATTTGCGCGTCGGTGGATTGCCTCGTTCAGCCGATCGTTTCATCTGCTCGGCGCTCGTGGCCCAGAGCAGAAAGTCCATCGCGGCCTCGGTGTTTTGCGAGTCGCGAGGTATCGCGATGAGCCAGTTGCCAATCTCGGCCTGACCCGGCTTTTGCGCGCCGGGCAAGGTCGTGAACTCCATCTTGCCGATTACTTTCGACTTCGTGGGATCTCCAAACGAACTGATCCACGCCGGCCAATTGATCGACATCGCCGCCGTGCCTTGCAACAGGTGCGCACCCACTTCATCGGCGTTGAAACTCGCGTAACCCGGTGGCGAGTATTTGCCGAGCTCGAGCATGAATTCGAGCGCCGCGATTCCTTCCGGACTGTTTACCGTTGGTTTGCCGGAGGCGTCGAACATCTCGCCGCCGAACGCCCAAAAGATCGGCATGAAGTCGGCGACGGCGGCGTTGCCCTGCGCCGCGCGCATCACGTAACCATAGACTTTCGGCCCAGCGTTCTCTTTTTCCTGGATGGTTTTCGCAGCCGCGAGGACGTCCAGCCACGTCGCAGGATCTCTCAACGAGTGCTTCTCAAAAAGATCTTTGCGATAAAAAAATAGTTGCGAGTTGCCGACGTAGGGCAGGGCGTAGAGTGGTCCGGTTTGATAAGGGTGGCGGCAAAGCGCGACTGAAGTATTGACAAAATCGGTGTCCGGGCCGGACTGTCCACGCCGTTGGAGCAGGGGCGTAAGCTCAGTCAGGAACTGCTCGGTCGCAAAACGTGGAAACCACGGATCGTCGAGCATGATCACGTCGTAAGCGCCCGTGCGTGCTTTGAGATCTATTAATTCTTTCTCAAAAAGATTTATATAAGGAAACTCCGCGATGTTGATGTGCGTGCCGGTTTGCGCTTCGTAATCGCGGGCCGCTTGTTTCAGCGCGTCGCCTTCAACTCCCGAGACCACGGCCAGCGTGAGCTGCTTTCGAGAGGGCTGGTTCGTGCAGCTTATGGTTAGGACCAGGAGCAGCGTCAGAAGAATTAGTCGCATATTTCGGCACAGATTAACACTGATGAGACGGATCAGAACTGATAATATCGGTCCATGCGACAAATCGTAACCACAGGAAATGGCGACATCAGCGTGCTGAAGGTCCAGGAGAAGCCCGATCCCACGCCCGGCGATGGTCAGGTTGTGATTCGCGTGCGCGCTGCCGGTTTGAACTTTGCCGACATCCTGGCGCGCCAGGGTTTGTATCCCGACGGCCCGCCGAAGCCGTGTGTGATGGGCTATGAGGTCAGCGGTGTGGTCGAAGCCGTTGGCAACGACGTGAACAGTTCGTTCGTCGGCAAATCTGTCGTGGCGATGACGCGTTTCGGCGGGCAATCGGAGATGGTGGTTGTGAAAGCCGCGCAGATGTTCGAGAAGCCTGAGAAGTTGACGTTTGAACAGGCGGCCGCGATTCCGGTGAACTATCTGACGGCGTATGCGCTGCTCGTCGTCATGGGTTCTCTGCACGCAGGTGAATCGGTCCTGATCCATAACGCCGGCGGCGGAGTCGGATTGGCGGCGCTCGACATCGCGAAGAAAATCGGCGCGGTAACGTTTGGCACGGCGAGCCCGGGCAAGCACAAGTTTCTGACAGAACGCGGCCTGGACCATCCGATCGACTATCGCAAACAGGACTGGCAACCGGTGTTGCAGCAACTCACGAATGGACGCGGTGTGGACCTGGTCATCGATCCCATCGGCGGCGGGCACTGGAAGAAGAGTTACGCGGCGTTGAGACACACGGGACGCCTCGGGATGTTTGGCGTCTCAACAGCTTCGGCAAACGGCCTCAGTGGCAAACTCAAGATGTTGAAGGCTGTGGTCCAGACGCCGTGGTTTCACGCGTTTCCGCTGCTCAACAAGAACCGTGGTGTGTTTGGATTGAACCTCGGTCACATGTGGCACGAACCGGAGAAGGTGGCGGTGTGGATGCGCGACATTCTGCGCGGCGTCGAGGAGGAATGGGTCCAGCCGCACGTCGATCGCGCGTACGCCTTCGACGACGTCGGAAAGGCGCACCGCTACATGGAAGAGCGAAAGAACATCGGAAAGGTTGTTTTAGTTCCAAAGTAGGACCACGGATTTACGCGGATTTAATACACGGATTTATCTTCGGATTGTCGCTTCGCGAGGAAGAACGAGATCACCGTCGCGTAGATCAGACCGAAGACCAGTGTGCCGACAAACAATCCAATGAATGCTTGCGCTGCCACGCGTGACGTCGGCGCGCTTTCTATTCCCGGCTCGCTCGCCATCCACTTCGTTCCAATTACGGCCAGCACGCCAACGAAGAACAACGCGGCGCTGAGTGCGTAAACGAACGAAATTGCAACGCCCACCTTTACTCCCTGTTTGAACGTCGGCCTCTCACCTTGCTCGCGTTCCAGCGCTTTCAGTCCGAGGTAGATCATAGCGAACTCGAGGATGTTGAAGACGATCGGGCTGCCAAGCGTATGGACCAGCGACTGCGGATTGGAAACCGTCGAACGGGCAACGAGCACCCAAATCATCACTCCGAGCGTGATCAGCAGCCCATATTTAACTGGAATTTTCATATTTGTATCCGCACAGATCCGCGTTTTCAATCCGCGAAGATCCGCGGCCTGCCTTTGCATTTTATTCCCACGCAGGTCTAGTCCCTCCTTGCGCGTCCTGCCAGTAAGGCGCCCACGCAAGCGTGACTAATTTAACCGCGATGTTTGCCTTCGTCGGCTTCAAACTCACTTTCCCGAGTTCTTCAGTTTGCGGATCGAAAGCACGTTCCAACGCCGCCGTTTCAGCTTTAAACTCCGCATCGAGGTCAGCCAGCTTTTGCTCGATCGCGGCGACGTTCTCTTCGGCGCGGTCCACGTCCTCAGCTTCTTTCATCGAGCGGCCCGCGCCACGCACCGCCGTGGTCGCTCGTCCGAGCGTCGACATGCTCGCTCGCTTTCGACCCATGAACGACGAGAGCAACGTAGCCCCAAACGAGATCGCCGTCTGTAGCTTTTGCCCTTTTGCCTGTTCCTTCTCCCGCTCGACTGCCTGCTCAGCACGACGCTTCCTCTCCTCGAGTTGCTCAATCTTCGGCGCGTACTTCCGCCGCAAATTCTCCACCGCCTCGTCGCGCTTCTCTCTCGCGAGCTGTTGCAGGCGAACTCGGAAATCGCGTTCTGACTCGCCTGGGTTCGAAGCGATCTCCACTGTTGGACTCTCGAGTAATTCGAGTCGCTGGTTTCGATAGATCCAATTCGCGAAATCTTTGCTCCACGTCGCGTACGCCTTAGGCTTCGTCGCCGTCGCGGGAACTTCAGCAAACGACGCACCTGTTTCCGGCTGCGCTTCGAGATCCTCGACCGGCAGATCCAACGCTGTCGCCGAACTCCAATCGACGCTGACCGGCCCATCCGTGATTGGCGCAAGCAACGCCAACTGCTGAGTCGTATCAGTCGACTTTGAATTGCTGTAACGAACATCCGCGACGCCGAGCAGCATTGGATGATAAGACAGTTTTGCATTCGCGTCGCCGGATGAGCGAACGGGAATGAAGTACTGCGTGATTTCAGGCGGCAGCACCGGCCTCTCGCTTTGTGCGTGCGTGCTTGAAATCGTTTCGGCGACGGGCGCCGGCGCCGCGGCCGGTGTCACACTCTCTTTTACTGGATCCATCAGCAACTTGATCTGCGCACGCGTCAACGGCCCACGCAGATACGACATGGCCCAGCGTGTCTCAAATACTTCAGGCGCATCGTCGTGCACGTTGTTCATGAGAAAGATCCGGTTGCTCAGCCCCGCGAGCAGTTGTTCCATCTCCTGCCGGTCAAACTTCTGCCCGGTGCCGGATGCGATACCTTCGAGCCCTTCCAGCACGCGCGCCTTGTCGCGTTCAGTCTGCAAGCGACCGATGAACCACGTGCCGGTGTTTGCGAGTCCTTTGTAATCGAGGTCAACCGGATTCTGCGTCGCCAAAACGACACCCAATCCAAATGCCCGCGCTTGTTTCAGAAGCGTCAGCAGCGGCAACTTCGACGGCGGATTCGCAACCGGCGGGAAGTAACCAAAGATCTCGTCCATGTAGAGAATGGCGCGCAGGCTCGTCGTGCCTGATTGAGTCCGCATCCAACCGAGCACCTGATTGAGCAATAGCGACACGAAGAACATGCGCTCGGAGTCGGCAAGATGCGCAATCGAAAAGATCGCGAGGCGTGGCTTTCCTTTGTCTGTGTAAAGGAGCTTTTGAATGTCGAGCGGCTCGCCTTCCATCCAGCTCGCGAAACTCGGCGACGCGAGCAGGTGGTTCAGCGCCATCGCGAGTTCAAAGCGATCGTTGGCCGGGAAGAATGAATCCAGATCCATCACGCCGATCTTCGTGATCGCCGGCGATTGGATCTTCTGGATGAGCCCGCCGAGATCGAGATCTCTGCCGTTGGACCACTCCTGATTGAGAATATTGGAAAGAAGAATGTGTTCGCGACTACGAATCGGATCGGCGTCGATGCCGATCAACCCGAGCAAGCTCGTAACAGTTGTATTAATGCGCTCGGCGAGTGACTCGTTGTCCTGCCTGATTGTTTCGGGTGGAGCGGCAAACGATTTGAGAATCGACACCGGCAGGCCGGCGTTGCTGCCGGGAGTGTAGATGCGAAAGTCCGCAGCGTCGCGTAAACGCTTGATGCGTTCAGCGTCCTGTCCCCACTTCGCCAGACCTTCTTTCCAGAGTTTCGCCTGTTGCGCTGCATCAACACCTTCCTCCACCCACGGCGCGAAGTCTTGCGGCGAAAGGTTTGGAAAGGTGAGAAGCAGGTTACACAGATCGCCTTTCGGATCGATGATGATTGCCGGTATGCCGTCGATTGCAGCTTCTTCGAGTAGCGTGATGCAGAGCCCGGTCTTGCCACTGCCGGTCATGCCAACGCAGACGGCGTGCGTGACGAGGTCCTTCGAGTCGTAAAGAAGGAGATTTTGATCGGATTTTGATCGACCGAGATAAAAGACGCCCAACTTCTCAAACTGCTGAACAGGATTTTCAGGATTCATGGTCGCGTGTCACCAAACAACGTGAATTTTTGAACTGCAAACAGCCGCCACTCGCCGCAGCCGGACAAGTTGTGAACGCCGCGATCGTCAAGACTAATTCCCGATCCGGCCACGAGATCTTTCACCGTGCTCGATACGAGTACTTCGCCGGGCCCTGCCTCATGGGCCACACATCCACACATCCGTACAGCGTCGCCTCCGACTTTCCCATCAACGATCTCGCACTCGCCGGTGTGCAATCCGGCGCTTATCGTCACACCGAGGCGCGATGCGTATTGCGTGATTGTGGACGCACAGCGAATCGCACGCGCCGGCCCATCAAAGATCGCCAGCAGTCGATTTCCCGCCAGGTCGATCTCACGCCCGCGATACCACTCGATCTCTTTGGCAATATACGCATGAAGGCGGCGCAGCAATTCGATCTGTTGCCCGGCGCCGGCGATCTCAGCGACCAACACAGTCGCGAGCACTGTATCAGGCTCGGCGCGGTGACGCACTCCAGTCAAAAACTCCTCCACCTCGTCGAGAATCGCATCCTGATCGCCGACGAACGGAAGATGATCGTTCCCGGGCAACTCCACAAACTTCGCACCCGGAATTCGTTCCGCCACAAACCGGCCTTCCTCGACTTTCAAACACTGATCGTCCGTGCGATGAATCACGAGTGAAGGCACACGGATCGACGGCAATACGTTTCGCACGTCGATCCCGGCGTTCATCTGTGTCAGCGCCACGGCGGCGCCGGGACTCGCTCCCATTCGCAGGTACGTCGCCCACCACTCGCGGAAGTTTGGATCGTCTGCACGGCTCGGCGCGCGTTCGTCGATGCCGATCGGTCCACCCCAATGCTTGCGCATGACGTCGAAAAACTGTTCGCGCTGTTCTGCTGTTGGTCCCCACGGATAGTCCGCGTCGCGGATGCGTTTGGCGTACGTGCCGATCATGACGAGCGCCAACGTCTTCTCCGGATACGTGGCGGCAAAGAGACTGCACATCGGACCACCTTCCGAGACGCCGCACAGCGCCGCACGCTCGGAGCCGACGGCGTCCATCACTGCCCGCACGTCGTCCATTCGTTGCTCGAGTGTCGGGAGTTGATTGATGGGAACGCGATCGGAAAGTCCGGTTCCGCGTTTGTCGAAAAGGATCAGACGTGAAAAGGAAGCGAGTCGTAACAGGAAGCGAGCGAAGTTTGGCTCACGCCAGAAGTACTCGAGGTGCGACACCCAACCCATGACGAAGACGAGATCGAGCGGCGCGTCGCCAATGACCTGGTAAGCGATGTTCACGTCGCCGCTGCGCGCATACATCGTTTCCGGAATTCGCGGCAGTGGCGTCTCCGGTTGGACGTCGATTACCGCCGGGCCGGTGGTTTTTAGTTCGCGCGCGATGACCGTTTCTTCCTCGCCGCCGGTTGCGTGCACGTCCGCAAGGAAACGATAGCCGCGCTTCGGCACCGTCTGAATGTACGGCTCGCCTTCTTTACCGTCGCCGAGTGCTTTTCGCAGTATCGAGATGTTTTGCGCGAGGTTGTTCTCCTCAACGAAGCTGTCCGGCCAAACCTGCTGCATCAATTCTTTCTTTGTGAGGACGTGGCCGGAGTTTTCGAGGAGCACGAGCAGGGTGTCGAATACCTTCGGAGTGAGCGGTATTTCGCGATCTTCTTTGAAAAGAAGGCGCTCCTGCGCGTCCACGCGAAATCCATCGAATAGATAAAAGCGCCTGCCCGGCCGGTTCGTCATCATCTTTCAGAAATTTTTGAGAACTATTTCACGATCAATTCAGAGCTTCCTAAATACGAACTGTCGCCTGCGCCCGTATTTTCTTCACAAGTCACAGCGCCCGACATCTTTGACAGAGAGCTTTGTTTCAAAAGTCGCACTTGGACATGGTCAGTACCGTAACGCGATAGCGTCGGTCGGACGTGGTGCATCAATGCCCAAAGAATATTGCATGCCGAAGACTCACCCGCCGCTACCGCGTTACGGTACTGACCGTACCCAAGTGCGACTTCTGATTTTCAGGCAAAGCCGACCCAGATTATTTAGGAGGACTTGCAATGAATACAAGAGCGAAGCGCCAGGTGGGGTCTGACGGACAGCATGCCGTGGTGCTTGGCGGAAGTCTCGCCGGCCTGTTGGCGGCGCGAGTGCTGGCGGATCACTTTGAGCGCGTGACTTTGATTGAACGCGACGCTTATCCCCAAACAGCGCAAACTCGCCGCGGCGTCCCGCAAGCTAATCACGTACACGGCCTGTTGGTGCGAGGACGCCAGGTTCTGGAAGAATTCTTTCCCGGACTACAAGACGAAATGATCGCAGCCGGAGCACCGGTAGCTGATATGGCAAAGGAGATCGCGTGGTTCACACCGGCTGGCTGGGGCGTCAGGTTTCCATCCGATTTGCAGGTGCTTGCTTTCACTCGACCGCTGCTCGACTTGTACGTGCGGCGACATCTCGCGCGCAATCCTAAAGTCGAGATAATGGACGACACTAATGTTCTGCGTTTGCTTCCCGGCTCGTCGCCGAATCAACTCGCGGGTGTGCTCGTGTGCCCGCGGAATTCAGACACGGATCGCCGGGTTGCTAAAGAGTTACGCGCCGATGTGGTTGTAGACGCCACTGGCCGTGCATCGCGCACGCCGCGTTGGCTCGGCGATCTGGGTTACTCGACGCCTGAAGAGACTGTGATCGATGCGTTCCTCGGATACGCGAGCAGGCTGTACCAGATTCCGGAGAACTTCGAACGCGACTGGAAATGCGTGTTTGTGCAGAGCGCGCCGCCGGAACGAAAACGCGGCGCGATCTTATTCGAGGTCGAAGACAAGCGCTGGCTAGTAACTCTTATCGGCGGCGGTCGCGACTATCCGCCGAGCGATGAAGCCGGATTTCTCGAGTTCGCCCGCAGCCTGGCGGTGCCAACCATCTTTGATGCGATCCGCGAGGCGCAACCACTCTCGCCGATCAAAACGCATCGCGCGACGGAGAATCGGCGGCGGCGGTACGATCGCGCGAAACAGTTGCCGGAAAACTTTCTCGTTCTCGGCGATGCGGTTTGCGCTTTCAATCCGGTTTACGGGCAAGGCATGACCGTCGCCGCACTCGGCGCACTGACTTTGCACAAAACGTTACTCGAACAACGACGACGTTATGCGAATGGAAGTTTAGTCGGGCTGGCGCGACGGTTTCAAATGCGATTGGCGAAGGTGAACGACACTCCGTGGCTGCTGACCACCGCTCAAGATCTTCGGTATCGCGAAACTGTAGGTGCCTCTCCCAGTCGCATGACCAGGTTCATGCACAGTTACATGGATCGGGTAATCGAACTCGCTACGCGAAAGGTGGCGGTGCGCAGAGTGTTACTGCGGACCTTCAACATGTTGACGCCGCCGTCGACGCTTTTCCAGCCGCGGGTGTTGTTTCAAGTGTTGGCCCACGTGCTTAAACCTGCTCGGCAGCAACCGGTGCGTCGCGCGCGCAGACAAGCCGCGCGCGTGACGGAAGGGGCGACGTCGTGAAGACACGGACTGAAATAATTGTTGAAACGGAGCGGTGGATTCTCGTCAGGCGGCCGCGGAGAACTGCAACTCAGGAGAACCCTGTCCCGGTTCGCACGGCATTGCCTCACGGCCGGACGTCGGACTTGGACACAGTCAGTACAGGGAGCGGTAGCGACCTGGTCAGTGATGAGAATACGATATTTCCTAAACGTTCTTGACTCCCATCGTTGACCAGGTCGCTACCGCTCCCCTGTACTGACTGTGTCCAAGATGAGTTCGGTTGAGCCACAGCTCGTTCGCGCCGAAAGAGAAATCACTCCGTCTCACTCTTCGCGCTCTGCCCGATCCAAACGGTCTTGATGTTCACGAACTCGCGGATCCCAAACTCCGCTAGTTCGCGCCCGTACCCGGAATGCTTCACGCCGCCAAACGGCAGCCGCGGATCTGACGCGACCATCCCGTTGATGAACACCGCTCCGGCTTCAAGCTCTTCGATGAACTTAGTCTGTTCGTGCGCGTCGTTGGTCCACGCGGATGAACCGAGGCCAAACTGCGTCGCATTCGCGATCCGAATCGCTTCGTCGATGTCACGAACGCGAAAGAGCATCGCAACTGGCCCAAAAATCTCTTCGCACGACACAGGCGCGTTAACATCAACATCGACCAGCACCGTCGGCTCGAAGAAGTTACCCGGCCGGTTCAATCTCTTTCCACCGGTTAACACACGCGCGCCACTCGCCGTTGCTTTTTTCACCTGCTCTTCGAGATCGTTCACGATCTGCGGAGTCGCGAGTGGTCCAATCTCCGTGGACTCTTCCATCGGATCGCCGATTGGCAGTGCCTGCATCTCGCTCACAAACTGGCGTTCAAACTCGTCGTAGATCTCGCTTGCAACGATAAAGCGTTTGGCGGCGATGCACGATTGTCCGTTGTTGATGGTTCGTGCTTTGACCGCGGTCGTCACCGCTTCGTCGAGATTGGCCGAAGGCATGACGATGAAGGGATCGCTGCCGCCGAGCTCCAGAACCGTTTTCTTGATCTGTTTTCCGGCGATGGAAGCGACGCTGCTGCCGGCGGGCTCACTTCCGGTCAACGTTGCAGCCATCACGCGGGGATCGTTCAAAATCTTCTCGACTGCGTCTGAGCCAATCAACAGAGTTTGAAAAGCACCTTTTGGAAATCCGGCGCGCGTGAAGATCTCTTCGATGGCGAGTGCACACTGCGGCACGTTCGAAGCGTGTTTGAGTAGTCCGACGTTTCCGGCCATCAGAGCTGGTGCGGCGAAACGAAAGACCTGCCAGAACGGAAAGTTCCACGGCATCACAGCGAGCACCGGCCCAAGCGGCTGGAAACGCACGTAGCTTTTTCGCGCGTTTGTTTCTACGATCTGATCGGCGAGATGACGCGAAGCGTTTTCAGCGTAGTAGCGGCAGACCCAGGCACATTTTTCCGCTTCGCTGACAGCGGCCTTGATCGGCTTGCCCATTTCGGTCGTCATCAGCTTGCCGAGTTCATGCTTCTGGCTTTCGAGGATCTCCGCTGCACGCTGCATCGTGCGCGAGCGATCGGCGAACGGCGTGTGGCGATAATCGCGAAATGTGTCTGCTGCGAGTTGAAGTTTCTCTTCGATCTGCGCTGCGGATAAAGCCGGAAAAGTTTTTAGAGTTTCCCCTGTCGTAGGATTGATTGATGCTATTGCCATGATGGGGTAATTATAGTTGTATGTCTGAAAGCCAAAAAGCCCAACTCGACCGCTTCGGCGTCGCCGCTGCGTTGCAGGAGATCGCGCAGTTGATGGAGTTGAAAGGCGGTCAATTTCGTTTCAAAGCGAAAGCCTACAACGCAGGCGCGCGCGCGATTCAAGGCGTTGCCAATCTCGATCAGCTCGTCAAAGAAGATCGACTGACGACGCTGCCGCGAATCGGCGACGCCCTCGCTTCCCAAATCAAACAACTGTATCTCACGGGCGAGTCTTCAGTTTTGAATGGACTGCGCAAAGAGTTTCCGGCCGGCGTGGTGGAGCTTTCAACGGTACCGGGACTGAGCATCGAGAAGATAAAGCAACTCAACGAAGTGGGAATCAGTTCTATCGCGCAGCTAAAGGCCGCCGCCGAAACCGGGCGCTTGCAGCAACTAAAAGGCTTTGGACCAAAAACCGCAGAGCGCCTGCTCGACAAGATCGCGAACCCGGCGAAAAAGGCGAGGCAACGTTTGCATCTTCATCACGCATGGAGCACTGCGGACCAGGCGATTGAGTATTTAAAGTCGATCGACGGAGTTGTCGACGTGAGCGTTGCCGGGTCGTTGCGTCGTTGGGAAGAGACGATCGGGATCGTCGACCTCGTTGCGAGTTCGAAAAAGCCGGCCGGAGTTGTCGAACAGTTCCTGCGCTTTCCGCTGATCTTGTCCAGCCAGTCGGATGGTCCAAACGAGTGTGTCGCGCAGTTCGCGGACGGCGCGCCGGTGTCGCTGATGGTGGTGACGCCGAAAGAGTTTGCAGTGTCGCTCTTTGTTAGAACGGGATCCGAAGCGCACGTCGCAAAAGTGATGGAGCAGGCGGCGCGAAAAAAGAAGGGTTTGGCGCGTTCGCCGCGCAGCGAAGAAGAGATTTACGAGCACCTCGGCATGGCCTACATCCCGCCGGAGCTGCGCGAGAACGAGGGTGAGATTGAAGCGGCACTCGGGAAAAAACTGCCTGACGACCTCGTGACTGAGGCGGACGTGAAGGGCATGGTCCATTGCCACACGACTTATTCCGATGGCATTCACACGCTCGAAGCAATGGTGCGCGGCGCTGAAGAGATGGGGATGAAGTACATCACGATCACGGACCATTCGCCGACGGCGATTTACGCGAACGGGCTGAAGGTCGACAGGTTGAGACGCCAGTGGGACGAGATCGACGAGGTGCAGGAAAAGGTGTCGATCAAAATCCTGCGGGGCACTGAGTCTGACATCGTTGCTGACGGCCATCTCGACTATCCGGATGATGTGCTCGAGAAGTTTGACGTGATCGTGGCCAGCATTCACGCGCGTTACAAGATGGATTCGGCGAAGATGACCGAGCGGATCACGAAGGCGATGCGGTATCCGGTGTTCAAAATTTGGGGACACGGGCTGGGACGATTGCTGCAACGCCGGCCGCCGTTCGAGTGTGACGTTGAGCGCATTCTCGATGTGATTGCGGAGTCGCAGGCGGCGATCGAGATCAATGGCGATCCTTACCGTCTCGACCTGGAGCCGCGCTGGGTGCGCGAGGCGCGCAAGAGGAAGATCAAATTTGTGATTTCAACCGACGCGCATTCAGTGAAGGCCATGAACAATGTGAAGTACGGGGTTGCGATGGCGCGCCGCGGATGGGTCACGCGCAAGGAAGTTCTGAACACTCTCAACACCGCCGCGTTCGCGAAAGCTGTGAAACCAGTTTAACCGCGGATTCGACGGATTTAGAACGGATTTAGTGCTTATCCGCGCTAATCCGGCCTTGATCCGTGCAATCCGTGGTTATTTTTTACGTCGCACGGCGGCGGCAGGTTTGGGTTCTTCGCTTCGTAGGTTTTGATTTCCTGCTCGAAGATCGTCTTAGCCTTTTCTCGTTGGTCATCACCGAACAAAGCAGCATTGCCCGCTTCGCGCGTTACGTGGGCGCGGAGACGGCGGGCGGCGTTTAGGATCTTTGGACGCAAGTCGCGATCTAGATCGATGATGTAAACGGCTGTCGTCGCGCCGGCAGGCACCAACGTCCGAAACGGAATCCCGGCGCGCTCCAATGTATTTGCAAGCGCGACAAAATTTGTCGCACGCCTTCGTAGCCGCAACGTGTAAAGATCTGCTAAACCCTTCGGTCGCGGGTGAAAGTAGATCACGTACTTCTGCTGTGCATCGCGGCCCATACGCGCGAGAACATAGCGGAGTGTCGGTCCATCACTTTTGACGCGCAGCATGACGGAGTGCTCGGCGCCATCGTTCCAGGATCCCAGTGCTTTGAAGGCGCGGATTCTCGTTCTCAGGACGCAACTCAAGTTGATCGCCTTCGCGCGTAACCGCACCTCTTCAGGCGAGTTCATTCCCTTGATCGCTTCTTCGAGTTTTAGATCTGTCTTTGTGTTCGGACTAACGAACCCGTAGTTGAACGACTTCTGCTGCGCCGAGATCGCGGTGGCCCATCCGAGCAGCAGGACAACTAAAAAGGATCGTGACGCGGAGAATTGATTTGTCATAGAATGGCGCAACCTTAATCCTCATCAAGGAGACAAATCAATGCAACGAAGAACCCTCACCGAACTCGCCAATAATCCTGACTTGATTTCAGGCATTTACAACTACTGCGATCGTTGGTGTGAACGGTGTCCTTTAACCTCACGTTGTCTGGTCTATGCGACCGAGCAGGAAGACGACGATTCACCCGAGAGCCGCGACGTTCGCAATGAAGCATTCTGGCGAGAACTCGGTGCGATTTTTCTTGAAACGCGCGAGATGGTTGTTGAGTGGGCCAGAGAGGCACGCGTCGATCTTACCGCGCCTGCCGAAGGAGAAGAAAAACGATCTCAGCGAAGAAGACAACTCATCGACAATCATCCGCTTGCGAGATCCGGCAAGAAGTATGCGAATGCAGCCAGTGATTGGTTTCGCGAGTTTGATCAGACAATTGAGATGAGCGAGCTGCGCACCACGGAAAACGATCGCGAACACCTGGAAGATGCGCGCGAAGTGATTCAATGGTATCAGTATCAAATCGCGGTGAAGACGATCCGCGCGCTCTCGGGCCGGCGAGAGGAAGAAGATCCGGAATTGGCTGATATTCCGAAGGATTCCGACGGATCGGCGAAGGTCGCGCTGGTCGGTATCGATCGTTCGATTGCGGCGTGGCGGTTGATGCAACTATCTTTGCCCGAGCGCGCCGACTCCATTGTAGCGTTGATTTTACAGCTCGAACGTTTGCGGTATCGTTTGGAAAACGGGTTTCCGCAGGCGCGACGTTTTATCCGGCCTGGATTCGATGGATAAGAATAACCGCGGATTAAACGGATGAAGACGGATATTTATGGATGACAACTGTCTGTTTTGTCGAATTGTGTCTGGCGAGGTGCCGGCGACTGTAGTTTACGAGGATGAGAATGCGGTCGCATTCCTCGATCATCGTCCGCTATTTCACGGTCATACTTTGCTCGTGCCGCGAGAACATGTGGAAACACTCGGCGATCTGCCGGCGCCGCTTGTCGGTCCATACTTCGAGGCTGCGCAACTGCTGAGTCGTGTCGTACAAGCAGCGCTCGATGCGGAGGGAACTTTTGTCGCGATGAATAATCGTGTGAGTCAGAGTGTGCCGCATTTGCACGTGCACGTAGTGCCGCGACGAAAGAAGGATGGCTTGAAAGGTTTTTTCTGGCCGCGCACAAAATACAAAGGAGAAGAAGAAATGAAAGCACTGCAGAGCAAGATCGTTGCAGCGCTGAAGAAAATCAAGAAGTAAAAAATCATCCTCGAAATAAAACACAAAAAAAGTTGCTCTAAAAATCGTCTAGGAGTATAAACCCCCTGTCGCGAGGGTTGCGGCCTTCGAGACCGAAAAAGGGATCGGCAATCGGTGCGGTGACGCCCGAACGAGAGAAGAGACAGGCGGCTGTTGATTCTATTGACGCCCTGATCGAAGCCGAAAGGCTTAGCTAGAGAAGGTTGCGAGACTTTCTCGAGCCATTCGAATAAAAACGAATGGCACCCGGAGGCAAGGACCCGCCGAAGGGAGCAAAGCGGCTCAACGAAAGTTGAGCTTCGTTGCCGGAGCGTAACCGGCGGTGGAGGAAA
>JBKPPH010000096.1:0-7677 GCA_046733535.1 Acidobacteriota bacterium
TTGATCGGAATGCCGCTGGCCGTGTCATTCGGACGCAAGGGAACTGTGATTGCGCTTTGTGCCGCGGTGGTTGTCGGTATCGCGTACTGGGCGGTCGGCGGCGGCTTTCAACAACTCGGAAATCACGGAATGCTGCGGCCCTCAGTCGCCGGCTGGTCGCCACTGCTGATCTTCGCCGCAGCGGGTACCTACTTCCTTTCGCGTGTACGAACCTGAGCAACAATATCTCACGCAAAGACGCAGAGGGCGCAGAGGAAGATTCCTCCGCGCCCTCTGCGCCTTTGCGTGAAAATCTTTTAGATTAAGTTCCGGTTTCCCAACTCGAGATGTATTCGAGTTGTTCCGCGGTCAGCGTATCGATCGAGATGCCGAGCGCGCGTAACTTCAAACTCGCGATCTCCATGTCGACTTCCGCAGGCAGAAGGTGAACACCCGGTTCCAGCTTGCCTTTGTTCTTCACCAGATACTCAACCGACAGCGCCTGGTTCGCGAAGCTCATATCCATCACGCTCGCCGGATGTCCTTCGGCAGCGGCGAGGTTGATCAAACGGCCTTCGCCAAGCACGATGACCTTCCGGCCGCTTGACTGGATTCTGTATTCCTCGACGAAAGGACGCATCGTCACCGGATCGCTTCCTGCCATCTCACGCAGCGCAACGAGATTGAGTTCGAGATCGAAGTGTCCACTGTTACAGACGATGGCTCCATCTTTCATCCGTGAGAAATGTTCGCCGTCGATGACGTGACGATTTCCGGTCACAGTCACAAAGATATCGCCGATGGACGACGCTTCCGCAATCGGCATTACACGAAATCCATCCATCACTGCTTCGACAGCTTTGATCGGATCGACTTCCGTCACGACGACGTTCGCGCCCATACCGCGCGCGCGCAGGGCCACGCCCTTGCCGCACCATCCGTAACCAACCACGACGAACGTGCGACCGGCGAGTAGAATGTTTGTCGCGCGGATAATGCCGTCGAGCGTCGATTGACCCGTTCCGTAACGGTTATCGAAGAAGTGTTTGGTTTGCGCGTTGTTCACCGCGATTGAAGGGAAGGGCAGCACACCAGCCGTCTCCATCGCCTTGAGACGTTGAATACCGGTGGTTGTCTCTTCAGTCGAGCCGATGATTTCTTTGATCTGTCCGCTGCGTTCCTTGAGAAGTGTGGCCACGACGTCAGAGCCGTCGTCGATGATGATGTCGGGGTGCGAATCAAGCGCGGTTCTTACGTGACGATTATAGGTGTCGGTAGATTCGCCCTTGATGGCGTAAACTGGAATCCCCCAATCGGACACGAGTGATGCAGCGACATCGTCCTGCGTCGAAAGAGGATTAGAAGCGATCAGGATTGCTTCTGCGCCGCCGGCTTGCAGTGCGCGCGCCAGGTTGGCGGTTTCTGTGGTGATGTGGGCACAGGCGACGAGCTTAGTTCCACTAAGCGGTTTCTCTTCCGCGAACCGTTCACGGATGAGGCGGAGCACTGGCATTTCGCGCTCGGCCCATTCAATGCGTTGTTTGCCATGGCCCGACAGGCCAATATCTTTCACGTCGAATTCGACGGACGGTGTAGCGCTCATACGTTATTATTCCTCGATGTGATGACTTGATTTTCAGATGCCGGCAGTTGCACGCAGAGTTTCAGCCTTGTCGGTCTTTTCCCAACTGAAGCCTTCCTCATTACGTCCAAAGTGGCCGTAAGCAGCGGTAGCTTTGTAGATCGGCCGGCGCAAATTTAGTGATTCGATTATTCCCTGTGGCGTCAGTTCGAAATTATCTCGCACGAGCTTCGCCAAAGCAGTTTCGCTGATGCGTCCCGTGCCTGCGGTATCGACGAGCACGGAAACCGGATCGGCAACACCGATCGCGTAAGCGAGTTGGACCAGACAGCGATCCGCGAGTCCGGCGGCGACGATGTTCTTCGCGACATAACGCGCCATGTAGGCAGCCGAACGATCCACCTTCGTAGGATCTTTGCCGGAGAAAGCACCGCCGCCGTGAGGCGCGTAGCCTCCGTAGGTATCGACGATAATTTTCCTGCCCGTTAGACCAGCGTCTCCCTGTGGACCACCCGTCACGAAGCGACCCGTAGGATTGATGTGATACTTCGTATCTTTGTCGAGCAACTCGGAAGAGACAGTGTGTTTGATGACCTTTTCTTCAATCTCGGAACGCAGTTGTTCGTTGCTCACGTTCGAATCGTGCTGCGAAGAGATGACCACAGCTTCGAGGCGGAACGGACGGCCGTCACGATATTCCACGGTGACCTGGGACTTTCCGTCCGGACGAAGATAAGGCAGCTCACCTGATTTGCGCACTTCGGAAAGACGGCGTGCAAGCAGGTGCGCCAACTGGATCGGCAACGGCATCAACTCGGGCGTCTCGTTACAGGCGAAACCAAACATCAATCCTTGATCGCCCGCGCCACCGGTATCAACACCCATGGCGATGTCAGGTGATTGGCGGTCCAGCGCGGACAACACAGCGCACGTATCGCAATCGAAACCGTACTTTGCGCGCGTGTAACCGATCTCGCGAATCGCATCGCGTGCGACTCTCGAATAATCGATCACGGCGTCGGTGGTGATTTCGCCGGCGACAACCACGAGACCCGTGGTGACCAGCGTTTCACATGCCACGCGGGCTCTTGGATCGACGGTTAACGCGGCGTCAAGGACTGCATCGGAGATCTGATCGGAGATCTTGTCGGGATGGCCTTCAGTAACTGACTCAGAGGTAAAGAGGTAACCTGATTCGCTAGTCAAAACAACTCCTTTTTGTATACACAGACTTGAATTCAGTGCAGAAAAAGACCGGAAACTTTAACAGTCGCCCTTTGACAGTGTCAAGGCGGAACGCCTTGCAGTGTGGCTGCCTGGCGCCGCCTGGCCTTGATCAGGCGTGAACGATAACAGAGCGGCGTCAGGCCGCCGCACAGCCTTGCCTCAAAAGTCGGACGTCAGGCTTGGAGACAGTCAGTACAGGGAGCGGTAGCGACTTGGTGTGAGTGATCAGCATGCGAGATTTCCTAAGGATTTTTGACTCCAATCGTTGACCAGGTCGCTATCGCTCCCTGTACTGACTGTCTCCAAGAATGATCTTGGAGTTTTGAGGGCAAAGCCCCGCCGCACTCTAAACGGCGCCGAATTCAGGTGTTACAGAGTGCCGTTTATCGACATCTTAATCAAACAGCGAAATAAACCCGACCCACCGGAATAACAGTCTCCCCGTTTTTATTGAGGGCAGTTTCTGTTATGTCACACTCACAATCATCGCCCCTGGAAGTCACTCGATCTGTATGGGATTGCGCCAGAGCAGCGCGCTTTGACTTCGGTGCAGATACAGCGCTCGTCGCCGTGCAGCACATGTTGCAACAGACTGTCGAACTCTTCAGGACTGCTGCCGCCATGGGCCTGCCTGTGAAAAACATCTTCGCACTCGGAAAAATTTATTCAAACAGTTTTCCCGTGATCAAAACTTTGCGCGATATGGGAGTGACGGTGGTTGAGACGACCGTACCTCCGCCGGGAGAATTCCATCCTTACTTCGAAAGAGACGTGGACAGGATGTGGCAAATGGCCGCCGAGGCGCTGGCCCAACGCCGTATCAGACGTGTCCTCGTGCTGGACGATTCCGGAGTGTGCATTACACGTGTGCCTGCTGAGATCGTGCAACAGTATGCAGTGTGCGGTGTAGAACAAACATCTTCGGGCATCGTCCAGGTTGAAGAGAAGCCGCCGCCGTTTGCAGTGATCTCATGGGCCAGAGCGGCAGTCAAACTACAGATTGGCAGTCCCATTTTCTCTCGCTGGCTGATCGAAAGACTGACTGCAGAGTTCCTTCAAGGCCGAACGCTCCGAGGCAAACAAGTCGGCATCGTTGGCATGGGAAGTATCGGAACGGGCGTGGCGAATCTGCTTCTCAAGCAGGGTAACGCCGTCTGGTTCTACGATCCGGATCCACACTTGCAGGCTTCTGGATTTGCCGGCGATAAACTCATTCGCTCGAATTCACTCGACGAACTGATGCTGCGTTGTGATTACGTGATTGGCTGTTCCGGCCGCAACCCGTTCACGGGTAAGTGGCCTTTGAGCCATAGGCCCGGCGTAAAGCTTCTCAGTGCTTCCAGCGGTGACGAGGAGTTTGGTCCGTGCATAAGGGATCTAAAACAGAGACCAGGTTTCAAAATAGCGCCACACACCTGGGACATCGTTTCAGAACATGGACCATCCGGGCCGATGCATATTGCCTACCGCGGATATCCATACAGCTTTGTCTCTCGACGCACCGAAGCGCTTCCCACGCCGATAGTGCAGTTCGATATCGGTGGCTTGTTAGCTTCGTTGGTCCAGGCAGTGTTTTTCCTGGAAGAGTGCCGCACCGGCGCCCAGCAAAATAGTGGCGTGCATCGCGTGTCGCCTGAAGCCCAGCGCCTTGTTCACGAAACATGGAGCAGGGCAATGAAAGATCGAAAGATCGATGTCACGCAATTCTTCGATTACAATCCGGCTGTGTTAACCGCTGCTCGCGATGAGGGCTGGTATTTCCAATACACTGAGCCTCGTCCGGGCGAGCGCTACACGCCCGCTAGCAGGGTTGAAGAAGTGATGGGCCAATTTGTTCGCCAGGACTGGGGTGTCAAATTTCGGATTCGAGCTGGAGGCTGAACCTCACCTCAGTGCCTCGGGAAGGAGCCGACTCTATGTCGATCGTGCCGCCGGCGGCATGTGCTCGTTCCTGCATACTAATTAATCCGAGCGTGGCAACGCGCGGCGCGCGATTGCGCAGGCCCTCGACATTGAACCCCACGCCGTCGTCCTTTATCGATAAACACAGAGTGCCTTCGTCTTTTGAAAGTTGAACCAATACGCGACTGGCCTGTGCGTGACGCACAATGTTGGTTAACGCTTCCTGCGCGATCCGGAAGCATGCGGTTTCGAGCTCGCGCGAGAAGCGGTCATTTTCGTCAGGCAATTCAATTACTACGTCGACGTTCAATCCAGTGCGTTTGGCGTAGCGATCAACGTACCAGCGCAGCGCTGTCACGAGGCCCAGATCGTCGAGCAGCGGCGGGCGCAGATCGATTGAGAGGTCCCGTACCAGGCGAAGGGCTTCATCAACCGCTTCGATATTGTCTCTGACATGCGAACGTGCTTCCGCAGTGTTGCAATCTTGCTGCACGGCATGAAGATTCATCTTGATGGCAGTCAGGACCTGACCGATCTGATCGTGCAGTTCGCGTGCTATTCGACGTCTCTCATCCTCCTGACCTTCAATTAGCTGGCGCGAGAACATTTGCAAGGCGTCCTGCGCAAGCTTGCGTTCGGTTATGTCACGGCCTGTGCCTTGAACTCCGACCATCAATCCGTTCTCGTAGATCGCACGGCAGCTTACTTCGACCGGCACACGGCGACCGTCCTTTGCTATGACGTCGACTTCATAAGTGCTTTCACCCTGTTCAGCGAGTTTTGCGCAGAAGCTTTTGCGCACCTGCCGGATGTGCTCGGCGGACACGAACTCGGCAAAGTTATGACCAACGATTTCTTCACGTTTGTAGCCTGACATTGTTTCCGCAGCGCGGTTCACCCTGCTGCAATATCCGTCGAGGTCGTGAACGTAAATGGGGTCTTTCGCATTCTCAAACAACTCGCGATAACGCTCTTCGCTTTCGCGCAGCGCCATTTCCGCCCGCTTGCGTTCGGCAATGCGCTCCTCGAGTTCCGCCACGTGATGCTGGCTTTGTTCGAACAACTGAGCGTTTCGAATTGCAGTAGCGGCGCGTGCGGCGAGCGTTTCGGCGAGGCGTGCATGCTCTGACTTGAAGAAAAACGGTTCTGCTTTGTCCATCGAATAGAGGCCGATGACCTCGCTTCCTGCAACCAGTGGCACGGCGAGCCAACTGCGAACGTGACCGGCGCCGTTGACCCATTGCCATCCATGCTGCCGGTGTGTGTCCGCTACGATCACACTCCGCTTAGTCGAACATATGCGCTGCAAAAGGGGATTTGTTTTGACGTCGAAAGCTATGAATCTAGAGGTCTCTGTACCCTGATATCTGAGGGCGCCGACGACAAATTGCGACTCTCCATGACGCAGCATCACGTTCGCACTGTCAAAGGGAACAAGCTTGCTGAGGAAGTCGAGCAGTGTTTCGAGTACTTTGTCGAGGCTGAGGTTCTCCGTCAGGGCGATGTTGGCGTCGCGAAGAATCTCGGTCTGCCGGCGGATGGAATTTCCATGCGCCCATTGGCCGGTGAGTTCGGGTGCGTTAGTTTGCATAAGAGTGAATGTGAAGGTTTACGTAAATAGAATTAGTTACAACACGGTTAATTTCTGGGACGTTGAGGGAGGAGAGGTACAGACTACCAGAACTTCTTAACGTCTTAACGCTGACTGTGCTTGTTTCTACCGCAGGCTCACTGAGATTGTTGGCGGCACGAAACGTCCGGCCGCCGCGAACGGCCTACTCACCGCCGGCTTTCTTATTCAACTCCTTGATCAAATTCTTGATCTGTTCACTTTCCTTAGTCGTGGGTGTCGCCTTGAGATAGAGCTCCAGCTCCTTGACTGCCTCGGCTGCTTCACCTTTCTCAACATAAATACCGGCGAGGAAACGGTGCGCTATCTTCACATCATCTCCGCCGATTTCGACTGCCCGCTTCAGGTCCTTTGCTGCATCGTCCAGGCGATTGAGAGCGATTAGCGAGCGGGCCCTGTAGATATAGGCAGCGCCTGACGTGCCGTTTTTCAAGAGCGCCGTGGTGAACTCCGCTTCTGCTTCTGCATGCTTGTTCAGGGAGAAGAGCGTGATGCCGCAATTCAGATGAAGAATAAAGCTGTCCGGTGTGATTTTGAGGGCACTGCTAAACGCCTCGTAAGCCTCTTTGAAATTACCCATCTTCATGTACTGAACGCCGAGTCCGTTTAGTGCAGCCACGAACGACGGGTGAATCGCGATGGCGGCCTTGAGTTGTTCGATGGCTTTGTCTCTGTTGCCGTCCTTTACCGACGTGAGTGCTTTGTTATAGAGGTCGAGAGCAGCTTGCGGAGGATCATTCGCCGAGATGACACCCTTCGTAATCGGTTGCCCGGAAGCGGGACGCAAATGGATCTGCACAGTGTAGATTTCTCCAATGCGGTTCATTCCACCGCTGCCCGACTCATTAATCTCAACTTGCTCGGTAGCTATAGCATACCCATCGCTGGCATCGATCATGACGGTATATCGGCCCGCAGTAAGGTTTCGAAAAACGAATGAGCCGTTGCCGTTTGAGGTCGTAGTGATTTCACCGCGCGGAGTTGAGAGCCTCACCAGCACCGGATGGTCCAATCGCTGTCCGTTCGGTGTAACCACATCGCCTTGCAGTGTATTGTGTCCGCCATTTCCCGCATCGACCTTCATGAGCGGTTCAGACTGGCCGAAGGCAGTAAGAGAAAAGACGAGCGTCAACAGGGCAGAGCAAAGCATCGAACGCTGCCGGCGTGAATACCGAACTAGAGCCTTCATAATTGGGGTCCTCTCAAAATGGCGGTGAACGAGAGAAAGTTTACAGCCTTCCTCGATAGCTGTCGAGATTCAGTTTAGAGTGCGCTGCCTCAAAAGTCGGATGTCGAGCTTGGACACAGTCAGGGCTTTGCCCTCAAAACTCCAAGATCATTCTTGGAGACAGTCAGT